>NZ_CP091740.1:1572225-1886670 GCF_022014595.1 Solitalea lacus | reverse complement strand
AAGGTATTGAGATCAACTCTACCAATTATTCCCTTAACTCGCCCAGTATCTGTATGTTGCCAAAAATGCCAATTATTACCGTTTCCCAATAATTTAGTTTGATGATAGTTGGCTATCCAACATGGATAATCCTTAAAACCATTTTTAATAAAATCCTGGTAAAATCGATAACTACAATAAATGACCGGTTTTTCTCCAACCTTTTTTTCAACTTCAACGATAAATTCCCGTAAGTTTTTCTGAAAAGGCTTGAGCTTCATTTTACCTTTTTCTTCCACATCTACCACCGGTGGAAGATCTCCGGGAAAATGATTTACGGTGGCTAAAAATAATTTTGCCTGCTTTTTACCCGAGCGTTTGGGTTTAAAGTAATGATAAGCTCCTCTTTTTAAGTTTGCTTTTCTGGTTTCTAACCAGTTATATGAAAACATTGGATCAATATCATCCTCTCCTTCTGATGCTTTTATATAAACAAAGGAAATGGTATTATCACATTTATTTAACTCTTTTACTTTCTTCCAATCAATTTTATTTTGATAACGGGATACGTCTATGCCGTGAACCGAATATCTTTTTAATAGAAAATCGCCATAAGCATTGAACCTGTAATTAAGATGGTTCTTATAAACGGCTCTCTCTCTAATGGGGCTGCACAATACCGCAGTATCAGAATGTTTAGGAATTAAAAGAAGGATACAAACTGACAGAAAAAAGAAAATGACACGGATTCTTTGCCCCTGCGCAAAGCCCAAGATTCTGGTTGGTGAAAATGTCATAAGAGAACAAGGTCCTGGTTTGGTTTGGCAAGTGACCTTATTTAAATAACTTATACCAATTCAATTAACCAATAGTTACAAAATTTAAGTTGAATTATTTCCCCATAGTCCCCAATACATTACTCATTTTCAAACAACATGGGCGTCTGTCTCTACATCTGCCAACAAAAAAGGCAACCTTAAGCTGCCTTTTTTAAACTATCTCTTTTAGTTTGATTATTTACTCAATTCAGCATAGTGCTTAAAGAACAACGGAATAGTTTCAATTCCTTTGTAGTAATTGAACAAACCGTATTTCTCATTAGGAGAGTGCAATGCATCTGAATCTAAGCCAAAGCCCATCAACACTGATTTTAACCCAAGTTCCTTTTCAAACAAAGCAACAATAGGAATACTTCCTCCTCCACGAGTTGGAATAGGTTTTTTACCAAAACTTTCTTCCATTGCCTTGCTTGCTGCCTTAAACGGAACTGAATCAGTTGGGGTCACCACTGGTTCTCCTCCATGATGAGCAGAAACTTTCACTTTCACGTATTTAGGAGCAATCGATTCAATGTGTTTTGCAAACAATTCTGAAATTTCATGCGAATCCTGACCAGGCACTAAACGCATAGAAATTTTTGCATTTGCTTTTGAAGGTAACACGGTTTTAGCTCCTTCACCAATATAACCGCTCCAAATACCGTTAACTTCCAATGTTGGACGAATTGAAGTGCGTTCAATTGTACTGTAACCTTTTTCACCCCAAACTTCGTCAATATTCAAATCTTTCTTGTATGCTGCTTCACTGAACGGTTGTTTTGCCATTTCAGCACGCTCTGCATCAGAAAGCTCAATTACCTTATCGTAAAACCCAGGAATGGTAATGTGGTTATTTTCATCATGTAATGAAGCAATCATTTTTGCTAAGATGGTTGCAGGGTTAGCCACCGCACCACCATAAACGCCGGAATGCAAGTCACGGTTAGGACCAATAACTTCTACTTCCATATAAGCTAAACCACGTAAGCCACACTCAATTGATGGAGTATCGTTGGCAATCATTGAAGTATCAGAAATTAATACTACATCACCTTTCAAACGCTCCTTGTTAGCTTTAACAAAGGTTGCAAGGTTAGCAGAACCTACTTCCTCTTCCCCTTCAATCATGAATTTCACATTACAAGGCAGTGTGTTTGTTTTCATCATCAGCTCAAATGCCTTAACGTGCATATACATCTGACCTTTATCGTCACAAGCGCCACGTGCATAAATCGCCCCTTCAGGATGCTCCTCTGTAATTTTCACAGTCGGTTCAAACGGAGGTGTATGCCACAATTCAAGTGGATCTGCCGGTTGAACATCATAATGACCGTAAACTACTACAGTTGGCAAGGAAGGATCGATAATCTTCTCACCGTAAACTATTGGATATCCTGCCGTTGGGCATACTTCAACTTTATCAGCGCCGGCATCAATCAGGCGTTGTTGAAGATAATCAGCCGTTTTTAATACAGATTCTTTGTATTGAGGATCGGCACTAACCGAGGGGAAGCGCAAAATATCAAACAGTTCATCGAGGAAACGTTGTTTGTTAGCTTCAATATAGTTCTTGATGGTATCCATGAAATTAGAATTTGGGGACAAAGGAAGAAAGAAATATAGAAATATGAAACGGCTTGTTTGTAATTTTTTCGAACATAAGCTAAAATTGATTTACTTAAGGTAAAACGAGTCAAGATACTAACTAATATTAATTAATTTTAACTAAAAAGTATTTATTTTTACCATAACAACTTTTTTGCACAACTACTTGCTATTTCGCTTAAATCGTGTAGGTTTGTTATAAAATCGATCTGTTTATTAATTGTTTATGATGAAAAACATACCAAAGCGCAGCTTCTTGTTGTTATGTATTCCGATTGTGGGGATACTATGCTTTGGCCTCCATTCTTGTAATTCTACCCAAAAAGCCAAAACTGCAAGTTCCAGCACCTACATCAAGAAATACATGGACAAACAAGCGTTTGAAATTCAACGCTATGTAAAGGACAGTAAAGTTGAAAGAGTTGGTGATTCAATTAAAATAACTTTCGTGAATGAAGTATTTTTTGATCTTAACAAATATGAATTACGTCCAGAGGCTGAATCTTCCGTAAACCGATTGGTGGCTATTCTTAAAAAATACGCTAAAACATACAACATAATACAAGGTCATACAGATAATTCGGGAGATGATGCATACAACATTTCATTATCTTATAAAAGAGCAGACGAGGTTAGAAAATACCTTATTGCCCATGATATTGCTCCAGAAAGATTAAACGCTTATGGGGTTGGAGATACGCAACCTATTGCATCAAACGAGACTGAAACTGGCCGAGCTAAGAACAGAAGAGTGGTAATTTGGATTACCAGCGATTATGGTCTTAAAGAAGAAGCCGAGGCCCGTAAACGCTAATCAGGAAACGCTACCTTAAACATCCTGTTTTTCCTCTTACTTCAATAAGTTTGCTTAACTTAGCAGGCTTTTAAAATTGGGGAGTTCAATTGAGTTATTTAGATAAATTAAATCCTACGCAAAGAAGTGCTGTTGAATGCACTGAAGGCCCATTGATGATTATTGCCGGAGCGGGCTCTGGAAAAACTCGTGTAATTACATATCGCATTGCCCACTTAATTAATAAAGGGGTTGATCCGTTTAATATTTTAGCCTTAACGTTTACTAATAAAGCTGCTCGTGAAATGCGTGAGCGTATTTCAGCCATTGTAGGCCCCGATGCACGCAATATCTGGATGGGTACTTTTCACTCCATTTTTGCCCGTATCTTACGTGTTGAAGCCGATAAACTAGGTTATCCGAGCAATTTCACCATTTACGATACGGACGATAGCAAAAGCTTATTACGAACCATCATTAAGGAACAACAGCTTGATGATAAGCTGTACAATGTAAACTTCGTTTTAAACAGAATCTCCTCTGCAAAGAACAATCTAATTTCGGTTGCTGAATACAAAAAGAATGAGCAAATACAAGCTGATGATTTCTCTTCGGGCAGAAGTAAAATGGCAGAGCTTTATGAGATTTATGCCCAGCGTTGTTATAAAGCCGGAGCAATGGATTTTGATGACTTGCTTTTCAAAACCAATATCCTATTAAAGCAATACCCTGATATACTGAACAAATACCAGCATAAATTCAAATATGTGATGGTTGATGAGTATCAGGATACTAACTTTTCACAATATATTATTGTAAAAAAACTGGCTGCAGTAAATCGTAATATTTGCGTTGTAGGAGATGATGCTCAAAGTATTTATGCCTTTCGCGGGGCCAATATTGAGAACATTCTCAACTTTGAAAAGGATTATCCCGAACTGAATATATTTAAGCTGGAACAGAATTATCGCTCTACCCAAAATATTGTTCAAGTTGCCAATAGCATCATCAAAAACAATAAAAATCAGCTCGAAAAGAATGTTTTCTCTGAAAATGAAACCGGAGAAAAAATTAAAGTAATCAGAGCTTTTAGCGACAATGAAGAAGGCAAAATTGTAGCTGAATCAATAGCTCAGGAACGAAGTCTTAAAGGACTTAACTTTCACGACTTTGCAATTCTGTATCGTACAAATGCTCAGTCGCGTTCTCTCGAGGAAGCTTTACGTAAGCTAAATCTTCCGTATAAGATTTACGGAGGTATGTCATTTTATCAGCGTAAAGAAATTAAGGATCTGATTGCCTACTTCAGGTTAACCATTAATCCTAATGACGAGGAAGCCTTAAAACGTGTGATCAATTATCCTGTACGTGGTATTGGCAAAACCAGTTTGGATAAAATTATCGTTTTGGCAGATGAGAAAAACCTGCCATTGTGGGAAATTGTATCAAATATTCATTTATACATAAGCGGTCGTGGGGTGGAAAACGTCATGAATTTTGCCACCATGATTCGCAGTTTTCAAGCACTTGCCAAAAGCAACAGTGCTTATGATGTTGCAGAACATATTGCAAAGCAATCAGGCATTTTGCGTGAATTGCATGCTGACAAGTCAATTGAAGGGCTTAGCCGTTATGAAAACATTCAGGAATTACTAAACGGTATTAAAGAGTTTAGTGAACGTGAAGATATAGAAGACCGTAGTATCAGCCAGTTTTTGATGGATGTTGCCCTTCTTACCGGTGATGAAAAGCAGGAAGAAGAAGATAAAAATACAGTGTCGTTGATGACCATACACTCTTCAAAGGGTTTGGAATTCTCTCATGTGTATATTGTTGGATTAGAGGAGAATTTATTCCCTTCTCAAATGTCCCTAAACTCACGTCAGGATTTGGAAGAAGAGCGTCGTTTGTTTTATGTGGCTACCACACGTGCTGAAAAAAAACTGACCTTAACTTATGCCACCAGTCGTTTCAAATTTGGCACACTGCAGAATTCTGAACCAAGCAGATTTTTGGATGAAGTTGATCCAAAATTCCTCGATCTGGATTTCAATCCGGCAAAGCAGCAAAAAGAACAAAATCCTTATATTGATTTCGGGGATGAACGAAGAGGATTTACAGAATTTGCGGCCAAACCGAAAATTTCTTCTAAACCTAAAACCACTCAGTTATTGGCTAAAGCTCATACGCCAACCGAAGGTTTTGCTCCAAGTGATACCTCTGATTTACAAGTAGGCATGGAAGTTGAACATGAACGTTTTGGTTTTGGTAAGGTGATAAATTTGGATGGAAAAAAACCGGATATAAAAGCAACTATATTCTTTAAGGAGCTTGGACAAAAGCAGCTTTTACTTAAATTTGCCAAACTAAGGATAGTTGAATAACAACCATAAACCTATAGTGTAAGTTCACCAGTAAACATAACAATCCATGTCAAAAGACAATCTAAAGCCGTTTGATTACAACACTACCCGTCCGCGATTAAAAATGGCCGAGTATGGGCGCAACGTACAAAATATGATTGACCATGTTCTAACCTTGCAGGATAAGGAGGAACGTAATAAATATGCGCAGGCTGTAATTGAATTAATGGGCCAACTGAACCCGCATTTGCGTGATGTTACTGATTTTAAACACAAACTGTGGGATCACTTGTTCATTATCTCTGATTTCGAGTTAGAAGTCGACTCGCCATTCCCGGTTCCTTCAAAGGAATCAATTTACGCAAAACCTCATCGATTGAAATACCCATCGAACCATATCAGATTCAAACATTATGGTAAAACGCTTGAGTATATGTTGGATAAGGCTCGTAACTCACCGGAGTCCGATAAAAGAAATCAGTTTGTAAACTCATTGGCTGCATTCATGAAGATGTCATACATCGCTTGGAATAAGGATACAGTAAGCGATGAAACCATCATCAATGATTTGAATGATCTTTCAAATTTCCAGCTAAATGCAGAAGAGGCAGCTCAGTCTCTAAGCAAACTGGACTTTAAATCGATTGCTCGTCAAACCAGTAATCGCGATACACGTGAAGCACGTGAAAAAATGCAAAAAGATCGTGATAAAGGCTCTAAAGATCGTGACCAAAAAGACTATAAACGCCATTCAGGTGGTTATAAGAGCGATAACAGAGACAAAGGTGGACGAGATAACAACAATCGAAATTATAAACAACAATATAATAAACGGTCAGACAGGTAAGAGAATCAAACCTGTTAATTTTAACACAATACATTACAACACAAAACCCTACTACTACAACATAGATGAGTGCTTTTGAAATTATTGGAGGAAAAAAACTAAAAGGAGAAATAACTCCGCAGGGTGCCAAAAATGAAGCTTTACAAATCGTTTCGGCGGTATTATTAACCGAAGAAAAAATGACCATCTCCAATATTCCAGATATTGTGGATGTTAATAAACTTATAGATCTGCTAAAAGATTTAGGTGTTTCCGTTGAACGTTTATCGAAAGACACTTATACTTTTGAGGCTAAAAACATCGACCTTGAATACCTTAACTCTGATAAGTTCAAGAAAAAAGGTGGCGCTTTACGTGGCTCAGTAATGATTGTTGGCCCGTTGTTAGCTCGCTTTGGAAAAGCCTACATCCCAAAACCAGGAGGTGATAAAATCGGTCGTCGTAGGTTAGACACGCACTTTCTTGGCTTTGAAAAATTAGGAGCTAAATTTAACTACAACCCTGTTGAGCACTTTTTTAGTGTTGATGCCAGTGATCTAAAAGGCACCTACATGCTTTTAGATGAAGCTTCTGTAACCGGAACTGCGAACGTTGTTATGGCGGCTGTTTTGGCAAAAGGAACAACAACAATATACAACGCTGCCTGCGAACCTTATTTGCAACAACTTTGCAAAATGCTTAACCGCATGGGAGCTAAAATTTCAGGAATCGGTTCAAACCTATTAACCATTGAAGGTGTTGAAAAGCTTGGCGGAACCGAGCATCGCATGCTTCCTGATATGATTGAGATAGGTAGTTTCATTGGCCTTGCAGCAATGACCCGGTCGGAAATCACCATTAAAAACGTTGCATACGATGAATTGGGAGTTATTCCAGAGGTATTCAAACGTTTAGGAATTAAACTTGAACGCAGGGGTGACGACATTTTTATCCCTTCTCAGGAGATTTACGAGATCGATACATTTATTGATGGGTCTATCCTTACCATAGCTGATGCTCCATGGCCTGGCTTTACTCCTGACTTGTTGAGTATAGTGTTGGTGGTAGCTACTCAAGCTAAAGGAAGCGTGTTAATTCACCAAAAAATGTTTGAAAGTCGCTTATTCTTTGTTGATAAACTTATTGACATGGGTGCTCAAATCATTCTTTGCGATCCTCATCGCGCTAATGTTATAGGTTTGGGTAGACGCAATCAGTTACGTGGAATTTCAATGACTTCACCTGATATCAGAGCCGGGGTTTCATTGCTAATTGCCGCATTATCAGCCGAAGGTAAGAGTACTATTTACAATATTGAACAAATTGATCGTGGCTATCAGGATATTGAAGAACGCCTGAAAGCATTAGGAGCAGACATTAAACGAGTTGCTGCTAACGAATAAAATATTAAATGGAGCAACTCTATATTTTTATAATTGCATTTGTGGCAAGCTTTATCGGCTCCCTACAACTGGGGCCGGTAAACCTTACCGTTATTCAAACATCTGTAAACAAAGACTTTCGTGCAGCATTTTGGGTTTCTGTTGGCGGTTGTTTACCAGAGGTATTGTACGC
This sequence comes from Solitalea lacus, assembly GCF_022014595.1. Classification (NCBI taxonomy): domain Bacteria; kingdom Pseudomonadati; phylum Bacteroidota; class Sphingobacteriia; order Sphingobacteriales; family Sphingobacteriaceae; genus Solitalea; species Solitalea lacus. Next base: position 1,878,711 of record NZ_CP091740.1, on the reverse strand, counting down.
AGCCCTAGCTGTTGCCGGCGCTAGCCTGATTAACCCACAAAGCTCGTTTTTTACTTACGCTGGATTTTTTATGATTCCCTTGCTTTTAGGTTTAGGAATCTTTAAAATCATCAAATACAAGGAACCGGAAAGTACCAAACCACAGGAATTTCCTTCAACCTTATGGGGTGATTTCATAAAAGGTTTTACCCTTTCCATCGTTAACCCTTTATTATTGCCATTTTGGAGTACAGTATTGATTTACAATACCAGTATCAATGTTTTTTCATTGGATAATAAAACAGAAAAATCATTATTTGTTTTGGGTGCGGCTGCGGGAGCATTAGGTCTCTTATTGCTTTTTGCAGGAATAGCACATTGGAAGAAAGATCGCATCAACAAACTGGTAAATGGCAACATTAACAAAGCCATTGGATGGGTATTTATTGCTTTAAGCTTAGTCCAAACAGTTGTTTTTGTATTGAGATACAAGCATATGATTTAACCTTGCTATCTGCCAAAACAGATCAACTTCTATCGAAGAACCTTACAGCAATTACATTAACCAACTAGCTTTAAGCATCTTAAACAAGACAACTCTGCATTAAATAACTGAAATAATTCAGTTACAAAACATTATTGTCCTTTACTCCATTGTTGAATTATTATATTTGGCGCTGTTTAAAGAAATTCAATCCTCATGAACTTAAAAAATTTAGTTGCAGTTCCTTTCATTGCCCTTGCATTAGGAGCCAATGCACAGGATAACCTGATTAATAGTTTAAAGAACAATCAAAGTCAAGTTAGTAAAAATGCTTTTGTTTTTACTCCGGTAGTTAACATTGAAGCTACTTCAGTTAAAGACCAAGGTAGTTCTGGTACTTGCTGGAGTTACTCAACCAACTCATTTCTTGAATCGGAAATGATTCGTATGGGTAAAAAGCCTGTAGATATAGCTGAAATCTTTACGGCACGTAATGCCTATATCGAAAAAGGAGTAAACTATGTGCGTATGCACGGTGCTATTAGCTTAGGCGATGGTGGAGCATGTCACGATGTAGTTAACATGTATGCTAAATATGGGGCCCTGCCTCAGGATGTTTACACTGGTTTAAACTACGGTACTAAAAAGAATAAGTTTAGTGAAATGGGAGAACTAACCAAGGCGATATTGGAAGCCGTGGTAAAAAATCCTAATGGTGAATTAACTCCGAACTGGAAGAAAGCTTATACCGCTGTTATCGATTCATATTTAGGTCAGGTTCCTGAAACTTTCACCTATGAAGGCAAAACTTATACCCCTCAGTCATTTGCAAAAGAAAGAGTTGGCCTTAACCCTAAAGACTATGTTGAATTATCGTCATTTACAACCAACCCATATTATGAAAAAATGACTTTAATGGTTCCGGATAACTGGTCATTGGATCAGATTTATAATGTTAAAATGGATGACATCATCACCATTATTGACAATGCTATTAAAAAAGGATTTACCGTTGCCTGGGCTACGGATGTAAGTGAAAAAAGCTTTAGCTGGAAAAACGGTGTAGCTTTTGTCCCAGAAAAAAAATACGATGAAATGAGCCCTGAGGAGAAAGCGGCAATGTTCAACGGACCAAAACCGGAAATGAATATTACTGAAGAGCTTCGTCAACAAGCATTTGATAACTATTCAACTACTGATGACCACGGTATGCAAATTACCGGTATCGCTAAAGACCAAAACGGTAAAGAATATTATATCGTTAAAAACTCTTGGGGAGAAAGCAACGATTATAAAGGATATTTATACGTAACCAAAAACTTTGTCAAATATAAAACAACTGCGTTTTTATTGCATAAAGATGGAATCCCTGCTGACTTTAAAAAGAAATTAGGTTTGTAACCAAATATTAATATCGAGTAGGAAGATAGGGATTATTTCCCTATCTGTCCTCTCACACCACCGTACGTACGGTTCTCGTATACGGCGGTTTGTTAAAATAACGACGGTTGCCCATCGGCTTGCCATTGACAATAATAATGCTGAAAACCCCAATAGCCTTTCTTTTTCCAGTAGCTGATATTCAGCGTTCTAAGTAAAATGGGGCTGTGTGCAACTCTGGCTGCACCTTTACTTGTGTTGCCCCACTGATAGGCCAATGATTTTCCTACTTCGAGTTTTATTAGGTTGGAGACTTTGGTTCGTATCCGTTTCCATCTCCTCCAGGTGTTGATTCGCAATCGGGTTCTTAACCATTCATCAAGTTTCTCCATTTTACTTCTCGCATTGGCGATTTTAAAGTAGTTTACCCAGCCTCTGATGATTTCGTCGAGCTTTTTAAGCTTGTTTGCTTCTGGGCTGGGGTTACTTGATTGGGTTATCCTTTTACATTTCGCTTTCACCCTTTGGAAGGGCTGTTCTCCTATTCTAATCTGCCAGCCTTTCTTTGTTTTATAAAAGCTGAAGCCAAGCAGGTAGCTGTTGGAGGGTCGGCTGATTTTCGTCTTTACCCTGTTTACCTTTAGTAGTAGCTCCTTTTCTATGTATTCTATGATTCCGGCAGCTACTCTTTGGGCTGCTTTCTTACTTTGTACATAGATACTGCAATCATCGGCATAACGCACAAATTTATGTCCCCGCTTTACCAACTCCTTGTCCAGCTCATTTAAAATGATGTTGGAAAGCAATGGGCTTAACGGGCTACCTTGAGGGGTACCTTCGCTGCGAGGGCTTAGCACTCCGCCTTCCATTATGCCGCTTTTCAGGTAAAGGCTGACTAGTTTTAGGGTCCGTTTGTCCGCAATCTTCTTACTTAGTAAACCCAGTAGTTGCTGGTGGTTTACCTTGTCGAAGAATTTCTCCAAATCCAGCTCTATTATCCATTCCCGACCTGTGTTAAGGTACTTTTGGGCAGTCATTACTGCCTTATGGGCATTCTTACCAGGCCTGAAACCAAAGCTGTTTTCGTTAAATTCCTGTTCGTACTGTGGAATTAGCCATTGGGAGACCGCTTGTTGCAGCATCCTGTCCACTACACAAGGAATTCCTAGCATCCTTTTGCCGCCCTGTGGTTTGCGTATTTCTACTTTCCGCACGGGTTGTGGCTCATAAGTGCCTTGGAGTATACTTTTCAGTAGGGCTTGATAGTGGGCATTTACATAGGGGCGAAGTTCATCGCTCTGCGATGGTCAATACCCGCTGCCCCTTGGTTGCGTTCTACGGCAACAAGGGCTCTTTCAAGGTTTCTTCTGTCGAATATTCTCTCTAGCATTACTTTAACCGATAGCGCATTCGGGCAATTCCGTCAGTTTCTTTCATTTTCTGCTAAGCTCCTTCTGCAGTCTACTTTCGGTTTCCGACCTTTCCTCATGCAGACAGTTCTCTTACGTGTTTCGGCTTTTTTTTTTTTTCGCTTCAAATGATTTAGCTGTTTCCTTGCCAATTTTAACATTCAGCCCTTTTCCCAACATTACTTGGAATACTATGGCTTCTGCTGACTTCTGATAACACCAGTGCTTGCATCCCTGCAAGCTGTTTCCGCTTTAGGTTGCGCTTCTCCCGCTGCCAGATTGTTATCAGATCTCTCAGGGTAAGTCTAATCGCTTTCCTCTCATGTAGCCTCTGCATATACATTCATGGCATCTGTATAGTGTGGGACTTTGATTTCTTTAGCAATCTTATCCTGCCATGACTGCCTCTTATACAGTTTCTGTTCGTAGGCTCGAGAGTTTGCCTTGGGCTTCCTTCAGATTCCTTCTCGCGAAGGACACCCTTGCCGTCGGCTAACACTTCCCACTACAAAGCGTGTTCGGGACTTGCACCCTAGAGCTATTAAACATGCCTGACGCACTAAAATCGAGTAGGAGGAAAATAAAATAGGTTTTCCTCCTATTTCATTTTCCGACCTCTCACACCACCGTACGTACCGTTCGGTATACGGCGGTTTCTTAATTTACACAACGCAATTTTTGATAGTAGTCAGTAAAGAACAGGTAACCCGACTGCTTAAGGCGTTCATTGGTGATACTTCTGCTAAGGATTGGACTATTAGCTATGTGCCAGTAGCTTTTCCTTGTGTTGCCGTATTCCTTTGCCTTGTTTTTCGGGATATCCAGTTTTATCAGATTCCTAATTCGGGTTTTGATACTTTTCCATTGTTTCCATATCAATGACCTGATTCTTCTTCGATACCATTCATCTATGCGTTCCAACAATCCTTTCATGTCTGCCAGCTGAAAATAGTTAAGCCAGCCTGTGATGTACTGTCTTATTGCTTCCTTTCGGCGTTCATTGCCCCATCCGTTGCTCCGTGAGGTCAGTTCTCGGATTTTCTCTTTCATCTTTTCAACACTTTTCTTATGGGCGCGCATTTTGCAACCATTTTTGTTGAAGTAAAATCCATACCCCAAGAACTTAACGTCCTTGATGTGTGCAACTGTGGTTTTCTCTCTATTTACTTTCAGATAAAGCTTTTGTTCGATGTAGTTGGTAAGGCTGACAAGCACCCTCTGGGCGGCTCGGCGGCTTTTACAGAATACCATACAGTCGTCAGCGTATCTGACAAAACGATGTCCTCTTTCCTTTAGTTCCTTGTCCAGTTCGTTGAGCATTACATTGCTCAACAGCGGACTTAGGTTTCCTCCTTGCGGAACTCCCATCGATGTCTCTTGAAATTTTCCCTGTACCATTACGCCTGCTTTTAGGTATTTATGTATCAATGATACTACCCTGCCATCTTCAATGGTTCGGGATAAAATCTCTATCAGCCTGCTTTGGTTAACAATATCAAAGAATTTCTCCAAATCCATGTCCACAACGTAACGATAACCTTCGTTTGCGTTGGTTTGGCACTGCTTTATGGCCTGATGAGCACTGCGTTTTGGACGAAAACCGTAACTGTTGGACGAGAACTGTTTTTCGTAAATAGGTGTTAATTGTTGGGTGATTGCCTGCTGAATGACTCTATCCACTACCGTAGGGATGCCTAAAGCTCGCTTTTTGTCGTTCTCTTTGGGTATTTCAACCCGGCGAACAGCTTGAGGCTTGTACCTCCCATTTTGTAGTGAATGAAGCAATACTTCTCGATGGGATTGTAAGTAGGGTAAGAGCTTTTCCACACTCATCCCATCAACCCCGCCTGATCCATCGTTACGCTTAACTTGTTTGTAGGCCGCATTAAGGTTGGATGGTGAGAGTATATACTCCAAAAGTTGGGCTTGTTGCCCTTGCGTTGTGTTGGTGTTTCCTTTTTCAGTCATCCATAGATATGTCTGCCCTCCAGAGCTTGATTCGGTTGCCGACCTAGTTCCGCTCTGCCAGGTGTCTTGCTCCGTTTTCTGCTTTCTACCATTCATACAGTAACCTTCATTTGATGCTCACCTCTTAAGATTCGACCCTTCCCCTGCTAGCTCGTAGCAGCGTACTTTGATCTCTGCTGACTTCTGACAGCAATTGTTAGCCGTGTTTCATACTGCTTGTTTCCGCACGTCTGTCAGACCTCCCGTGGTAAACCTATACACTTTCTCCCCATGTAACCGCCTTATTTACACTCCAGTATCCGGGTAGTTATTGGACTTCGATTTGTGTTGCAATCTCATCCTGCTGGATATGCCTGATAGGGTTCGTGTGCCTCGGTTCAGGGATTTGCCTCAAGCTTCCTTCTATGTTGTAAAGCAAGAGATCTGGAAGTTTTTTTAATGATTACCTTTGTGATATAAATCCGAAGAGGAAGTGGGCGCTGCTGGAGAGCAACTCACCAGCAATAGGATTTATGACGGTGAATATAGCTTTGAAGCCCCACAATGACAGGGGCTTTTTTGCTGTATTCATTGTCCTAAATGGCTAAAGAAAACTCTCTTGCCCTGAATCTTCAGACACACCTGTCTTTTCAATGAACTAAAAGCCTATAAAAACATCCTTCTATTAGCAGAACCGGTAAATCGGGCTGCAATGCCGTGTTTAATTTTTTATAGATAGTGAGCTGTAGCCTTCAGATAGCAGATACAGAATGACCAGCACTGCAGGAAGCGTGTTATCAGTCTCAGATTAAAAGGATGTTTTTATATGGCGTTTTAGTTTTATTTAACCACTGCACACTCATATTCTTGTTTGTTTATTAATACATACCTGATTCTGTTGAGTAATTTCCGGGCTATTCTTACGATGGCCTTATTCGGTTCCATTCGCCGGCAATACTCATGAAAACTTTTAGTCAGTGCCGGATCCAGGCGTGCGGCTACCCATGCACTTTCAATCAGGGCGCTGCGCAGCACGCTATGCCCCCGTCGGGTGATAGTACCGGCTAGTTCTTTTTCCCCACTTGAATGCGTCGAGGGGATGAGTCCTATAAAACTGCAGAGTTGATCCGTGTTTTTAAACCGGTTAATCGTCTCCAGCTCGGTTAATAAGGTCATGGCCGTTAATAATCCGATGCCAGGGATACTTCGCAGTAAAGCGATGGCTTCCTGGTAAGTACCTGTTTTTGATAGCTCTAGTAAATGCCGGGTGAGTTGCAATACAGAGGCTCTCAAATGTTTCGCTTCTAAAATCATGGCCTGCAGGGCCGTTTTACTACTCTGCTCAGCCATAGCGATGCTTTCCAGCCAATCAACAAAAGGTTTCGACCAGTGGGACTGTTTTTTGGTGAAGGGCGCAGGTAGTTCAATGCCATGAAAGTACAGGAACGATTTTACCCGGTTTTTATACCGGGCAAGGTCCTTGGTCAGTATGGACCGGGTGCGAACTAAACAACGGTCCTCTAGGGTTTTACTGGAAGGAACATAAATCGGGATTAAGGCGCCACTTCTTAATGAGTGTGCGATTTTACGGCTATCCCTGGAATCCTCTTTTTGCACTTTTTCTTTATCGGTGGTGGGAATATCGGCAGGATTGACCACGATGGAGTGAATGCCCAGAGCCTCCAAGCGGTTATGGATCCAGTAGCCGCAGAAGCCTGCTTCGTAGGCGGAATGATAGGTGCCGCCGGGGAAATTCTGCCGGAGATACTGGTGTAATACTTCGGGTTTAGGTGGCTGCGAAAAGGTTTTATGGGTGAGCAGTTCAGTCATAACGGTAACCTGCCAGCTTTTTAAGTGCACGTCAAAACCAACATAAATGTTTTGACCGCTAAAATCTAATTGATTAACTTGTGGTTGCATAAGTTCCAGTGTTATAAAATTTTAGGGGTTCTTTCTTAAATTTACATAACTTCCTGGAACTTATTCCTTTACAAACATACGGCCTTCAGATTCCGCTTCGCAACGGACACCCTTGCTCTTGGCTAATGGTTGGTAACTACCGACCCCCATAGAGGACTTGCACCTCCTAGTTTATAGATATGCACGGCACACAACGAAAAGCCCGGTCCCACCGGGCTTTTTGTTTTTTTAACCTGATCAAAGTCATTGGTCAGTCGTATTTTTTTAGCTATCTTCCATTCACTTAATCATTATCCGATTGAACAACTTTCATAATTCTTAAACACTTATGACTAATGCTCTTTACATTGCTACCTCAGAACCCTATAGCGGAAAATCAGTTGTGGCCTTGGGCCTAATGAACATGCTTTTAAGCAAGGCCAAAAAAATTGCCTACTTCAAACCCTTTGTTGATGATGACCCTCAAAAAGGGAAAAAAAACAGTACCATTGAAACCATTCTAAAATATTTCGACCTAAAGCAAAACTATAGTGAGACATATGCTTTTACTCGAAATGAAGTGTTTCACATGATCAACCTTCATAAAGAAGCCGAAATCATTGACTCCATTATAAGAAAATACAAAGTACTTGAAGAAAACTATGATTTTGTACTGATTGACGGCTCAGACTTTATAGGAGAAGGAACTGCCTTTGAGTTTGATTTAAATGTTTCAATAGCAAAAAACTTGGGCGCTCCAGTAATATTTGTGCAATCGGGAGAGAATGAAACAGCATTTGAAACATCTGCTGCTATTCGAACAGCATGCAATAACTTTACTGACAAAGAAGTACAGGTATTAGCCGTAATTGCAAACAAAATTCAATCAACTCAGGCATTTGAATTAACAACACTATTAAAGGAAAACCTTCCTTCGAAAATAATCAAATCCGTTATTCCTGAAATAAAGGAACTTGGTAATCCAACCATGCAGGAAATCCATGAAACGTTGAATGGAAAGCTTCTTTTTGGCGAAAATAAATTAACCAACCAGGTAGACAGCGCCATAGTGGGGGCCATGATGATGCGTAATTTCTTAACTCGATTAAGAGAAAACACACTGATCGTTACTCCAGGAGACCGAGCCGACATTATAATCGGTGCTTTACAAGCCAATATATCAAAAAACTATCCCCCGGTTGCAGGCCTGGTTTTAACAGGTGGATTACTTCCTGACGAACCAGTTTTAGACCTTATTGATGGGTTAGACTCTAAGGTTCCGATTATTGCCACCGATAAAGGCACATTTGAAACAACTAATAAAATTGGCTCAATTCAATCTCGTATCTACCCGGATAATGTAAAAAAAATTGAGCTAGCAATTAACACCTTTGAACGCTATGTTGATACTCCGGAACTCGACCAGCGCATAGTTACCTTTGAACCTGAAGGAATTACCCCTCGCATGTTTCAATACCAACTGGTAAAGCGGGCCAAAACAGCAAAAAAACATATTGTTTTACCTGAGGGGAATGACGACAGAATTCTTACAGCTGCAGCCCGACTGGTAAGTCAGGATATCGTCGACTTAACCATTATAGGAGATAAATCAGAAATACAAGCAGCATTTAAGCGTCTGGCAATAAATACAGATATTACCAAATTCAACATTACTACACCATCTGAATCGATTCATTTCCAAGACTTCGTTGAAACCTTTTATGAACTACGTAAAGATAAAGGCGTGAATATAGATATGGCGAAAGACTTGATGAATGACGTTTCTTATTTCGGTACGATGATGGTTTATAAAGGACTGGCTGACGGAATGGTTTCAGGAGCGGTTCACACTACGCAGCATACAATTCGTCCGGCTTTACAGTTTGTGAAAACCAAACCGAATGTTTCAGTCGTTTCTTCTGTTTTCTTCATGTGTTTGCCTGATAGGGTTTCTGTTTTCGGAGATTGCGCAGTTAACCCCAACCCTACCGCCGAACAACTCGCAGAAATTGCTATTTCCTCTGCAGAGAGTAGCCAAATGTTTGGCATCGACCCTAAAATAGCAATGCTTTCTTACTCATCAGGTACGTCCGGTCAGGGAGAGGAAGTTGAAAAGGTTCGTAAAGCCACGGAAATCGTAAAGCAAAAACGCCCGGACTTAAAAATAGAAGGTCCAATTCAGTACGATGCAGCAGTTGATCCAACTGTAGGTAAACAAAAACTGCCCAACTCTGAAGTGGCAGGGCAAGCAAGCGTATTGATTTTCCCTGATTTAAATACTGGAAACAATACTTATAAAGCCGTACAACGTGAAACTGGAGCTCTGGCCATAGGTCCTATGTTGCAGGGATTAAACAAACCGGTTAATGATTTAAGCCGGGGCTGTACCGTGGATGACATTTTCAACACTGTAGTAATAACCGCAATTCAAGCTCAGCAATAGCCTATTAATAAATAATTCACAATTCTTGAAATGAAAGTATTCGTCATAAACTCAGGAAGTAGCTCAATAAAATATCAATTATTTGAAATGCCCTCCGCAAAAACCATTTGCAGCGGTCTAGTTGAACGGATTGGATTAAACAATTCGGTTATTACCCACAAAATATTTACACAGGGAACCGATGAAATAGTGAAAGAAAATTTAGACTTAAATGATCATGCAGAGGGATTAAAAGAAGTAAAGGCCCTACTTACCGATCCTGACTATGGGGTTATTCAAAATCCTGAAGAAATTGAGGCTGTTGGACACCGGGTAGTGCATGGTGGAGAACAATTTGCTGTAACAACAGCTATTACTCCCGCTGTAAAGGAGCAGATAAAAAAGCTTTTCCCGTTGGCACCTTTACATAATCCTGCAAATTATGTTGGTATTGAAGTAGCTGAAAAAATATTTACCAGTGCACAGCAGGTTGCCGTTTTTGATACAGCTTTTCATCAAACCATGTCAGAAAAAGCCTATCGCATTGCAATCCCTAATGAGTTTTATCTTAATTACGGAATTAGAGCTTATGGATTTCATGGCACCAGTCATAAATATGTTTCCGAACAGGCAGCTATCTATTTGGGTAAAAAAGACGCTAAAATAATTACCATTCATTTGGGGAATGGTTGTAGTATGACCGCAATAAATGCCGGCAAATGCATTGACACATCAATGGGATTAGGCCCAATGAATGGCTTAATAATGGGAACTCGTTGCGGAGACATTGACCAATCTGTAATATTTCATTTGGTTAACCAGCTTGGATATGATTTAGACCAGGTAAACACCATACTGAACAAAAAAAGCGGCATGATAGGCTTAACTGGTTTTAGTGACATGCGAGATATCACGCTAGAACTGGAAAAAGGCAGCCATGATGCAAAGATTGCTTATGAAATGTATGCTTATCGGATACAGAAATACATTGGTATGTTTACGGCTGTTCTAAACGGGTTGGATGCAATCGTGTTTACCGCTGGAGTTGGAGAAAATGATGCCTTGATTCGAAAAATGGCATCGGAAAACCTTGATTACTTAGGAATTCAAATAGATGAAGAAAAGAATAAGCAACGTGTTAAGGGAATTCGGGAAATTAACCAATCAGATTCAAGAGTAAAAATATTGATTATCCCTACTAATGAAGAACTTGAAATTGCTAAAGAATGTTATACATTATTAAGTCCGAAATAAACAGGGGCTGAAGTTGAATTTCAGCCCCTGTTCGTTTACATATGTGTAATAATATCCTGCTGGGTAATGATATGATAAGAACCATCGTCCAGCTTCACTAATACAGCCTTATTACCATGGTTAAGGTATTTGGTCACTTTCTTAATCGAATCATCGCCACTTACTTCTGGCAAAGCAGGAAGCATGACATCTTCAATTAATTTATTAGTCGTTAAATTATCTCCAACCATTAATCGGAATAAATGACTTTCATCCAGAACCCCGGCAAATTCGCCATCTCGCTTTACAGGAATTTGTGAGATGCCGTATTTCTTCATCTTTTCTATAGCATTCGAAACCGGCTCGCCCGACCCTATTGTAACCAAAGCGGCCGGATGATCTTTCACCAAATCTTTTGCAGTGATAAACTCTTCCTGCAAGAAACCTCGCTCGCGCATCCAGTCATCATTAAACATTTTACCTAAATAGCGAGTTCCATGATCATGAAAAATAACTACAACAAGGTCATCTTTCGTAAGCTGATCCTTTAATTGTTTCAGTCCTGCAATGGCCGCACCTGCAGAGTTTCCAACGAAGATTCCTTCTTTTTTTACAATCTCTCGGGTCATCAAGGCCGCGTCTCTATCATTAACTTTTTCAAACAGGTCAATTACATCCATATCAACATTGGCAGGTAAAAAATCCTCTCCTATACCTTCTGTTATGTATGGATAAATCTCATTTTTATCAAAAACTCCTGTTTCCTTGTATTTTTTAAAGACAGATCCGTAAGTGTCGATCCCCCAAACCTTAATATTTGGATTCTTCTCTTTTAAATACTTTCCGGTACCGCAAATAGTACCACCTGTTCCTACCCCTACAACTAAGTGAGTAATCTTCCCTTCTGTTTGTTCCCAGATTTCAGGCCCTGTTTGCTCGTAATGAGCTTTTGTGTTAGAAAGGTTATCATATTGATTAGCTTTCCATGAATTAGGCGTTTCATTAACCAATCGGGTTGAAACTGAATAATACGACCTCGGATCTTCAGGATCAACATTGGTAGGACACACGATAACTTCGGCACCAAACGCTTTAAGAGCATCCACTTTTTCTTTCGACTGCTTATCGGTGGTTGTAAAAATACATTTATAACCTTTTATAATTGCAGCCATGGCCAACCCCATACCAGTATTCCCAGACGTGCCCTCAATTATTGTATAGCCAGGCTTAAGCTTACCTTCCTTTTCCGCATCTTCAATCATCTTTAAAGCCATGCGGTCTTTAATAGAGTTACCTGGATTAAAGGTCTCAACCTTTGCCAAAACTGTGGCCGGTATATCCTCTACCAATTTATTTAATTTTACCAATGGCGTATTACCAATGGTTTCCAATATATTATTGTAATAACTCATCTGTTAATTGATTGCATTAGTTTACTAAATTCCATAAAATCGACACCATTATCAAATTATAACATTATATCTTTTGCAATAACTGAACTCAAGAATAAAATTAAAACTGAAATAATTATTTTGATATTCATTATTGTAAACGCACATTTAAGTATATTGACTAAAATTTAATCCTGATAGGATCAACTTAACCTAAAACAAAAACACTTCTTCAAAATGCAGCAAAACAAGAGTCTTTTGGTTGAAATTGCCTGGGAAGTATGTAATCAAGTAGGTGGAATATACACTGTAATCCGGTCAAAGGCGCCGGCAATGGTTGACATGTGGGAAGACAACTATTGCTTAATTGGACCTTTATTTCCAGGTAAAATGCCAGCCGAATTTGAAGCCACCACCAAATATGATGATGCTTTTGGTAGGGCCGCACTTAAAATGCAAAGTCTCGGATATGAAGTTCATTACGGCACTTGGCTTGTTTCAGGAAACCCCAAGGTCATTTTAATCAATTTCGCTCCTGTGTATTCTCGTTTACACGAGGTTAAATATTTTTTATGGGAAAACCATCAAATTGATACGGTAAATTATGATGAATTGGTAGATCAAACCATTGCCTTTGGAGATGCTGTTAAAATTTATCTGGAATTTCTAGCACAACCTGGTACAACTACCAAAAAGATATATGCTCATTTCCATGAATGGATGGTTGGAAGCCCTATACCCACAATTAAAAAAATGGGGCTCCCTATTAAAACTGTATTTACCACCCATGCAACTCAATTAGGACGCTATTTAGCAACCACCACTCCTCGGTTTTATGATATATTACCTGGCATAAATTGGGAACGAGAAGCCGTTAGGTTCAATTGCGTATCTAAGGTCTTGCTTGAACGATCTGCTGCAAAAAATGCTGATATTTTTACTACTGTTAGTGAAATAACGGCTTATGAATGTGAAGTTTTAGTAGGTAGAAAACCTGATGTAATTACACCAAACGGAATAAATATAGAACGATTTGTCGCCTTACATGAATTCCAAAACCTGCATTTGGAGTACAAACAGAAAATTCACCAGTTTGTAATGGGGCATTTTTTTCATAATTATTCTTTCGATCTTGAAAACACCCTATATTTCTTCACATCTGGCAGATTTGAATATGTAAATAAAGGATTTGATCTTACAATTGATGCAATTGAACGATTAAATAAAAAAATGCAGCGTTCCGGAATTGATGTAACGGTTGTAATGTTCATTATTACTAAGCAAGATTTCTATTCAATTAATTCCAAAGTATTACACTCACGTGCACTAATGGAGGAGGTTCGGGATACATGCACAGCTATCAGAAAGCAAATTGGAGATAAACTTTTCTTAGCTTCAGCATACAACCCAGATAAAAAAATGCCACAATTAAATGATTTTGTGGATGATTATTGGAAACTACGATTAAGAAGAACACTGCTGAGCTGGAAAAATGAAGAGTTACCATACATTGTCACACATGATTTAGTTGACAACCATAATGATCAAATTGTAAACCACCTTAGACGCGTTCAATTGCACAATGCTAAAAACGATAAAGTTAAAGTTGTTTATCACCCCGACTTCATTTCCCCTACTAACCCTCTATTCGGTTTAGAATATCATCAATTTCTTAGAGGTTGTCATTTGGGTATATTCCCAAGTTATTACGAACCGTGGGGCTACACACCCTTAGAATGTGTAGCAAGTGGTATACCTACGGTTACAAGTGATTTATCAGGATTTGGGGATTATGTATTGAGCAACTTACCTAATGAGGAGTCTCATGGGATATATATAGTTCGACGAAGGCATAACGACTATTCAAAATCAGCAGAGTCTTTGGCTAACATGTTATTCTCATTCGTTCAATTAACCCGCAGGGAGCGGATTTCTCAACGAAACATGGTGGAAAGTTCTTCAGAGCATTTTGATTGGAAATATCTTTCAAGATATTATAAAGATGCCTATGATCTACTTATTAAAGAAGAGGAAAAAAATATTTCAAAATAGAGCAAGACAGATTTTCAATAACAAAAAAATCCGGCTTATGGCCGGATTTTTTTTGTTATTGAAGCTCAATCAAATTATTTGCTTGAAGCAATAGCACTTACTTTTGTCACTTTAAATTCTGTACGACGGTTCAAAGCATGTTCAGCCTCCGAACAATCAGCAGCGTTATCGCACATTACAAGAGGTTTGGTTTTTCCGTAACCCTTAGCAATAATACGTGTAGCTGCAATTCCTTTAGTAACTACATAATCAACTACAGCTTGGGCGCGTTTCTGCGACAATGCTAAATTGGTAGCAGCATCACCTCTTGAATCGGTATGAGCACCAAGCTCTACAATAATCTCAGGGTTTTCTTTCATAACACCCACCAAATTATCTAAATCATTTTGAGATTCAGCCGTAATGGTAGCCTTATTAAAGTCATAATAAATGTTATTCAAACGGATTGAACGATCCAATACAATTGGGTCAAACTTTAAGTCTGATTGCAACATGTCAGGGCGCAGTTGATCTCCTGTATTGAATAATTGTTTTGAAGCGAAATAGTTATTCTTCTTCATCACAATCTCATATTGACGATTTGGCTTTAACGGAACTTCGTAATCACCTTTATCATTTGATTTATAGGTATTGGATGTTTTGCTAGCCAAATCAATTACAGTAATCGAAACATTGGTAATTGGCAAACCGGTCTCATTATTGATTGTACGCCCTTTGTAATAGTATTCCTTTTGGAACTGAGGCATTACACAAGTAAACTGATAAATATCGTCAGCACCTTTTGAGTCAAAACGATCCGAAGAGAAGAAACCTTCTAATTTAATTTTATCAGCATTCTCCGGAACACCTGATATCTTAGTAACCACCAAACTGAAATCATCCTGAGGTGAGTTAATCGGATAATCTAAACGAATAACGTCTTTCCATTCTTCTTTTGAACGAGTAGCACGGTAAATGTCCAATCCTCCCATACCAATACGGCCGTTTGAAGAGAAGAACATTACATTATCATTCATTAAAGTAGGAAAACGCTCATCACCCTTACTATTAATGCCAGGACCAGCATTCTTAAATGCGCCCCACTCCCCATCAGTACCCATATCGCAATAGTAAATGTCTGTACCTCCGTAGCCACCTAACATATCAGAAACAAAGTATAAACGACTACCGTCTGAAGTAACGGCAGGGTCTCCTACTGAGTATTTCAAAATTGAGTTATGCTTAAATGGTTTAGCTTCTTTCCAAGCTTCAGACATGAATATCTCTAAACGCAAAACTGGTTTAGTACCGGTTTCTGGAGTATTTACAAAACGAGTACGAGTAAAGAATACTGTATTCTGGCGCTCATTGAATGCAGCACCTGCAGTATGATATTCACCATTGAAGAAATCAGAGAATAAGGTTGGAGTTCCCCAAACATTTTTCTCAGGATCACTTTCTACATAGAAAATCTTTAAGAATGGACGACCTGTCCAGCCATAAAGTTTCTTAGAGTTTTTATCAATTGTTTTTTGTTCCCATGGACGGTCAGAACTGAACACGAAACCATTACGATATTTTACCAATCCCCAATCCGAATAAGGAGTACTCAAAATATCAAGAGACTTTACTGTAGCCTGAGTTTGAGGGTTATTCATTTGATACAGAGCACTATCACAAGAAGCTTGTAAAAACTGTGACTCGAATAATTTACCATTAGAATAACGGCCATACAAATAAAAGGCTTGCTTAGCATCAGCGTATTTACCATTTCTTACCAAAGCTTCACCATAAGTAAGGTAATTCTCTGGATTTTTATTGTCTGCAGCAATTAATTTTGCCGCCCAAGTTTCCCACTCTTTATAACGATTGGTTCGTTTATAACACTCAACAATTCTTTGAAGAATTGGTACTGTTTTGGTTTGTTCAAAGGCTTTTTTGTAAAGTTCTAACGCAGTAGTATAACTCAACTGCTCAAACTCCTGATCGGCCTTATCAACCTGTGCGTAGGTCATCTCTGCACTGCAGATAAAACCTACTATTGTTAAAATACCTAAAAAACGTTTCATATGACCCTAAGTTTATTTAATTGCCAAAATATATATATAATTCCTTTTTCCAAATGGTTAAGTTAGATTATAATCACATTATCTAACCAAGAGTAAATCATAAAAAACTGAACCACAATAATTTCTATTAAATAATTAACATTTAATTGTTAATAAAATCATTAGTCTTCACACAACATTAGAAGTATCGTGGCGTTACCATTGCACCTTTTTGACGCTTAAGTTTTTTGATACGCTTAGCCTCTTCTTTTTCAGCTTTTTTCCGTTCCTCACGTTGCTCAGGTGTTTCCACTTCCTTAGCCTTTTCTTCCTTCATTTTCTCCGCTTTTTCTTTGGCTTTTTCAGCATCTTTCTCTTTCATTGCAGCGCGCTCATTTTCACGTGCAGCCTCTTTTTCTTTGCGCTCTTCCTCACGTTTGGCGTCCTCCTCTTTACGTTTTGCATCTTCTCGTTCTTTCGCCTCAGCTTTAGCTCTTGCCTTGGCTTCAGCACGTTCTCGCTTGGCTTCGCTTGCACGTAATTCAGCTACCTGTCTTTCTTCTTCTTTTATACGCTTAGCTTCATCATGAGCTTTACTTTCCTGAGCTTTAGCTTCTTCATTTACCTTAGGTTGAGGAACTTCTACCTTTTCCTTCTCTTTAACTTGTTGTTCTATAACTTTCGGTTCTTCTTTTTGCTTAACGACTTTCTCCTCAGCAGTTTTCTGCTCTTTCTCTTTTCTTTCTTGTTCCTTTTGAGCGGCCTTTGAAGCTTCTTGTTCAGCACGAGCTTTTTGCTTCGTTTCTTTCTCTGCTGCCTTAGCTTTAGCTTTTTCTGCACGTTCAGTTACACCTTGTACATTTCGTGGAGCCGGTGCACGCTCGGGTATAATATCCTTAACATCCAAGCAATAACTTAATGAGACTTCATGGGAACTAGCGTTCAAATCTTTTACAGCACTCAATGACATATCAAATGCATAACCAACCCTGAACTTTTCGCCTAAAAACAGTTCTGTCATTAGAATGGCTGCATTGGCATTGTATAAAGGTTGATTAGGTTGTTTATTGATGAGTTTGAAACTATTTCTGTAAGCACCTCCTACCCAAATTTTATCGTAAAACAGGAAAAATGCATTCAAATCAAGTGTTGAATAACCCTTTATATCTTGTTTTAATAAAAATGAAGGTTTCATAACCACATTTTCACTTAAAGGTAAAGCAACACCTGAGGTTAAATAAACCTGGGTGGATTTAGGTGGAGAAATCGTACTTAAATCGTAATCCTTTTTCAAATAAGGTGATAATAGATTATTGGCTGATAATCCCATATAAAAGCGTTCGGTATTATAGAATAAACCAAACTTTAATTCAGGACTGAAAGAACTGGATGCGTTACCAGAGTTCAGTGGATCTCCTGAATCATCCAGAATATTTTTCGAACCATTAAATGCTGAACGGTAAAAACCTACACCTAAGCCAAATGCCAAATGTGATTCATCGTTAACCTGTAATCTGTACGAATAGATTCCGAATGCAGACAGATCATTGGTATTTCCAATTTTATCACTTGCTACTTGAAAGCCCAATCCCATTGTGTTATCATACATTGGAGCATCCAGGGACAGAGTCATTGTTCGGGGTCCTCCATCGAATCCACTCCATTGCATTCTATAAAAAGAATTTATGTTGAGATTTTGCTTAAAACCGGCATAAGCAGGATTAATGTACAAGCCATTAAACATATATTGGCTAAACTGTGCATCTTGCTGAGCCCAAACTTTAGTGGTAAACAAAAAGCACATGAAAACTAGAAGTTGTAGTTTTTTATTCATAAAACACCATTACATTTAACCACTTATTCTACTTCTCATTAAAGTGATAAAACCTTTATATACTTTTATTTTATTCCCAACCGTAATTTTTAGCACATAGAAATAAGTTCCTTCAGCTAATCCCTCGCCATTCCAATTGTTCTGATACTCTTTTACAGCATATACCCTATTTCCCCATCTGTCCATAATTGTTAACTCGTTATTAGGAAAACTAACAATATTTGGAACTTTAAACACGTCATTATATCCATCACCATTAGGAGTAATCATATTAGGAACATGCGCCGCATCAATACCAAATACAACCTCCCTAATTACTGCCTTTGAACGGTTATTTGACAAATCTGCGTCAACGACCTGCGCCGAAATAAAGGCTTCATTTATTAGATTGCGATTTTCAAGAGGTTTAGCATTAATCCTAAGTTTTACTTCCTCCTTATCAGCTAGTTTATCAATCTCCCATTTTATAATCTTTTTAACAGGATCATAATCAACAAAACCTACATCTGTTTTATATGAAATATATTCCAAATTATCTGCCAATGTATCAGTCACTACAATAGCCATTGCGTCTTGAGGACCTTTATTGATCGCCTTTATGATAAACTGAACAGCATTCTGAACATCATCACTAATGCCTCCAGTTTTTTCAATTGCCAAATCAGTGTTAGTAGTAATTGCGATGAGGTATTTTTCACTTGTTGAGCTACATGCCCCAGAAGTCACGGTTCTTCTATAATAAACAGGAGCTGATTGTGCTGGAGGTTGGTAATTCAGTTGGTTATTAATACCAGAAGCAACAACCCAGTTATTTTGTCCACCCTCACTTTTCTCCCATAAGTAATTGTAGGTTCCATCTCCTCCTGTTGGCAGAGACCCTGCAATAGCAGCAGGTATACCTCCTGACGGAATTACTTGTGGTTGAGATAATATTGTATTATTATCAAGTGCAACCGGAGTAACTAAAAACACTACAACATTACTCGTATCACGGGTGGTTCCGGCAATTGCAATCCGGCGGAATGATACTTTTTGGTTTAAGTTTGAAGGATCAAAGTTTTGTCCTGTTGCGTCAATAATGTTTGACCAGCTGTTGTTATTAAAGCTCTGTTGCCACTGGTAGGTTAATACATTAGTTGCAGCAGTACCAGTTATAACGCTTGGATCAACAGAGGACAATCCACAATAGGAAACTGTAGGGGGCGCTGTTATTTTATTATTAGAGATAGCACCTGAAGGCAAAACCGTAACCTTTATACTATTACTTTCTGAAGATGGACAAACTCCCGATCCAATCTTCCGATGAAAATACGTGGTTTGAATCAACGGCTGAGGCTGATAATTTTTACCTGTATTAGCTCCAGGAGCAGAAGTCCAGCCTGTTAAACCATCGGCGCTTTGCTCCCATCTGAATTCAAATACGTTCCCACTTGGAGTAGGATCACTTCCTGTAATTAATTGCGGCTGAACACCGGCCTTAACATCAGCAATAGGATTTATAACATTATTACCAACGCCATCAGGGTTGATAATAATAAATACGATATTACTGTTATTAACTACTGTTCCTGATATAACATCACGCCTAAAACGGGTTGTTCTGGTAAGTTCAGGCGGATCATAGTTCTGCCCAACAGCTCCGGGGATATTGGTATAGGTGGCACCACCATCAATACTTTGCGTCCATTGATAAGTAAAGGTTGCCCCTGTAGTTACAGAAACCTGCGCGCCAGCTATTTCCTTTGGATTAAAACTAGCTATACCGCACTTTTCATTTTCCAAAGGTTGAATAATGGTATTGCCAGAAACAGAAACCGGAACTATTGTTACTTTAATTGTATTACTAACGAAAACAGGACACACTCCCATTCGCACGCTCCGTCTATAAAAAGTGGACGTAGTTAATGCTGTTGGCTGATAATCTCTTCCGGTAAAGGCCCCAGGAACTAATTGCCATGTAGAGCCGTCTTTGCTTTGCTCCCATACAAACTCATAACTTACACCGTCACCACCATTAGGATCCGATCCAATAAGCTTCTGAGGGGTAGCTCCGGAAACGATATCCTGATTGGTTAAAATAGTATTATTTCCAACAGAAGTACTAGCAATGACAATTCTTACAACATTACTTATGTCCTGGTCAGGGCCATTAATGGCAACTCTTCGATACCATGTGGTTTTAGTTGATACAGGAGGATTGTAATCTCGTAAGGTTACGCCCACATCTGTCCAGGTTACTCCTAAGTCAATACTTTTTTGCCAATTATAAGTTGTGCCTGCAGGAGATGCATCCGACCCTACTATCAATCCTGAATCAAATGAAAAGCCATTACAAATTCCATAAACCGGAGGTTGTATGATGGTGTTATTACTTATTGGTGAAAAGGTAAAAGATTCCCCAGGTAAAAAAGATGCATAAATTAACCTATGAACGTTTAGCCTTGATTGTACTTTAAAAGGCAAAGCAGCTGCCTTCCAATTGCATAATACAATTAGCAAACAACTCACTAATGCGGATAACCGTATTGTGAAACCGCGGTCGAATTTCATATGGTCGGGTTTGGTGTTTAGTTTGTAAACGTTTCCCATAAGTAAAATGATTAGATTTTCATAATGGGAATTGTTTGACAGGGTTTAACTGTCAGTTTTTGTAGAGAGAGGAAAGTTAGATAAGGTAATTATAACAAAACGCTTTTTGAAACCGAAATTTTACAAGCAATTTTTATTATTAAGCAAATATATTAAATAATGATCAATTCCCATCTAAATGTATTTACAACTAAAATAATTTAATTTTTCATAATAAAAAAAAGTTAATCAAGTTTAATAAAAATTCAACTTTAAGGAATAAAGGCAGATAATGAGGTTTAAAATACGGTTTTCAACCGATTATTAAGCAAAAAAAAAGAGAACCGAATAGGCTCTCTCTTAAAACTAATATCAATGGAGATAATTTAAGCGGCTTTCAACTTTTTCAAATTGGCCGATTTCTCAAACTTATCTTTAGCATAATCTAATGTAATCACTAACTCGCTCACATTTTCTTTTGATGGTAGCTCAAACATATGATCAATCATAATTGCTTCACAAATTGAGCGCAAACCACGAGCTCCAAGTTTAAACTCCATTGCTTTATCAACAATATACTCCAATACTTCATTTTCAAAAGAAAGCTTAATGCCTTCATATGAAAACAGTTTGATGTATTGCTTAATCAATGAGTTTTTAGGTTCTACTAAAATGGAAAGCAAAGTAGCCCTGTCTAAAGGATTTAAATAAGTTAATACAGGTACTCGACCAATTAGTTCAGGAATTAATCCGAAACTTTTTAAATCTTTAGGAGTAATGTACTGGAGCATATTGTTCTTATCGATCTTTTCTCCGTGTTTCTTAGCTCCATAACCTATTGCCTGGGTTTGTAAACGATTTGCGATTTTTTTATCGATTCCATCAAAGGCTCCACCACATATAAATAAAATGTTGCTGGTATTAACGGCAATCATTTTTTGGTCTGGGTGTTTACGACCGCCTTGTGGAGGTACATTTACAACTGTTCCTTCTAAAATTTTCAAGAGCGCCTGTTGCACACCCTCTCCTGACACATCGCGAGTAATGGAAGGATTATCACTTTTACGAGCAATTTTATCTACTTCATCAATATAAACGATGCCTCGTTCCGCAGCAGCCACATCATAATCAGCGGCTTGCAATAAACGGGTTAAAATACTTTCAACATCTTCCCCAACGTAACCTGCTTCAGTTAAAACAGTAGCATCACATATACAAAACGGAACATGCAATATTTTGGCAATTGTTTTTGCCAATAACGTTTTGCCTGTTCCTGTTTCACCCACCATCAGGATATTTGATTTTTCAATCTCAACTTCATCCTTATCCACCTTTTGGTTTAAACGCTTATAATGGTTGTAAACAGCAACAGCAAGCACACGCTTAGCATCATCCTGTCCGATTACATATTGATCAAGATGCTTCTTTATCTCAATCGGTTTAACAAGATTTAATTCAAGCTGCGCTTTTTTTGCTTTGTTTTGAACGGTTTCTTCGTTCAAAATCTGATAACCTTGCTCAAGGCAACGATCACAGATATGCCCATCAATTCCTGCAATCATTAAAGCAACATCTTGCTTTGACGAACCACAGAAAGAACACCTAACGTCTTTTTGATTTTTACTCATTATCTGATATTAGATTTCAGGGAGACAATTCTATTAATTGCCTCCCTAAAATCATACTTTATTATTTAATATCCTTGGTTGAAGTCAATACTTCATCAATCATACCAAATTCTTTGGCTTCTTGTGCAATCATCCAAAAATCACGGTCAGAAGATTCCCAAACCTTATCATAAGTTTGTCCACTGTGTCGAGCAATGATTTCGTACAACTCTTTCTTCAATTTACCAATTTCACGAGCTGTAATTTCGATATCTGATGCCTGACCTTCTGCCCCACCCATTGGTTGGTGGATCATTACACGAGAGTGCGCTAAGCCAGCACGTTTACCTGCGGCTCCGGCACATAAAAGTACGGCTCCCATTGATGCTGCCATACCGGTACAAATTGTTGCAACATCCGGCTCTACAAATTGCATAGTATCGTAAATTCCTAAACCTGCATAAACAGAACCGCCCGGACTGTTCAGATATAATTGAATATCACGCTTTGCATCTACTGACTGCAAAAATAACAACTGAGCCTGAACAATATTTGCTGTAACATCATAAATCGGATCACCTAAAAAGATAATACGATCCATCATCAAACGTGAAAAAACGTCCATTGAAGCTACATTCATAGGGCGTTCTTCAATAATATAAGGCGTAATGTTAGTTGGCAGCTTACGATTTTCAACACGTGAAATAAAACCGTCAACAGCTAAACTATTAATACGATGGTGCTTTACAGCATATTTACGAAATTCGTTTTTATCGATTCTGTCTTTCATGAAATATAAAATTAGATTTTTTTAATGATATCATGATACTAACAATCAACAGCTTACTAAGATTTTAACAGCATCTGATTAGCTATTGTCGTTATTTCATTCTTATTTCTTGTTGAAACGAATATAATCAAATATCATACATAAATGATG
Organism: Solitalea lacus; assembly: GCF_022014595.1. NCBI lineage: Bacteria > Pseudomonadati > Bacteroidota > Sphingobacteriia > Sphingobacteriales > Sphingobacteriaceae > Solitalea > Solitalea lacus. The sequence continues at coordinate 1,855,539 of NZ_CP091740.1, read as the reverse complement.
ATTGATACTGTAAAGTAAGGGGTAAACAGTTAAGCACAAGCCCCATAGACCAACAAAACCCTATTTATCAATAACTTATAAATAAAAAAGAAATCTGCCATTTACATGACAGATTTCCCTATATTATGACAATATGACTAACTCGGCAGAATTATTTCAATTCTAAGAATGATTTGTAGTCAATTGATTTCTCTTCAGCTGAAACTGTGTTTTTCAAGAATTCGAAAACTTTGTTACTGCGAACCTCATTGTACATTTGAGTAGCACGTTCGCGATCTGAAAGGAAGTTATGAGCATACTCGTTCAACTGAGCATCGTCAATTGGAGTTGGACTGTACATTGCAAATTGAGTAGCAATACGTCCTTTAGCAAGAGCAACAACTTCTTCAGGTTTAATTTCAATGTTATTAGCTTGAAGAACTTTATTTTCAATTAACGACCATTTAAGGTTTTTCTCAAATGAATCATAATCTTTCTCCAATTCCGCATCAGATAACTTCTCATTGGTAGCTTTTAACCAACGTTTTAAGAAATCAGAAGGAAGTTCAAATTTGATATTAGCTAATGCATATTCGTAAATATCATTTGAAAACTTACGATCAGCATTTGTTTCCATTTGTTTTTCGATCTCTTCTAAAACATAAGCGTTAAAGCCATCTTCATTCGTTACGCTACCATCAGGGAATACTTTATTAAAGAATTCCTCATTTAATTCAGCAGGCTCTAAGCGGTTTACGTTTTTAACCGTGAACTGGAAGTTACCTTTTAACTCTGTAGCTTCTTCCTCACTAATATTTAACAAGTTATGAATCAGGTGTGCATTGTTTTTGTAAGCTTTCTGTATATCAAAACTTACTACATCATCCTTTTTCAAACCTACTAATGACTTTTTAATTTTAGCATCTTCAACTAGTTCGATACGTAAAGATGCATTATTGTCAATACCACCTTCTAAAACAGAACCATCTTCAGCCAACTGCACAAACTCACCATATAAACTGTCGTTATCAGAAGAAACTTCAGGATTAGTCATTTTACCATAAGCACGTTGTAAGCTTTCGGTACGACTTTTAATTGTTTCTTCGTCTGCAGTAATTTTGTATTTGGTAAATTTATCTTTTGAAGAAAATTCAGCTTTAAATTCAGGAGCCAAACCTAATTCATAGCTAAATACAAACGAATCTTCAAAATCCCAGTTGTATTTCGCATCCTGATCAACCTTTGGAAGTGGCTGACCCAAAACCTCCAATTTGTTGTCAGCAATATAATTGTTCAACGAATCAGAAAGCAAATTATTGATCTCATCAACCAAAATGCTTTTACCGTAAAGCTTTTTAATATGAGCGGCAGGTACCATACCCGGACGGAATCCTGGCATTTGTACTTTTTTACCATGCTCTTTAATAGCTTTTTCTACTTTAGCTTTATAGTCTTCAGGCTTAATGTTGATAGTAACTATTGAGCTTAAGTCGTTGATTTTTTCTTGGGTGATATTCATCTTAAAAAAGAATTATTTTATTGACCTTAAGGTTAAGTATTTAGCAATACTGTTAGTTTAAATTAAAAATCCTGCGTCTAAGCGGCGGCTTAAATACCTGTGCGAAAGAAGGGGAAACTGCTCCTTTGTTTTCGTCCGCATCCAACCGCTTTTTTGGAGGTGCAAAAGTAGTTTTTTTATTTAAACTTTCCATTTTTTTATTAAAAATGTGTCCCTTATGTGTCCTTTTATTATAATAAGAATCTACACTTTAGTAAAGTCATCAATTGTCCTGTTAAATGCATCATGTAACTGATCTAAATATTGAATATTATTAGAATAAATAATACCCGTAAAGATGGTATGATCTCCCTCAACAGTCCCATCTAGCTTACCATACAATTTACCGTAATTATTCTTATCAAACATGGATTGCGGGTATTGCAATATCATTTTTTGCAATGTTGTGTACGGTGTATTTGAATCAATTAAAAGCAAAAAAGAATAGATTAATATTTCGAAAAAAACATAACCATAAATAACACTAAATGAAAAACTTGGCACTTTTTATGTCTTAATTTTCTTTCTAAAATCAGAGCATATGAAAACTACTATTGAAGTACCTACGGAACTAGTTGGTGTATTAGAACATGTATTAAGACACTACAGTTATGCTCTACAAAAGCATCCACAATTCCCTGATTGTTTAGTACATCAAGCTGCAATTGTTGCAGAAGAAGCTGGTGAATTATTGCGTGAGGCAAATAATAAAAACCAGAATCTGGCACGCCACGAATGTACTCAAACGGCCGCAGTAGCATTGAGAATGTTAACAAAACTTAAATAATCGATGCATGATCTGTTATACTTACTTTTCATGCCCCCCCTTTTAGCACCATACTTTTTAAATCGAATACTCCTGTGGAGTATTTATGCCAAAGGATTGTAAAGACTGGATATATAAGTCGAAGTGTTTACAGAGCGCGTCGTAATTGATAGAATCTACTTCTATACTATAAGGCTTTGCCGAGCTTAATTCCATTTAATTTCAATTCATCAAACTTTCCTTCTCTCACCAATTTTTGGACATATTTCTTACGTTCCATCATTGCTTTGATAACAACAGCTGCTTGTGAATTTTCTGGAATATTTATTACTTGGTTTTTCATAAATAAATATAAATGGCTTATTTATAATGCAAAATTCGACATTTTTAAAACAAATAAAATATTGCTTTTATTTTTCTTAACTTTTAAGCATGAAAGATACCACCCTAACCCTTAACAATTTTCCTAGTTTTTTTTAACCATCATTATTTGTGGATAATCTGGAGCAAAGTGGTTCTTCGCCACTTTTGGTGAAAAGTATATAAATTAATTACACTTTATTTATCAATCCGCACTTCTTTTCAAATGTAATGCCGACTTTCTCAAGCAGATTGTATACCTGAGCCTTCTGATACTCTAATCCATATTCATTTTTGATCCATTTCACCAGAAGGGGGCCGGTCCATTTTTCCAATGATAATCCGTGCTGGTTGGGGCTTTCCAAGAGGACTAATGACTTAATTCTCTTTAGTTGATCTTCCGATAGGGCACTGCGCCTACCTCGTCCTTTTCGATCTTTCAATCCTTCAATCCCTTCTTTTTCGTATCGATGCACCCAGTTGGTTATCTGCCGTCCGCTTTTACATTTTATAAGAGAAATCTAATTCTTTTCGAATTTATTTTTTTATAACATAAGCAATGTAATGTAGATTTTTTTGAGGATCTATCAAATCGTCTCCTACCCAGGCTTCAAAAAGGTCTTCATTATCACAATCTTCAGGAAAAATCTCTCCACGTCCAGGCACTTGGAACCAGTTGATTTCTAATTGTAGTGAGGAAACAATATAAATAGCATCTCCTTTCTTATAGTGGTTCAATGGAAATTGGATTTTCCAATTTTTAATAAAAGTGCAAATATTATCTACATCGTAGTCATTTTTATATGGGAAGTTTTCGATTGTAGTCGGTACTTTTGATAGGTCTCCTATGAAAACTCGAGGATGCCAAAAGCCTACTGGCTCATATTCTAACTGATAGCTGATTGTCAAGTATTTCTTGTCATTGGTAATGGGAGACAATCATTTTGGAGCAGGGCCCCTGCCTTCAAACTTTAATCAATTGGTCAATCTAACCTCATTGACTATTTACTCAACCAACCATACTCAGTTTCCAACGGTTGTAAACACTATTCCTAGTTTAAAGTCTTATGATCATGGATTTTCAAATGCACTTACTGGATGGGGTAACCTTGCTACATTGGTTAATCTCGATACACTTTCAATACCTGGAGGTATAAATCTAACCCCTGTGCTTCCTGCTTATCTCTCATCGCTAACGAAACTTAAAACGCTTGCTTTAAGGCGTTTTGGGACAACTCCATCCAATAAATTAGATACACTAATCAACAATCTATATGACTTTGTATCGACAAATGCAGCCATGACTGGCGCCAATAGCCTTCCTTTTCGCGGGATGAATATTAATGTATCAGTAATTTCAATAGGAGATGCAACACAAACTCCATCTGGCATCAACCAACAGCCAGCAGGCTATGTACAAGGTATTAGTAATGGAACCCCTGCAACTCCGAAAGAAAAGATATGGGTAATGGTTAATCAATACGGACACATTTGGATAACTAAATAATTAAGAAAAAATGAACAGATATTTAATAAGGTGGGCAAATTTCAGCGTGTATTCAATTAGCGCGGCACCAACTTCAGGCATCACGTATGTGGCGGATGATATTCTTATAGCAGCGGATTTACTTGCTGCAAAAATTGGTTTAACAGCATTGGGCATCGACTGCACTAAGATCGACGAAGAAATTGCTAACCCTACAATTCAGTTTAATTAATGGGCATTCCTCCATACCTCATATCGGTCATTTTAAGTGTGCTAGTATTTGTTTTTGCACAGGTGGTAATGCATTATCAAAGCATTAAGCAAGCGCAATCAATAGGACATTGGTGGAGAATCATTAATATCAATTACAAGTTAATGGCAATTAGCCGGGATATGTATGCTAATGTTTGGGGTAAGGATATTTTAACGCTACTCTAAAACGTAAAGACGGGTACAAGTTTGGAAACCGAAAAGAAACCATTAGCAGTGCATTAGGAAAGAACTTGGTTAAAAACACTCTCACTAAAATGGGTAACGCCTTAAATCGGGTTTTAAACCGATTTGAAAAGAATCATAGTGTAAACAGTATTGATAAACTAGTATAACACATAACATAAATGAACAACATCTTACTACAAGCAGCTGAAGTATTACCGCCTGGCATTTTAGAAAAGTTGGGTGATCAGCTTTTTTCCATCATCATTTTGGTTGCTGTCGCATACCTTTTTTGGAAGCAACAAAATAAGCTTTCAGAGAAAATGGAAAAATACATTGAAGAAGATCGAGCACAAATGCTTGAGGTAATCGAGAAAAACACCAAAGCATTTGAGCGATTGGATGATTTGATAGGCAGTAGAATAAAGTAACATGAAACTCATTGAACTAAACGATATAGCTGAATTAGCCGTATCAAACCACCTTGAACCATCGGCATTAATGGCAGTAATAAAGGTAGAAGGATCAGGTAAAGGCTTTGATGCTTCTACCGGCAAAATTTTAATCCAGTTTGAACCTTATCATTTCCAGCGTTACACAGGAAATCGTGTTGCTAACGGTGTGGAAAACCAGCCTAAAGAATGGATCGCATTTAATGAGGCATGGAAACTGGATAAAGAAGCGGCCATGCTTTCTACATCCTGGGGAATGATGCAGGTAATGGGTTTCAATCATAAGGCGGCTGGTTTTCAGATTGTGGATGCTATGATAGATGCCTTTAAAGAATCTGAATTTAACCAGGTCAAAGGAGCAATTAATTTCATTAAGTCAAATCCGGCCATGTTCAAAGCCTTACAGATAAGAGACTGGGCAACTTTCGCACGTGGTTATAACGGTCCGTTGTTTAAGAAGTTAAATTATGATAACCGCCTGAAAGATGCTTATCAGCAGTCAAAGGAATTGTTTAATTAATTAGTCTATACTATGCGATTATTGACTATATGGTCTATACTAGCCTTTTTCCTGATCTCAGGAATATGGTCTTGCGGCTCCCGTGAAAAGTTAAAGCAAACCAGCACTTCAGATAGTTCGTATTCCAGAAAAGAAGTAAACCATTTCTTTTCTTTTGATTCGGCAAGTGTGAGTAAAAACCAGGTTAATTATGAACGTGAAGTTCAGGAGTTTGAAAGCTTTAGAGATGCTGATGGAAAGGTAAAAGCGGTATTAAAAAATCAACTAAAGAACGTCTTTCCAACTCAAAGGAAAACAGAATGGAGCAAAAAAGCAGCATTCAGAATAACCAAAGCGAAACAAAGGCTGACGTTCAGAAGAAAGGTAGTTTTAAAGGTAAACAGGCAGATACTACTGCTGGTGCAAATATTCCGAAAAGTTTAGGGAACTGGATAGGTTTTTGCTCCTTAATAGTAACACTTGGGATACTGATCAAATTCGGGCTAAAACTCAAAAAGAATAAATCTTAATTATCATTTAGGTTTGGTTTAATTGTATGAAAATGCCTGGCTCCCGCTGGGCTTTTCATTTTCCTAATAATAAAAAAAGCAGCATATTCGTATTACAATCTGGTTCCCAACCGTGTTTTCATAGGTAGATGTGGTCTCATTCTTAATTGGATGGGGATTTTTTATGTGCGTCATCCATGGCGACAAGCGTCTCAGAACAGTCCTGCAACCATTAAACTATAATAAACAACTAAAAAATAAAGGCAGTCTTCAGAAACTGCCTTTATATTAAATAATAAGATATTAGGTGTTGTTATAAATATCCTTGAAAATGTTAATCGATTTGGATATAAGTATTCTTTGTTTTTGTTTAATTTTTTTGTTTTTTTTCCCATGCATCAAAAACCTGGATCTCATTTTTTGTAAGATTCTCTGGTTTAATTTCTAATCTTACTGAGGTCATTGATCCTGAGACATTCTCAATTCTATCTACTCTGGCCAATGTGCCATATTTTTTATCAAATAATTTCATTATAGGTAAGCCTGTCACCTGGTTCTTTACAAAGTAAGTGATTGTTTTGTCGGTTGGTTTTTTATGTATGCAGAATTTATATAATTTATTGTCTATTAAAGTATCTGCAAAAGCGGTTTGCTCATTAATACCATATGTTGATGGACTCATACTTTTTTGTAAACCAACTAATCCAATTAGTTTGTCTTCCCACTTTAAAGATTCGGCTTTTGTAGCATTACTTGAAAAACTTGTGTACCTGTCGCATTTTCCAGAAACAGTATTAATAAAATAGAAAGAAGAATCTTTAGAAATCACAGTTTCCAAGTTGCCTACTTTTACATTTTTTGTCTGGATATATTGTTCAATTATAAAATCTTTATAATACAATACTTTTGTATTAGGAATTAAAGTATTTTGCTGTTCTTTATTAGTTTTTGTATCAAAAAAATAATATTTCACAATTAAAGTACCATTTTTAGGCGGTGTTTTTAAAGGCTGAGAATGACAACCATATACTACAAAACAAAAAAATAGAAATCCGTAAAATTTAAACATAAAATAAGATTATATAATAACGAATTAAAAAATAAAGCAAAGACTTTAAAAATCTTTGGTTTTCTATACTTAGTAACGAAATCCCCTCTTTATATCCTCTATGGTACAAGCAGTAGATCTTTCTTTGATTGAAGAATACTGCAATGCACCATCCTTATTAACTGTAAGGACTCCTCTCAAATAAACAACTGCGCTATAAGATCCACGTTGATGAAAATGTTCCAGTTCTGTCCAATTTACATAATTATTAAAACCTAATAGAACGGAGTACAAGTGCTCGCTATCTTGAATTCTTTCGTTTCCATATTGGGTATAAAGTACAAATCTTTCATAAGAATCAATATACCAGAGACATTGACTTTGCGTCCATACTCCCCAACGGGCTCGATATGTTTGGCCATTAGGATCTTCTGCATCAATTTGAAAACCTCCTACCTGTCCACTATAATATTCTCTTTCAGTTTGAAATTCATACCCCTCACCACAAGATGCGAGTTCTTCAGCAGTAGGGTCTTCAGTAGATTCGACATTTTTGATAAAGTTATTTTTTCGAACGGGATATTTTTTATTAATGGCTTCCCTCCTTAAACTATCATTCGGTAATCCATCCAAATATTTGACAAAAGCTTTTAACTCTGATCTTTTTTTTCTGATATAGAAACCTTTAAATCACTGAGAGGTTCTTTTTCACATGAACTTAAAGTTGATAATAAAATCAATAGACCACAGGAATAATGTAAAATTTTCATAATAATACTATAGGTTAAATATGTGTGATTTTTTCATACGCAAAACAATCTTTTATTTCTAACACAAAAATGGATTATATAGCTATTTTGATGGATTGTCCAACTAATTGATGGATTAATACATTGTTTTAATAGATTATCTATTTAATTTTATTGGCCGGCTTTGGTGAATTAAATTCTAAATAAAAATATTAGAAAAGATGCATTGCCATATGTATTGAGAGGGTGGATTACCCAGAGCTGGGGATCCGGTTGTTCTTTATGATCAACTAGTTGGAAATAGTCAGAAACACCTTCGGGAATAATCAGATGAAGAAGGGCTTGAAAGGAATCGTGCATAATAAGTTCTTACCCCACAAAAATCAACTTTTCCTTTTTGAATGTGTCTATAATGTGTCCATAATGTAGAAAAGCAGCCTTTTTGGGCTGCTTTCTATGTTTGTGCGGAAGAAGGGACTCGAACCCCCACGCCTCGCGGCGCCAGATCCTAAGTCTGGTGCGGCTACCAATTACGCCACTTCCGCGTTCCCTTGTGTGTTTCGGGACTGCAAAAGTAGAAATCTTATTTTAATTCTCAAGAAAAAAATGAAATTTTTTGAAAATAATTTGAAGCGTACTGTAAACGGCTGCCATACCAACTGAACATTTCTCCATCTACCAGTAATACCTGAGCTTCAGGCAGCATTTTTTGAATCTCATTAACATGCTTATCCTTAAACGGATACGGCTCTGATGATAAAAAAACCAAATCTGGGCTAGCCTTTTTTAAGTCCTCAAATGTAACCTCAGGATAGCGCTCCTTCTCAGAAAAAATATTTTCCAAACCTATTAAGGAAAGTATATGATCAATAAATGTATTGCTTGCAGCAACCATATATGGATCCTTCCAAATAAAATATGCTACTGAAAGAGGTGATTTTGAACCCACAGGTCCAAATAAGTTTGTGCAAGTCAAAAACTCATTTTTAATTTTCGTTGTAAGCGTTGTGGCTTCTATTTCCTTCTCCACTAATTGCCCAACTGCGGTAATCATTTCCACAGCATCATCCAAGGTATGTATATCACTCATCCAAACCGGGAACTCTTTCATCAATTGTTCAATTTGTTCTTGCAGGTTCTCTTCTTTATTACCTATAATTAAATCAGGTTTTAATGCTCTAATCTTCTCAAAATTAATGGCTTTAGTACCCCCAACTTTGTCTGTAATTTTAAATTTATCAGTAGGATGAATACAAAATTTAGTTATACCTACCACTTCTTCATTGAGTCCGAGTTCAAAAAGAAGCTCTGTTTGAGAAGGAACAAGTGAAATAATCCGACGTGGAGGATGATTAAATTCAACGATTCTACCCATCTGGTCGGTAAATTGCTGTAATGTCATTATTTTAATCTGTTTAAACGTCAAATTTCTTATTAAACAAGTAAAGAACATAAAGTATGTTCTTAATTTTGCAAAAATGAAAAAAGCTTTACCCTACGGACTGCATAAGGTCCTGCTTATATTCTTGATTGGTCTAAGTTACTTTACTACTCAAAACCAAGGCATACAAATACTTTCACTCTTTACCCTTTCTTTTGCAGTTTACTTCATTCTCCTCAAGTATTATAATAACGACGACTATTATCAATTAAACTTATGGAGTGGAGCATTATTGCGTATAACCGTATTATTTGCTTTGCCTGCTCTTTCCCATGATTTTTACAGATATATATGGGATGGGCAATTATTACGTAACGGTTTCGACCCTTTTGCACATCGCCCCGCAAGCTACATGGCTGCAGGAGTTGAAATAAGTGGAATTACACCCGAATTGTACAGTAAGCTTCTTTCTCCTCATTCCTATTCTATTTATCCACCTTTTTGCCAATCCATATACGGAATAGCTTGTACCCTATTCCCAAATGATCTTTACAAAAGTGTTTTGGTAATGAAAGGATTCATTTTGTTGTTTGAATTAGGTACATTTTGGATGATTATTTTGCTCCTTAAACAGTTTAATCTACCTAAAAACCGAATTGCAATTTATGCGCTCAATCCATTAGCTATTATTGAGTTTTGTGCCAATTTACATCTTGAAGCAGGCATGATATTTTTCACTTTATTGGCAATCTATCTCTTAACAATAAACAGAACATTAATTGCCAGTTTGTTTATGGCAATGGCATTTTGCATTAAACTTTTACCCATAATCTTCATTCCGTTATTGATAAAACCCTTTGGATTTAGAAAAGCCTTTGATATTGCCCTACTTGGACTGGTTGCTGCCATTATCTTTTCTTTACCCTTTGTTTACAATATAGACCAACTTGGTCATATTGTAAACGGATTACAGCAATATTACTATAACCATAACTTTAATGCGGGCTTTTATAATCTTATAGATCACTTCGGGTCGAAGTTGACCGGATTACAGCATTCATTACTTATTTCTAAAATAATTGGGGGAACTTTTTTAGGTGTACTACTTTACTTTACATTTCTAACTTCTAGCAAAAAAGAGTTATTACCAACCCGGATGATGTGGATTTTATTTATTTTATTACTATACTCTTCGGCAGTTTTTCCGTGGTATTGCATTGCGTTAATGACCTTGAGCTTATTTACAAATTATCGTTTTCCATTAATCTGGACTGCTTTACTCCCACTCAGCTACCTTGCTTACCAAACTACACCATTTAAAGAGAACAACTTAGTAATTGCACTTGAATACATTCTTCTTTTCGCCTATTTGTTTACTGAAGTTATTGGAAGAAAGAATTGGATTGACGGACCACTAAAAAAAGAACCCAAACCAGAGTTAGATTATGAGTTAAATTGAAGCGAATTATCAATTAAGTTATAAAAAGAAACCCGCCGAGGCTTAGGAGCTCGACGGGTTTACTACTTCGATAAGGTTATTATTTATTATCTTTTACATCGAACCAAGTAACTCTTCAAGTTTCTTAGCCAACTCTTCACCTCTTAGGTTTTTGCCAACAATCTTTCCATTAGCATCTAATAAAAATGTAGCAGGAATAGCTTGAACACCATACATAGCTGCGTATTCCGATTGCCAATACTTCAAATCCGAAACATGGTTCCAAGTTAATTTATCATCAGCAATAGCTTTTTTCCATTTTTCGCCATCACGATCTAATGAAACACCCAAAATGTTAAAGCCTTTAGCATGATATTTTTCATACAACTTAACTACGTTAGGATTTTCAGCACGGCATGGACCACACCATGAAGCCCAAAAATCAATCATTGTGTATTTACCAGTACTTAATACTTCTTTCAATGATAAATCTTTTCCCTCAGGAGTTTTCGCTGTGAACATTGCAGCCTGTTGGCCAACAGCTGTTTTCAAAAGAGCATCAATTCTTTTCTTTAATGATTTTGCAGACGCTGACTCCTTTATTTTTGAAGGAAACTTCTCATACATAGCATTATATTCTATCGCATTTTCATCGCCTACATTTTGCATTAAAAGAAAAGGCGTAACATACGATTGCAAATTTTGAGAGGCAAAGTCTTTAGTAATTTTAGATTTTTCTGCATCCAAAGCATCATACTTGGATGCGATTTCATCCATTTTGGCTTTATCATTACTCTTACGAGCTTCGCTATACTGATTACCAAGCTGCTTTTGTTGCTCATTAATACCCGAAGTCAATTTGGTATATTTCACATACTCGTCATGCGTTTTTGAACCAGTAACGGTAATTGAACTCAAGTCATCAACACTACCATTGATTGACATCTTACTGTTTTCAACAAATAACAACACCGGGCGACCTTTAGCATCCTGAACACCTAAAAACTGTATATCAGGTGCTTGCACAGAACCTTTAAGCTGAAAAGCACCAGCACTCGACAAAGTTTTAGAAAGAGTGTCAACTTTGCCTGTTGCCGGGTTTTGTTGTAATAAATAGACTTTCTTACCATCAGCTAAGCCGGTAAGCTTTCCGGTAATATTGTAACCACCTGATTGAGCATAAGCGCTTCCTGCCAATAAAGGCAATACTAACGCTGTTCCTAATAGTGTCTTTTTCATTTGGGTTTTAGATTATGTTTAAGGTTAAAATTAACAACTTAGTTTTTCGCCATTAATTCAGCTACTTTTTTCTCCAGCTCTTCTCCTCTTAAATTTTTGGCAACAATAACTCCATTTTTATCTAATAAAATAGAGTATGGAATTGATTGAACATTATATTCTTTAGCAAGGGCAGAATCCCAATACTTAAGGTCTGAAATATGGTTCCACTGTAATTTATCTTCACCAATTGCTTTTTTCCAGGCTTCTGCGTCTTTATCTAATGAAATGCCTAAAATATTAAAACCTTGTCCATGGTACTTTTCATATACCTTTACAACATTTGGATTTTCCATACGGCAAGGTTTACACCAAGAAGCCCAAAAATCGATCAATGTAACTTTACCCCTCGACTCACTTAACGATAAAGCTTTTCCATCTGGCGTTAATGCTTTTAATTCCGGAGCTTTCTGCCCGATAGCCAATTTCACTTCTTTATCAAGTCTTGATTTCATGTATTTTGCAGCCGGAGTAGCCTTTACTTCTTCTGTAAAGCTATTGTAAATTGGCTGAAACACCTGTACATCAAAGTCCTGATTAGTATTAATCAGCAATACCGGAGCTACAACTGATGAAGGATTACTTTTGGCATATGCCCTGATATCATTTTGCATCTGATTTTGAATAGCCATGTACTCCAATTGCAAAGCTTGCATTTGATGTTCATCAGGTTGTTGGCCCATCATCATTGCTTTTTGCTGAATTGCCTGCAATTTGTCAGTGCTCTTCTTAAGAGTGGCTTCTACTTTAATAAACTCATCGTGTGATTTAGAACCACTGATATTCAACTTATGTAAGCTGTCAATACTTCCCTTAACTTTAATGTTAACGTTTTCAACCATCAGTTCTGAGCCTGCACGCTCACCTTCGACTACTAACGCGCAATAATCAGGAGCTGTTAAAGTTCCTTTAAGTTCAAACTTTCCATCTTTACTAACGGCTTTAGATAGTGTATCAAACTTTTGGGCTTCAAAATTAGTTGCAATCAGATACACTTTTTTGTTATCTGGCAATCCTTTTATTTCACCTTCAATTTTGTATCCGCTACCGCCTTTATTACATGCAGCAAATGCAAATGCTACAGCTGCTGTTAAAATAATTTTGTTCATTTTTCTTTATTTGAAAAGCTAAAATAGAATAATCTATTAGTATAACGTGTAAAACATTTATGACGATATTCTTAGAAATCTGAAGAGTATTACGGGGAAAACTTGTAGTTGAAAAATCGATATTATCCCCCCTTCTTAACATTATTCAATAAAAAAAACCGCGAAAAATTCCGCGGTTTCAAACTATACAATTTTTAACTTAAACTATCGTCCAAAAGTAAATCGAATAGAAATGGCAAAGTTATCTGGGTAGAACCCTTCGTAACCGGTAAAGTTCAATTCCGGTTTCCAGTCGACACCAATGTTAATAGGAGCGCCTGAAAATGTATATTCAAGTCCTAAAACACCATCTAAACCAAAAATTACATCACCATCATAATGATTATCATAGTCATTATGATGACGATGAGAACCTATGTGAGCTCCTCCGCCAACAAACCAATCCAAACCAGCTTCATTAAATGCATTTCCATGTACTGCATATAATCCGGTCAATTCAAAACTATGGTTGTTAAAAGCTAAAATTCCTTCCAAAGCAGCGTTCGATTTCACAAAATGCTTTAACGAAATACCACTTTCGGTACCGATACGGCCACCTAAAGCAGTAGTATAACTTTGTGCCTTAACTGACACCACTGACAATAATAAAACAACAACTGTTAACGACAATAATTTCTTCATCACTTCATTTTTAATAAAGCCTGCAAATTGCGAATAAAATGCCAATAGGAACAACTGAACAGCAACAATTCTATCTAAAAGTAAATAAGTTATATTTTAAAGAATGTAAACAGAAGATAATCACCTAATTATCAAACAAAAGCAAACCAATAGAAAAAGCCATGAAAAATCTATTTTTTCATTTCTATGGGGGTATTTTCAGTAAAAATCTTTCTTCCCAAGCTTAAATAATTAACCCTGATTGTGGCACTGACGCCTTTTATGCGGAAAATAATCCCCACACACTCTTGATTTTCTAATTATTGAAATCAAAGTTTGGTTTGCTAAAAATTTAATTGGAAACTCGCGTTGTAAAATTTGGCTTAAATAAACCCGGAAGCTCCGATTTCATTTAACTGATTCACAACACAATAAAACAGAGATGAAAATTCTACATACAGCAGATTGGCATTTAGGGAAGCGCTTAGAACGCTTTTCGCGATTAGAGGAACAGCGTGAAGTGTTAGATGAAATTTGCCAAATTGCCAATGAGCAAGAGGTGGATGCTGTATTAATTGCCGGAGATTTATACGATACGTTTAACCCTTCAACAGAGGCCACTGAGCTTTTATATAAGACATTAAAAAAACTGTCAAACAATGGCAAAAGAGCCATTATCGCCATTGCCGGCAACCATGATTCACCTGAGAGAGTTGACGCGCCAGATGTTTTGGCTCGGGAATGCGGAATTTTCTTTGCTGGCTATCCCAACACCAATCTTGGTAAGATAAAACTTGATACTGGCCTTGAAATCATTAATTCGGACAACGGTTTTATAGAACTTAAACTGCCTGAACATACCCCCCATTTACGTTTGCTATTAACTCCTTACGCCAATGAGGTTAGATTAAAAACGATGCTTAATGCAAAAAACAGTGAACAAGAACTCCGTGATCTGCTTCAACAAAAATGGAGCGAGTTGGCAAATCAATATTGCGACAACACTGGTGTAAACATACTCATGGCACACTTATTTTTTATGAAAAAAGGTGGAGAAATACCTGAAGAACCAGATGACGAGAAACCAATTTTACATATTGGTGGAGCTCAGGCTATTTTCTCAGAAAATATACCTCAACAAATGCAATATGTTGCATTAGGGCATTTGCATCGATTTCAAACAATTGATAGTTCGCCTTGCCCTGTAATTTACAGTAGCAGTCCGCTTTGTTATAGCTTTAGCGAAGCGGGGCAATCCAAATTTGTTGCCGTACTTACTGCCGAGCCAGGAACTGAAGTCAAAATTGAAAAAATTGCACTTACAAAAGGAAAAAGTTTAGTTCGAAAACGCTTTGATCAAATAGACTTGGCAATAGATTGGCTCTCCAATAATCCTGATTGTTTGGTTGAGTTGACAATTGTGAGCGACGAATATCTTAAATCAATTGATCGTAAGCGGCTTGAACAGGCACATGATGGCATCGTTACACTTATCCCTGAAATTAAAAATCAGTCCCCTACTGAAACAGCCAACAATAGTATTGATTTATCTCAGGACGTAGACACTTTATTTATCCAATATTTCAAGCATAAAAAAGGCCAGGAGCCTAATGAAGAACTATTAAGTCTATTCAAAGAATTAAAAGCGGAGGATGCAGAATGATTCCTGTTAAGTTAACCATTAAAGGCCTTTACTCCTACCAGGATGAACAGGAACACTTCATTGATTTTGCCCATTTAACAGAAAGTCAGCTGTTTGGCATTTTTGGAGGTGTTGGTTCTGGTAAATCAACAATATTGGATGCTATCACCTTTTCTGTTTATGGAGCACTTGATCGATTGGGCCAAAGCGGTGACAACCGGTACTTTAATATGATGAATTTAAAATCAACTACAGTTTTAATTGATTTTGAATTTTATAATCACGCCGGAAAATATTATCGAGCCATTGTTAGCGGAAAAAGGGGCAAAAAGTTTGACGATGTAAAACAATTTACCCGAGTATTCTACTTATGGGAAAACAATGAATGGATTCCTCAGGAAAAATTGAATGGCGAAGAAATAATTGGATTGAGCTATGACAACTTCCGTCGAACCATTATTATCCCGCAAGGAAAATTCCAGGAATTTTTAGAACTCTCGAATACCGAAAGAACACGGATGCTTAAAGATATTTTCGCACTTGAAAAATTTGAGTTTTCGGATAAAATAGCCCGGTTAATTGCGCATAATAATACTGAGAAAGCGAGCCTGGAAGGTGAAATGAAACAGTTTGAAGGCTTGGATGTATCCAACCTTCAGGCTTTTGAACAGGAAATCAGTACACTAAAACAAGAGTTGGAATGTTTAAGCATTCAAGTTAATAAAAAAACAATTGAGCACCAGGCTCTTATCGACCTGAAAAGGATAGTTGATGAGCTTGAACAGACTAAACAAAACTTCAACCTGCACATAATGCAGGAAAACAATATTTTACAATTTCAACAGCAACTTGATAATTACCGAAAGGCGGTTGAAATTTTTAAAGCAATTCTTGAACGAAAAAAAGAAAAGCAACAGGAATTGCTTCAAAAAAAACAACGCCTCGCTCAGTTAAACCAAATCGTTCTTGAAACTGAAACTAGATTAACTGAGAAAAACGCACAACTTTCAGCACTTTTACCAGAATTTGAACAACTGCAGCAGTACAAGGATCTTTCGAGCGATTATAAAATTGCTGCAGATATCCTTGCTATTCAAAGCGAAGAGGTGACTATTGTCGATTCACTTCAAAAGGGAAAAAATTATATTAAGGAGCAAGAAGTCATTCAGACAAATCAAAAAACGAATTCAGATCAGCTAAAACATCATATAGCTAAAAAAAGAGAGCAACTGCCTGACTGGTCACTGCTGAGCAAACTCGGAGCTTGGTTTAACCAAAAAGCAATACTTTTTCAAGCTTGGCAAAATGCAAGGACAGAATTCCTTATGCAGGAGCGGGAATTATCCTCTCATGGGCAATCTTTAAGTACCTGCTTACCAGACTCCATTAAATCAGTTTTACTTGAAGGATCGGATAAACCACAACAAATAGTAAGCAAACTAAATGGACTTACTGAAAATCTTTTACAACAAGAAAGAGAACTGCAGCAGTTACAGCAAGATTTTCTCGTAAAATTGAAATTAGGAGAATTTGCACTGCAGTTACATAATGGAGCCAATTGTCCCTTATGTGGTAGTTCAGAGCATCCTGCTATTTTAAATACTTCCGATCTACAACTACATACCGATGATGTAAACAACAAATTGTCTTTATTAAAAAGTCAGCAAAATTCATTTGCCGTTGCACAAACTGCAATTGCAAAATGGGAATCTGTTTATGAACAACAAACAGGTTTATTAGCCAAACAAACTGAAAAACTAAAAGCAGCAGAAATGGCATTAAACGACTGGATACAAACATTTTCGTTTGAAGGTTTTACTGCTGATGACGGGGACAAACTTCAAACTTTAATTGCATCAGCAGAAGGTCTGAATGCCGAATTAAAGTCATTAGAACAACAAAAAGAGCAAGCGGACACTCAACTTACGAAAACCGATGAATTGTTGGAAAGAGCCAAAACTAAAATCAATGCCCTTGAAAATCAATTTATAGCATTGCAGGTTCGAGTTTCAGAAAAAGAGAGTCAATTAAAGCATTTGCAACTTATCGAGAATAAACAATCTGCTGTTGAGCTTATTTCAGCATCAGAGCAGCTTGCAATTAAAATAAAGCAAATTGAAACTGATACTGAACGCTTAAAAGCTGACTTACAACTATTAGAGCAACAAAAAGCTGGTTTATCAGGCCAATTTGAGGCATTACAGCAAGATCATGCAAACGCTGAAATACAATTTCAACAAATTGAAAATGAACTTTCTAATGCGGTAGAACAATCTTCATTTGAAAACTTATCAAAAGTTGAGGCCATTTTAGCTCAAGCTTTAAATATTGATGCCATTCAAGAACAGATTAACCAATTTAACGAAAAGAAAGGCTCGCTGTTAAGTATTATTGAACGTTTAGAGAAGCAAAGCCTGGGCAAAACATTTAATACGGCTGAATTCGAATCATTGACCCTTGAGCTTCAACGTATAAAAACGGACTGGCAGGAAAAAAATGACAATTTAGTACGGGCAATAGCACAACTCAATCAGTATTTACAAGACTTCAAGAAAAAAGAAGAGCTACAACAGAAATTTAACAAGTTGCAACACCGTAGTGAAAATCTGGCTACTCTATCAGGCTTATTCAGAGGAAGTGGGTTCGTAAATTATGTTTCCTCTATTTATATGCAGCAGTTATGCCTGGCAGCCAATAATCGTTTTCATAAACTAACCCGTCAACAACTTCATTTAGAAGTTGATAATCAAAACAATTTCCATGTAAGAGATATGCTTAATGATGGACATATGAGGTTAGTAAAAACTCTTTCTGGCGGACAAAAATTCCAGGCTTCTCTTTGCCTTGCATTAGCTTTAGCCGAAAGTGTTCAGCACTTTAACCGATCAGAACAAAGTTTCTTCTTCTTAGATGAGGGCTTTGGATCCCTGGATAAAGACTCTTTACAAATTGTTTTCGAGGCATTAAAATCACTCCGCAAAGAAAATAGAATTGTAGGATTAATCTCACATGTTGAAGATCTTCAACAAGAGATTGAAACGCATGTTAAAATTATTAATGATCCATCAACCGGAAGTAAAATCATAAACAGTTGGAATTAAAATCAGCAGGACTTAAAATAGATAGGTCCTGCTCTTTGTTGACATATGTATCATGTAAGTTCCAGGGAGTAATGCTACCTTTGTGACTTCCAATTGTACTTAATTAATGATTGATTCTTCCGTCTTAGAACAAGTTTTTCCTTATCAGCCTACATTTCAACAGCAAGAGTTATTTCGAGGGTTAGATGAGTTTTTAATCAGGCGAAACAATGATTCAGCATTCATTGTTCGCGGATATGCCGGTACGGGAAAAACTACAGTTGTAAGCGCATTAGTTAAGTTGTTACCCAAATACAAACTAAAATCTGTTTTATTGGCCCCTACCGGAAGAGCTGCAAAAGTAATTAGTTCCTATGCCGGAAAAGAAGCCTTTACCATTCATAAAAAAATTTACCGTAAACGAGATGCATCAAGTCCGGTTTCCGGTTTTACAAGGGCTATCAATCCTCATACCGATACAATTTTTATAGTTGATGAGGCTTCAATGATTTCCAATCAACAAGCGGAGGGCCCTGACCTTTATGGTCAAAACTTATTGACTGATTTACTGGAATATGTTTTCAACCAAAAAAACTGTAAGCTTATTTTGGTTGGCGACACGGCCCAGTTACCTCCTGTTGGATTAAACTATAGCCCGGCTTTAGATAAAGAGTATCTGCAATCCAACTACCATTTGGACGTTACCGAAGTGGAGTTAACCGATGTGCTTCGTCAACAATTAGAATCTGGAATTCTGGAAAATGCCACTCGCATTCGAGAATTGATACGAGATGAAATTGAAACTTTTCCACAAATAGTTACTAAAGGATACACTGATACCTTTAGAATGACCGGCGAAAAAATGATTGAAGGACTTAATTATGCGTATGATAAATATGGCATTGAAGATACATTAATCATTACCCGCTCAAACAAAAGCGCCAATCTGTTCAATCAACAAATCAGAGGCAGAATTCTTTACCGAGAAGAGGAAATTTCTACAGGCGACTATCTGATGGTTGTAAGGAACAACTATTTCTGGCTCCCTCAAGAATCAAACCATGCGTTTATTGCCAACGGAGATATTGCCCGCATAAAACGTATTAAAGGCACTTCTGATTTGTATGGTTTCCGATTTGCAGAAGTTACCCTAGAATTTCCGGATTATCCTGATGAACAGGAATTAACTTGTAAAATATTGCTAGACACACTTTCTTCTGAAAGCCCTAACTTAAATTCCTCGGATAGCAAACGACTTTATGAAACGATTAGTGAAGACTACAAACATATTGTTAATAAACGCGAACGGGCTCAAAAGTTAAAAGAAGATCCTTATTACAATGCACTACAGGTTAAGTTCGCCTATGCGGTAACTTGCCATAAAGCACAGGGTGGGCAATGGAAAGCCGTTTTTGTTGACCAGGGTTACCTAACTGAAGAAATGGTAAATACTGATTTTTTACGCTGGTTATATACTGCCGTTAGTAGAAGTACACAGGAACTTTTCTTCGTAAATTTTGTCAATCAGTTTTTTGAATAAACAATGGAATGTAGTTTGACTACTTAGTTGGTTTGTCTCATTCTTTTATCCAAATCTTTTATTTTCAGTGTCACAACCTTACCTATTGGCTTTCCGTTTCTATAGGTAACAGCCTTAAAGGTATCTGCTCCTTTAGGAATTTCCAGCGGCTGGCTGTATTTTGGATAAAAACTATCCGGATCAGGACCTTCAAATGAATAATAAATATCAAGACCATTAATCTCAGCAGTAACATTAATTATATAACTTCCCTGATAATTTTTATTAACCCTTATTATTGGATCGTAAGCACTTTTGGCATAATTAATTTGTGCTGCATCGAAGCGATTAAGCTGAACTTCCATTCTTCTGGAAAAATCATCCCAATTCCTGTTTTTCTGCGGAGTCCAAAAAACTTCGGATAAAGCAAACGCACGTGGCCAAACCATATATTCCAAATGACGGGTATTGGGGATATTTTCAGTCCATAAATTACCCTGTCCACCCAAAATATATTTTTTATCTATTCCTTCCGGAACAGGGTCCAAGCTGTAACTTGTACTTAATCGATTCATTGAATAAGTTTTATATTCAACATCAGGGTCTCCTTGATATAAATCGAGGTAGCAATATTTATCAGGAGTCATGATAACATTATGCCCCATATTGGCAGCTTCAATCCCCCCTTTCAAACCTCTCCAAGACATAACTGTTGCTTCAGGAGCAAGTCCCCCTTCTAATATTTCATCCCAACCGATCATGCGTTTTCCTTTACTCACAATCAATTGCTCCATTCGATGAATAAAATAGCTTTGTAAACCTTCAAGTGTAGAAATACTATCGGTTTTCATACGAGCTTTGCATTTAGGACATTTCTCCCAGAACCCTTTATGGCATTCATCCCCTCCAATATGAATGTATTTACCAGGAAACATTTCTGCAACTTCTGTTATAACAGAATCCATTAATTCAAAGCTGCATTCGTTACCTATACAGAAGGAATTTTCAATTTTCTTATAGAATTTATCACCTACATTGGGTTTAAAATTACCTCCCAAACAAGATAACTCCGGATACGCAGCCAAAGCTGCCATACTATGACCAGGAACATCGATTTCAGGCAATACCGTAATATTTCTTGCTGCCGCGTATTCAACAATTTCTTTTACATCATTTCGCGTATAAAACCCTCCATAGGTAGCAGGTTCCCCATCATACTGTGGACTCTGTGACCACCACTCTCCCATCCTAGGTGCACGCCAAGCCCCAATTTCAGTAAGCTTCGGAAAGCTTTTTATTTCCAACCTCCAACCCTGATCATCTGTTAAATGCCAATGAAAAACATTGTATTTATATTTCGACATATAGTCGATGTATTTCTTAACGTATTCCTTTGGAAAAAAATGTCTGCTTACATCAAGCAGCATCCCTCTCCAGCCAAATCGAGGGTAGTCCAGGATATCTACACAAGGAATTGACCATGAATGACGGTTTACAGGTTTTAGGCTTTCAATTTCAGAAGGTAATAACTGCAACAAGGTTTGCATGCCATAAAAAAGCCCTCCTGTATTATTAGCTGAAATTTCTATACAAGTAGGATGCACCTGTAAACGGTACCCTTCACTACCAATAATGTTATCCCGAAAGCCTAACAAATGGAAACGGATTGATTTTTCCTTTCCTATAAACTGGTTTTCATGACTAATATTGACTCTTAAACCGGTAGAAATACTTATTGATTCTTTAAAAAACTGAGCGATTGATTGACTGCTGTCGTTATTATAAACCAATAAAACATCATTATTTAAAGCAAAGGATCCTGCCAGTGATTTAACTGAAACAGGTTTTGGAATAATATTGATTAATGAATCTTGTGCTCTGGCAACCACACAATGCAAACTGACTAAAAGGACAAGCAATAATCTTAAAAGCATTAGGAAAATTTATCTTTTGATTGAGGATGCACGAAAATACTACTTTTTGACTCTTTTTGAAGGGTAAAAGCTTTAAAAGTTAACATTCAAGGATTTGGCTATTCTTCAGGCAATTTTTTTCAGCAAATACTTTCCTCTAGACTGAATACCAGGTGATCCGTTTTTCATTAAGAAATGTATTTGTTGAAATAATTCTTCTCTTATCCAAGGGTATAACGAATGAAAATTGCACAATGCTGTCATACTAAAAGCAATCACTGCTGTTTTTGTTTTGGGATTGATAAGCCAATCAAACAAAGTCTCAATTACCGGCTCATAATTTATGCTGCATATAGAATCCATTAGATTCTTGTTTACAGCGGAAGAGTTCCTTAAATAATGGCTGTACTGTTCCATTATTTTAGCAAAATGTCGCTTGCAACTTTCATTTTCCACCTCGGGAAAACGCGAACAGAAATATGAAAAATCAGGTAAAAATAGTTCCTGATTATTAAAAGCAATCTGTTCTAATATCCAGGCAGCTCTAAATCCCTGTTCTTTATTGGGCAAAAATGTTAGATCAATTATTTCCCTGATCGTTATACCCTTTTCGACAAACTGAAGAGCTAAATGAACAACCGATTTTTTATTTAAAGGCTTTTCTAACTGTTTAAAGATTTCTTCCATTTTATATTTTCCGTATGCAAAATTCAAAATACTATCAGTAATTTAAATATCTAAAAATCACAAATTATGCTCGACAATCTTTTAAATCTCGTAAAACAATATGCCGATGATGCTATTGTTCAAAATCCAGACATTCCTAATGAACAAAATGATGCAGCTATTAATGTAGCCTCGAGTTCTATATTTAACAGCTTGCAAAGTCAGGCAACAAGCGGCGGCATAGCCAATTTATTGAATATGTTTTCAGGAGGAACGGACAACACTGCAGTTACCAACAATGTAACCTCAAATGTTGCAGGTTCCTTAATGGAAAAACTAGGGCTGGATACCACCAAGGCTCAAGGCATAGCAACAACATTGGTTCCTCAAGTTTTAAATAGCTTGGTTAGCAAAACAAATGATCCCAATGAATCCAGCTTCAGTTTAAACGGCGTTTTCAACTCATTAACAGACGGAAAAACCGAAGGGATTAATTTAGACAATGTTCTCAATCAGCTAAAGGGAAGTGATGGAAAGTTTACCATGGATGATATTACCAGCTTGTTTAACCAACAAGCAGAAAATCACAGTGGCGGGCTAATGGATAAATTAAAAGGATTATTCGGGATTTAACAATATACAAAGCAGGGTTAACAATTATATTAACCCTGCTTTGTGCAATTAAGCATTTATTTATACTCGTAAATAATTTTCTTATAGCCAAATGCTTCAAAAAAAGGTGTGAGTATCTTTTCTGCTCCAACCTTGGTCTCTTCTAAAATTCCAGCTTTTAGGGCTGTTGAACCTAATTCTGCTTCAGCCTTTCGATATGCCTCATCAACCAATTCCGCTTCAACTAAAAATGCGTAGTTAGTTTGATAAACTTTGGAGTTTTTATGATCAATTTTATAATAACACAACTCAGGTTTAGGCAAACGAATTCTTAAGGTCGTATCATCGGTTATTAGATCTCCTTTTTTAACTTTGGTAAGATCAATACATCCCACCGCTTCTCCGTTAACAATCAGTAAGGCTTTAGGATCAGGAAGCCATTGTCGTATGATCTCATGTTCAACAATATCTTTAAACTTGTATCTAACTATTTCAAGTTTTCCAAGCGACTCTATTCTTTCCAATATTACATGGTGAACAGTTGTGGCTTGAGTATCGTTTTTTCCACAAGTACGCATAGTCAGCACTCCCAGAACCAACACTACAATCCACGGAAAAACTCTGACAAAATCAGAACTTTGATGTTTTTTTTCTGCATAACTCATACTTAAATTTATGATTTGGCAAGCTAATTCAGTAATTTCTGGGCATATTTTTTACTAAAAATTATTTCACACTACCTATCTTTTATTTCAACACAAAACACTGGATTAAAACAAGTTGACAGCAACTGTAATTTTGAACTCTGGAAATTATCTCAGAAATAAAGAAATGTATCTGATAAACTATTTTTCAAATAAGAGGGAGTTTATATATTTGCAGCCTTGAGCGCGGGTGGCGAAATTGGTAGACGCACCATCTTGAGGGGGTGGCGCCCAACGGGCGTGTGAGTTCGAATCTCATCCCGCGCACTTTCAAGTTTGAGTTCATTCAAATTAAAGAATGCGCCCAGGTGGCGAAATTGGTAAACGTTGCGGTCTCAGAAGCCGTTGGGAATACCCTTGGGGGTTCGAGTCCCCCCCTGGGCACAAAAAACGCCTGTAAACTTCTGATTTACAGGCGTTTTTTTTATTTCTGACATTCAACTTAATTAAATCAATTAAACGATGTTAGCACCTATTAAAAGATTGTGTTAACATACATCATTGTTTCTCAAAACGTCCAACTTTTTTTGTTAAACGAATGCGATAAACAATTGCCAATTTCATTGTTCCTAAACCATGAGATGGAATAGCTGTTTCACTTACCAAGAGTGGCAGCAATTGTTTGATTAACTTTTGCATCGCGTTATTTCGCTCGACTTCATCCTTTATTTCTTCATACTCCCCCCAAGCAATTACACTTTGCCAATTGGCCATATTTTCAATCTCCTCAACTTCAAAACAAACATTTGGATTTTCCCGCATCATTTTAATTTTCAATCCCTCACGTGAATGCGCCCATATGTATGCACCATCATAAAAATAATTTACTGGCACTATCAAAGTTGTATCATTCGCATGGCAACCAATACGACCAAGAATCTGACTTTTTAAAAGGCCTTCTATTTGAGCATTGTTTAATTCACCCAACATATATTTATTCTGTTAATTATATTTTATTATCGGGACAAATAGTATACTTATCATAATTCCAGCTAATTAGGACAGCTATAATCCAAACAAAGGCTCTGCAGCTAAAAAACTAAAGGCGAACATGTTATTGCAAAGAAACATGCTTCTATAGAACTGTCGTGCGATTTCGATGGGTAATATTTATCAATAAACTTGTATATAATATCTACTTGGATTCGATTAATCCTTCACTATTTTTTAAATAAAGAAATAATAAAACAGTTGTAAACAGCATGAGAACTCCCATAATAAAAGTTGTAAAAAAGCTTTGCATAAAACCATTCAATTTCATAATAACACCCAAGCTTCCAATGGTGATATCCATCAAAATGCAAAACACCATTAATGACGGGGCCATTATTAACCCTAATGAGTTCTTCTTCATCACCATTAATCCTACGATAAAAAAACCGGGCAAACAAATGGATAAATCTAGTACATGTATTGGATTAGTCACCAACTTCGTTTCAAGGAGATCTTTGGGGACCGTGTTATTAACATTCGCAGGAATAACAACTAAAAGCCATAGAAAATAAAATAGGCAAGCCAGAACAATTAGATATATACCTGTAATTCTCACAATCATAGGATCGTTAACTTTTTTAATAGTTGGATGCTTGATTTGCGATACAAGGAAATATATTAAGGAATAAAAAGACAGTCCTAGAATCAGGCAGTAGATGAGGAAAAGTTTATTAAAATGAATATCAAAACAATAAATCACATAAGTATAATTGAGGTAAATCATTAACCCACTCCACAAAATCATAGCAGTCTTAATGCCTTTAAATGCCAATATCGATACTGCTATTAACAGGGGACTAATTAAAAACAGATTTATAATATCCTGACCAATTGATTGAACTAACCAGTTAGGGGCTTCTTTTGCATATGTTCCAGGCACAAACAAACCGACACAACTTGCTACAATAATTAAAATTGAGATGATCCATGAAACAGTAAATAAATTTTTACTTTGAGAAATGTTATTCATTTTCTTACAGAATAGATAATTGTATGAATGGAACAACTTCTGATTGGCACCTAGCAATATGTGGGTATTCTATCTATACTCTTGAATTTAGCTTATTTTTTTTGATACTTGAAATACTTCAACAAACCTTGTTAAGTATTAGAAAAGAAGCCTGCAAGGTTGATCTTGCAGGCTTCTTTGGTTTAATCTACTTTATATCTTCCAACAGTCCTTTTATCGCCGGATAGGTATTATTTAAAACGACATTAAACTCTTCTTTAGGCAGCCACTTAACGGCTTCAATAGATTCTTCTATTTGCGGAATTAACTTACCATTTCCTTTATAATCCATAGCAAACCAATAAGTTCTTTTCAATATGAGCTTATTTTTCAGTTCATAAACATGATAGGTTGATGGCAATTCATGCGAAACAGAGTTCACTGTAATTCCACATTCTTCTTCAACTTCTCGAACAGCACATTCAACTACCGATTCCCCAGTTTCTAACTTCCCCTTAGGTAAATCCCATTTACCTAAACGATAAATGAAAAGATACTCTTCATTAACGTTTTTCACTAACCCTCCGGCAGCTTCAATACACTCAAATATTTCACATAAAAAAGCCATTGTTTCTTTAGGTGAACTTGATTCAAAAAGCATAGGCTGATGAGTTTCTCCTATCAAAGTTTTTTTGACTTCATTTAGAATAGTGTGTTCATTTACACGCAAGAATATTGTATCTTTTGGCAATACATTTGGCTGAGTGATAAAAAGAGGTGTGTCCTTAATATAAATTATATACCTTTGCGCCATGTCTTTAAAGAATGAATCCGCTATTAAGATTGCAGAGTTTTTACTGCAAATTAAAGCAATTAAATTGCAACCTGAGAATCCATTCACTTGGACTTCAGGTTGGAAATCGCCAATTTACTGTGATAATCGCGTTTCTCTATCGCATCCAACTGTACGTACCTACATTCGTCAGCAGTTAACCAGCCTTATAAATGAGGAGTTTGGTGCTGTAGGTGCTATTGCAGGTGTAGCTACGGCAGGTATTCCACAAGGTGTTTTGGTGGCGCAAGATTTAGGATTGCCATTTGCATACGTTCGTTCAGAAGCTAAAAAGCATGGCATGGGCAATCAAATTGAAGGCGAATTGAAGCCCGGGGAGCGTGTTGTCGTAATTGAAGATTTAATTTCAACCGGAAAAAGCTCGCTAGCAGCAGTTGAATCGTTACGCGCTGCAGGTTGCGATGTTGCCGGCTTGGTTTCAATTTTCAACTATGGTTTTCCGCAAACCGAAGAAGCTTTTAAAGAAGCTAAATGCGTATTTCATAGTTTAAGTAACTACAATGTACTGATTGAAACTGCTTTAAAGCACGGCTTTATTCAGGAATCACAACTTGATGCACTTGGTGCCTGGAGAAAGGATCCGGCAACTTGGGGCAAATAAGGTATTTTCAATTAAAACGAAAGGCTGCTCTACAAAGGCAGCCTTTCGTTTTTTAATTAACACACAATTGAAACTTATTTTTTTGAACTTTCCTTTTCGTCTTCAGCATTATAAAACACGAACTGATTATCGAACATATCTAGCTTAATTTTTGACTCCTTTTGCACCTTTCCTGCTAAAATTTGCTTTGAAAGTTCATTTAAAATCCGTTTTTGCATAACACGTTTCAACGGACGAGCTCCAAATTGCGGATCGTAACCCAACTGAGCCAGCCAATCCAAAGCATCTTCACTAGCGTCCATTTCAATTCCTATCTCACGTAAGGTACGTTGCACATTTTCAAATTGAATACGTACAATTTCAGATATTTCCTTCCGACTCAACGGCGTAAACATAACCACCTCATCAACACGATTCAAAAATTCTGGTCGAACGCTTTTCTTAAGCACCTCAAAAACCTCGTTTTTAGTACGAGCCAAAACCTCATCTTTATTGAATTCATCCATTTCAAGGAAACTTTCCTGGATAATTTGCGAACCGATGTTTGAAGTCATGATGATGATGGCATTTTTAAAATCAACCACACGACCTTTATTATCGGTTAATCGTCCATCATCAAGCACCTGGAGCAAAATATTGAACACATCAGGATGTGCCTTTTCAATTTCATCAAGCAAAATCACAGAATAAGGTCTTCGTCTTACAGCCTCTGTTAATTGTCCGCCTTCATCATAACCTACATAACCCGGAGGAGCTCCAATCAAACGGGAAACGGCATGTCGTTCCTGGTATTCAGACATATCAATCCGAACCATATTATGCTCGTCATTAAATAAAATTTCAGCAAGAGCTTTAGCCAATTCCGTTTTACCTACACCAGTTGTACCTAAGAAAATGAACGAACCGATAGGACGTTTGCGATCTTGCAATCCCGCTCTACTGCGACGAATCGCATCTGAAACAGC
This sequence comes from Solitalea lacus, assembly GCF_022014595.1. Classification (NCBI taxonomy): domain Bacteria; kingdom Pseudomonadati; phylum Bacteroidota; class Sphingobacteriia; order Sphingobacteriales; family Sphingobacteriaceae; genus Solitalea; species Solitalea lacus. The sequence continues at coordinate 1,827,335 of NZ_CP091740.1, read as the reverse complement.
CTCTATTGCCTCTTCCTGCCCTGCAACACGATTATGCAACTCCTCTTCTAAATGAAGAAGCTTTTGCTTTTCGCTCTCAACTAACTTGGTAATAGGAATGCCTGTCCAACGAGAAACCACACCAGCAATATCATCTGCGGTAACTTCCTCTTTCAGCATACGCTGACCATGCTGCATATCATCCAGCTTTTGAGTAAGTTCCTCAATCTGCTTTTCAGTTTCAGGCAATTTGGCATATTGAAGTTCCGATGCATAAGCGAAATCCCCATTACGCTTAGCTTGCTCAATAGAAAGCTTAAAGCTTTCCAAATCCTTTTTCTTATTTTGAATTTCTTCTACAAGATCCTTTTCGCCTTGCCATTTGGCCTTTAAATCATTCCGTTGCTCACTTAAATTGGCTATTTCCTCACTTAACTGAGCTAGTTTCTTTTCATCATTTTCACGTTTGATGGCTTCACGCTCAATCTCCAGCTGCATAATTTTACGATCGAGTTCATCAAGCGCCTCTGGTTTTGAATCCATTTCCAGCCGTAATTTAGCAGCTGCCTCATCCATTAAATCAATAGCTTTATCTGGTAAAAAACGGTCTGAAATGTAACGTTGTGATAGTTCAACTGAAGCAATAATAGCTTCATCCTTAACCCGAACTTTATGGTGCGATTCATAGCGTTCCTTGATTCCACGTAAAATAGAGATGGCATCTTCACGGGTAGGCTCTTCTACCATTACCTTTTGAAAACGACGTTCAAGCGCTTTATCCTTTTCAAAATACTTTTGGTACTCATTTAATGTAGTAGCTCCAACTGAGCGCAGTTCTCCTCTTGCCAAGGCTGGTTTTAAAATATTAGCTGCATCCATAGCCCCTTCTGATGCTCCGGCCCCTATCAATGTATGAATCTCATCAATAAACATGATTATTTCACCGTCAGAACTTTGCACCTCCTTAACCACGGCTTTCAAACGCTCCTCAAACTCTCCTTTATATTTCGCCCCGGCAATTAATGCTCCCATATCCAATGAATATATGGTTTTAGATTTAAGGTTTTCAGGCACATCACCATTTACAATACGATGTGCAATACCTTCGGCTATGGCCGTTTTACCAACGCCTGGCTCACCGATAAGAATTGGATTATTTTTAGTTCTGCGTGAAAGAATCTGAATAACACGACGAATTTCTTCATCTCTACCAATCACCGGATCAAGCTTACCCTGCTGTGCCATTTCATTCAAATTCTTTGCATATTTATTCAGCGCATTATAAGTTGCCTCAGCGTTTTGATCCGTAACACGACTACCTCCCCGAAGTTGATTAATTGCCTTTTTAAGATCTTTCTCGTTGACACCTAAATCTTTTAAAACTGTTGCAGTTCTATCGTTTCCACTTAAAATACCCAGTAAAATATGTTCAATGGAAACAAACTCATCGTTAAACTCTTTCAGGTATGAGTTTGCTTTTTGCAGGGCCTTAGTCGCATCGTTAGATAGATAAAGACTACTGCCTGAGACTTTAGGAAATGACTGTATTTGCTCGTCCAAACTTGTTTCGAGGCGTTGAATATTTACATTCAGTTTTTTGAGAAGATAAGTAGCAATATTCTCATCAACCGATAAAATTCCTTTTAGAAGATGAGCAGTTTCAATGGATTGTTGCTGAAAACCCATTGCTATTTCAGAAGCCTTATTTACCGCTTCTTGAGCTTTAATAGTGAAGTTGTTAAAATTCATAGTTATATCCTTGGAGAAGGGTTATCAAAGAATTATCCAACGTAGGTCGACTAAAGTTAATCAGAAATTATTACAGGTAAAAGCTAATTAAACTGACAAAATGACCTTTTTGTTTTAATTTATACTGCTGTTTTTTCAGTAATTGACAAAAAGAAGTGCAACAAGAAAAATGATATTTAACTAAAATAGCCTAAAGTTATTTTCTTAATTATAAGTTATTTTTGATTTAAGATCAAGGATAATTTAGCTTCTTATCTAACAAATTAATTTTACATTCAGAAAGAAGCGTCATTTTCATTAACTTAATAATTAAAACACTATCCTTGCGTTATTGAACGTGTATGCAGAAGCTTTTCTTCAGAATGGTTGATTTCTGGTCAAACGACCGGAGTTTTTCAGTAGTTTTAGGCATTTTAGTCCTTATCGTTTTTATTTTATCTCCGTTAAAAAGTATTCAATTTCCAACCTCAGGTATATTACTCGAACTCTTCTTAACAATTTTGCTTGTATCAGGAATTTTTGCAGTTTCAAATCGCCGGTCTGTTCGATATCCTGCAATGGTTATTGGAACAATTACCTTTGCTGTTAAATGGCTAAATGCGATAAGCTACAATCAAATACTCACTCGTATCGACTTACTTCTATCAATAGTTTACTTTATTGCTTTATTGGTGGTGATCTTGCAAAAAGTGTTTGGAGAGGGAAAAATCTCCCTTAAGAGGATTGAAGGAGCTGTAGCCGCATATCTTATTATTGCCATTTTATTTACGTATTGTTATCGTATTATCTTTTCAATAATTCCCGACTCATTTACCATAAACTTCACCGATGGCCCACTAACCGTAGAGGAGGCAGCCAACCAATTTACCTATTTTAGTTTTGTAACCTTAACCACCACAGGCTACGGCGATATTACTGCGACACATCCGTTTGCACGCTCTTTTGTAATGCTCGAAGGATTAATAGGACAGCTTTATCCAGCAATTTTAATAGCACGGTTGGTTTCAATGGAAATAGAATCAAAGCGATCCTCCAAAAAAAGTTCAAAGGAAGAGTAAGTCTAGCAACTCAACTACTTTTATTCTATACTATTTATAAGATACGTTTTTCCGTTGAAATGAAACGGCTCGCCGGGTTTTAAATTCATCAATCTGACACCTATTGGTGAGGACGGGGAAATGGCAAAATATTTAACTCCGTTAACTTCTAAACCGCCTACGCTAATCGCAATAAAGAAGTTGCCGTTATTAGTTAGGACTAAACTTCCCGATTGAACTGTTGTTGAACTTTTATCAGGGCTGATCAATGCAAGCAATTGCTTTAGCTTTACTGCTTCATTTAACTGAACGGTATTTCTATCTATTTCTTGCTGCATCATTTCCCGTGTAGTTTCGTATTTATCACCGGCACTGCTTTTGGAATCACTAGTTGCAGTTTCGCGTGCTGAGTTTATAGCTTTTTCAATAGTATTTATACGCTGTTCAACATAATCCTGACAAGCTTTATAAAGTTGATGTTTTATTGTTTTCATGGACCTGCAAAGAAAAGCTTTTTATGAGAAAATTCAATAAACGGCCACTACCTTTAATTGAAAACAGAAAGTTTACCGAGCAAAACCCAATATTCACCGACACAAAAGCTTTATAGACCTTATTACTATTCTCCACAAAAATCCTTTCATATACTTTTAGGCAACATTTAACTAAACATGGCATTACAAACAATTTTAGGAGCAGGCGGAGCAGTTGGCATTGAACTGGCCAAAGAACTTTCCAACTATACCAAAGAAATAAGGTTAGTAAGCAGAAATCCAAAGAAAATAAACGAATCCGACCAACTTTATTCTGCTGACCTTTCTGATAAAAATCAGGTTGACAAGGCCGTAGAAGGCTCTGAGGTGGTCTATCTGGTAATTGGTTTTGAGTACAACACCAAAGTCTGGCAAAAAAAATGGCCCGAATTAGCACATAGCGTTATAACGGCTTGCAAAAAGCATAATGCTAAACTGGTTTTCTTTGATAATATGTATATGTACGATCGGGATTTTCTTTTTGATATGACAGAAGAAACTCCAATTCGTCCAACAAGCAAAAAAGGTAAAGTACGAGCTCAAATTGCTAATATGATTTTAAGTGAAGTAGAAACGGGAAATTTAACTGCTTTAATAGCTCGTTCTGCTGATTTTATAGGAACACATAACAGTGTCTTGGTTGAACTAGTTTATAAAAATCTAAAAAAGGGAAAAGCGGCCAACTGGTTTATAACTACAGATAAAATCCATTCATTCACTTTTGTACCTGATGCAGCAAAAGCTACAGCGGTTCTGGGAAACAATTCAGCTGCTTTTAATCAGGTTTGGCATTTACCAACTTCCTCAAGCAACTTAACAGGAAGACAATGGATTGAACTATTTGCCAGAGAGTTAAACGTAAAACCCAAAACTATGGTTTTGCCAACATGGTTAATTAGCTTTATGGGGCTTTTCATGCCAATAATGAAGGAATTTAAGGAAATGCTGTATCAGTATGACAGAGATTATGTTTTTAACAGTTCTAAATTCAAGCAACAGTTCGGAATAGAACCGACAACACCGCAACAGGCCGTTAAAACCATTATTCAGGAGAGCATATAATTAATTGAGGTATAATTTTAACTAAACGAACGTCCTTTGCTCAAAAATATAATCTCAATCGTACTTTTAAATACTAACTGTTAACTTTAATTGTACTTTTGTACGAATTGCCCTAAAATATGCAGCAGAACCTACAGCAATTTAAAATAGCAGATAATTCGTTTAAGTTAAAACATACTTCAAAATATTATTTAACCGTAAAAATTTCAGAAAACGGATTAAGTTATTGTATTTTAGATCCTAATCAGCAGCGCTTTGTGGCGCTTGCCAATTATGACAATATCCCTCTCTCTTCAATTGGAAAATTTATATCAACGGACGAGGTTTTAAGCCAAAAGTTTGCAAAAACAAAGGTTATCGTTCCTTCCAATGAGCATACTTTAATTCCAGTCGATTTATTCGACATTAAGAACCTCAATGAATACACTGCTGTAAATTTCATCAAGCAGGAAGGAAAGTTGATGATTGATCATGTTCCATCATTAGGTGCCAAGCAGATTTACATGCTCCCCCCTTCGGTGCAACAAATCACTGATCAGTATTTTGCAGGTGCAGAAATTTACTATGAAGGCACTCCCTTATTGGAGGGTTTAATCAGACAAAGTAATCATACTGAAAAACAGCTTCTATACATTAACGTAATGCGAAATTACATTCAAGTAGCTGTTTTTAACTATGGGAAGTTACTTTTCTTTAATCACTTTGACTATACTACCAGCGATGAATTTATCTATTTCCCTCAGTTTGTTTGTTCTAAATTAGGGTTTAGTCCGAAGGACCTGAATGTTTTCATGTTGGGAGATATTAAACCTGAAGATTCCAACTATCAGTTAATACATGAACATTTCCGAAAAGTTAATTTCGGAGAATTATCGAACGAACTTTATTTCAGTAAAGCGCTGACTCAAATTCCACAACATCGCTTTTATTCACTTTTCAATATAGAATTATGCGCATAATAGGCGGTAAGTTAAAAGGCATACGACTACAAGCGCCTAAAAACTTACCGGTTAGGCCAACCACTGATATATCAAAAGAATCACTGTTTAATATATTATTCAACAGGTTTGATTTTGATGAAATAACAGCACTTGATCTTTTTGCCGGAACAGGAAACATTTCTTTTGAACTGGCATCCAGAGGCTGCCCTTCGGTCACTTCGGTAGATAAGTTTATGGGCTGCGTGGAGTACATAAAAAAAACAGCGACTCAGCATCAGCTTACAGCCATAAAAACGTACAAAGCTGATGTATTTAAATATTTGGATTTAGAAACAACAAAGTATGATTTGATTTTTGCAGATCCGCCTTACGATATGCCTAATCCTGAACGTATTGCTGCTAAAGTTTTTGAAAAAGGCTTACTAAAAGAAAATGGCTTATTGGTTATTGAACATGCATCATTTATCAATATGCAAAATTTTCCGAATTATGCCTCAGGCAGAAAATATGGTCAATCAACATTTAGTTTTTTTGAAGTTTCAAGTCAGGTTGAAAATTAAATCAACCTAAATTTAACCCAAAAATGAAAATAGCTTTATTTCCAGGCTCATTTGATCCTATTACGATTGCTCATCTTGATATCGTTAAGCGAGCCATGCCTTTATTTGATAAAGTGGTGATCGGTATTGGACTAAACAGTACAAAACCTACTTTCCTTTCGCCTGAAAAACGTCAGGAAATTGTGCATGCAGTTTTCAATGGCGACCCGAAAGTAGAAATTAAAACCTATGAGGGGCTTACCGTTAACTTCTGCAATCAGATTGGTGCTCAATACATGATTCGCGGCATTCGCTCTGTGGCCGACTTTGAATATGAACGGGCAATTGCACAGATTAATGCTGCCATGAAGCCTGAAATTGAAACTATCTTTATTTTAAGTAAGCCGGAATATTCTGCCATAAGCTCAACAATTGTGCGTGATATTTTGCGTAACAAAGGCGATGTCACTCCGTTTGTTCCTAAAGAAGCAATGAAATTTCTATAACCTATAAACAAACCTTATGACACCTATTTCCTCCAACAAAGTGCCTACACCTGCCGGGCACTACAACCAAGGTGTTTTAGCTAATCAATTTGTTTTTATTTCGGGTCAGTTACCTACCGGCTTTCCACCAGAAACACCATTAGCAGAGCAAGTAAAAATTGCACTTGAAAGAGTGCTTGCGATAGCTGAAGCCGGTGGCAGTAGCAAAGAAAAAATTGTAAAAACCACTGTTTACATTGCAGATGTAAACGACTGGCCTGCCGTAAATGCTTCTTACGCAGAGTTCTTTGGAACAGAAAACAAACCTGCACGCAGCATTGTTCCTGTTCCTGCACTACATTATGGTTATAAAATAGAAATTGAAGCTATTGCAGCAATATAAACTGCAGTTAAGTTGTAATTTATCTGCTATTGATTATAATTTGTACGTATGCAATTTATTTGTTCTGTTACCGGCGAACGATACCCTATAAATATTCCAAGACATTGCAGTAATAGCGGTTATCTACTTGATCTTGAATTTGAAGCCAAATTTGATTTAGAAAAAATTAAACAACGTAAACCAAATTTATGGCGTTATAAAGAAGCCTTGCCTATAGCAAATGAAAATGCTATCATCAGTTTCCAGGAAGGTTTTACTCCCCTACTTGAAATTGAGTTCGATGGCCATAAAGCATTAATAAAACAAGAGCAGTTATTCAGTACCGGGTCTTATAAAGATCGAGGAGCTACAGTATTAATGAGTTTGATCAAAGAACTAGGAATTGAGAATGTAATTCAGGATTCCTCGGGAAATGCCGGATGTTCCATTGCTGCCTATGCTGCTAAAGCTGGTATAAACTGCCGTATTTATTTACCAGCAGATACCTCTGAAGCCAAAATCGCCCAAATGCTTATGTATGGGGCCGAAATTGAACGAGTACCAGGAAGTCGTGAAGATACGGCCATAGCAGCACTCAAAGCTGCTGATACCACTTTTTATGCAAGTCATTGCTATAATCCATTCTTTTATCAAGGCACCAAAACTTTTGCATACGAAGTTGTAGAACAATTGGGCTGGAAAGTTCCCGATGCGGTTGTTGTTCCGGCAGGAAACGGCACCCTTTTAATCGGCTGTTATATTGGATTCAATGATTTATTAAAAGCCGGAATAATTAACAGACTACCTAAAATAATTGCTGTTCAGGCAAGCAATTGCTCTCCTCTTTTTCAAGCATTTCAGGAATCCCATGGACAATACAAAGAAGTTTCCACTCAGCCTACTTTAGCCGAAGGAATTTCCATTGCGGCACCTGTAAGAGGAAACCAATTGTTAAGAATGGTTAAAGAAACGAATGGAACCTTTTATTCGGTGAGTGAAGATGAAATAAAAAACGCGCTGTTTTACTGTGGAAAAATGGGTTATTACATTGAACCGACATCCGCTGCCACAATTGCTGGTTTGAGAAAATACCTGGCAGATCAACCAAATGAACTAGTCGTTTCACTTTTTTCTGGCCATGGATTGAAATCGACAGATAAAATATTGAAGCTAATTAGATAATGTGTGGGCTTTACAGGCAGTCCAACAATATGTAATAATGATTTTATGGACTATTAACCATTTATCCTATCTTCGGGCCTGCAAATTGCGTTTACTTTAATTCTAATGGAAAATCAGGATATTAAGAGAGATAAAATTATTGAAGTTGCGACGAAACGTTTCGCTCATTATGGACATTCAAAAACCACAATGAATGAAATTGCGGACGACCTTTCAATGTCAAAAGCTTTACTCTATTATTATTTCCCTGACAAAAGCGCTCTTTATTTTGCTGTTCTGGAGCAGCTTTTTGATGCTCACGCAGCTGAGATCAAAAGAGAGATTGAATATGCTTCTTCAAGTACTGATGCCCTAGGAATTTACTTACGAAAACGCCATGAGTTTATAAAGAAATATTACATTCTGCTTGAGTTTAATAAAAGCTTTAGCAGAGAAGGATTTGCTCAAAAGCGTGCCCAGTTTGCATCAATAAGAGAAAAAGAGAAATCATTTCTAACAAGTATCCTTAACCAGGGAATTAAATCCGGTGAATTTAAAATTACTGATCCGCTACAAACCGAAGAACTTATATTCGACGCCTTGCTAGGACTTCGACTTGTGGTACTTGAATACAATAATTCGCCACAACCTGATGATGAATTATTCAATCTCATTCTTGAAAAGCAACAAATGCTTTCTGAACTCATCATTAAAGGGTTGAAAGGTTAAACCCTATCCAATTCCCGATTTGATAAAACTTCTTGCTTCAATCAACCTAACAGATTTTTTATCTAAATCTCACTAACACGTATTTTGAACTATTTCAATAAGAGACATAACTCTTTTGAAATCAGCATTCCTAAAACTGACTTTCTATCCAAAATAGTCAACAAGTAAAGACTCTGTTACAAATGGAAACATTTTTGTAAACAAAAGTTTCCGTTTGTACTTTTGACCATTGAATTAAAAAAGTCAAATAGTAAATGAGTCAAATAGACGTACACGACGATAAGCAAGACCTTATAGTAGAAGCAGCCTTAAAGCGTTTTGCACACTATGGACCAGCTAAAACAACGATGAATGAGATTGCTGACGATCTTCGTTTATCCAAAGCACTTATTTATTACTATTTCCCCGACAAGGCAAGCTTATTTACGGCAGTGTTGGAAAAAATTTTAGATGATTATTTTCTTGAAATCAGCTGTGAGGCTAACCATGCAAAATCAGTTGAAATTGCATTAATGAACCTTAATGAGGTACGTCACGAGTTTTTCACCAGGTACTTTTTAAACATGGGGCTAAACAGAAACTTTCTTGAAGGCAACAAAAACACTATCGATAAAGTGGTGATAAAAGCAATGAATCGAGAAAAAAACTTTGTTGCCGAATTGTTCGAAAAGGCAAATGCAAGTGGCGAAATGGTTATAAATAAAATTGAAGAAAAGGCAGAACTATACCTCGATTTAATTAAAGGAATACGCTTTAGCTATATCATGCCAGGCTCCTGCACCCCCTTATTAGACAGTGCTACAATGCAAGAAATAAATAAAAAGCACCAATTGCTAACCGAGATTTTCATTAAAGCACACAAGAACTCCAATTAAGCATCCTAAAAATGGTAAAAGAAAAAATTATAAAAACAGCTGAAAAGTTATTTACGGCTTACGGAGTAAAAAGCATCAGCATGGACGATATTTCTGTAAAAGCAGGAGTATCAAAACGTACCATATATGAGCAGTATAAAGACAAGTCATCATTGGTTAGTCAATTGATAAACCAAATTTTGGTGAACTATCAAACTGCATTGGAAAAATGCAAAACTGAAGCCAATGATGCAGTAGCAGAAAACTACATTGCTCTGAAATTCATCGAACAGTTAGCAATGGAAATCAATCCGAGCTTTACGTACGATATCAAAAAATATCATCCTGAGTGCTGGAAAGAGGCTGTATTCTTTCGCAACTACATCCTAAAAAACATGATCAGGGATAATATTGAACGAGGTACTAAGGAAGGATGGTTTAGAGAGCAATTGAATATAGAGGCAATGACTGAACTAAGATTGCTTGAAATTGACACACTTTTCAACCCAGAAAACACAATTATTCAACATAAAAATTTAAAAATAGTTGCCAGGCTTCACACCGAACATTTTATGCGTGGCATTGCAACAACAGAAGGGATAGAATTGATAGAACACTATACAAAAGCTGCATAATATTTCACTATAAAATTCCGGCAATCAATTACAATTAAACCCGCCGGAATAGGCAGTGAACTTAAAATCAATAAAAACTACTTGCTTAAAATTCAAATTGAAATAGTTAATGAAACAATTAATAGGAATAACACTCTTGGTTTTAGGGCTTTCAACTGCTCAGGTTAAGGCACAAAGCACCGACTTAAGTCTTAAGGATTGCCTTAACTATGCTTTAGCTAATAACCAGAAGCTGGCATCGACAAAAATGAACGAAGAAAGCGGACGCTATAAAACCGAAGAAATTCGAGCACAGGCACTTCCGCAAATTAACGCTAACGCCAACTTTACCGACAACATTATCAAACAACAAATGGTGCTGCCTGGAGAATTGGTAGGCAAGCCGGGTACCGTAAAAGCCATTGAAGCGGGAACTACCTACAACGCAAATGCGGGCATTGAACTTAGCCAGCAGTTATTTAACCAACAGGTTTTTACCGGCTTAAGAGCTGCTAAAAAAAGTGAAGAATATTACCAACTCAATACTGCCATGAGCGAAGAAGATGTAATTCAGGGTGTTTCAAAGTTATATTATTCGGTATTGGTTAGCCAGCAAAAAATGGATGTTGTTGAAGCCAATATTAAACGTGTAGAGCAATTGGTAAAAACATCTGCATCACAATATCAAAACGGGTTGGCCAAAAAAATTGACTTGGATAGAATTAAGGTTAATCTAACTAACTTATTAACACAACGTCAGGAACTTACCAATGCCATTACGGTACAATCAAACCAGCTGAAATATGCAATGGGGATGCCTATTGAGCAGCAAGTTTCTTTTCCAAAGCTTGATTCAAAACAGATAGAAAGTCAATCAGCTAATGGTTTAGTATTCGAAAACCTCAATATAAATAATCGCACTGAGTTTAAGTTACTCGACAAACAAAGTGAATTATTAGAGTTGCAAAAGAAAGCTAACATTTCGGAGTACTATCCTACGATTTCTGCTTTTGCCAACTACTCTTATAATGGACTTAGCAACGAGTTTGATTTACATAAATCAGGCGGAAGTGCGACATGGTTTGATATGTCTTCTATCGGTTTAAGGGTAAGAATTCCAATTTTCGATGGATTTGCCCGTCGCTCTAAAATAAACCAAACGAAAGTAAGTATTCGCCAGTTGGATAAAACAAAAGAATACACCAAACTTTCATTTAACATGGCACATGAAAATGCCAAAATTCAACTTAAAAACAGCTTAAACACTATTTCATCACAAAAGGAGAACGTAACGCTTGCTGAAGAAGTGTATAAATCAACCCAAAACAATTATAACCTTGGTTTGGCTGATTTAACAGATTTATTAACTGCTGAAGTATCATTAACAGAGGCTCAGAATAACTATTCTCAAGCATTACTGAATTACAAAATCGCAGAAATTGAATTAATCAAATCAAACGGAAACTTAAGAACGCTTTTAAACTAAGAATAAAATGAACAAGAAATTTTTCATCTACGGAGCTGTAACCATCGGTTCATTTGCATTGATTGGCTGGAAACTTAACTCTAATCAACTAGCTAATGAGGAGAAAACTGCCATTGTACAGCAAGGAGCAGCAGTAATTCCAGTTCAGGCTGAGAAGATAGCCAAAACCACTTTTGCTCGTGACTTTATAGCCAATGGTACCTTTGCACCTATACGCGAGCTAGCATTTGTTTCTGAAAACGCTGGCCGTATTACTTCATTATTGGTTGACGAAGGGTCATTTGTAAGCAAAGGACAGGTAATTGCCCGCATTGATGGTGAAATTTTAAATGCGGATTTACAAGCAGCTCAAACCTCATTGGAGCAACTAAAAAGAGACCGTATTAGATTTGAGAGTGCGCTTCAAACCGGAGGTGTAACTCAAAAGCAATTTGATGATATCAACTTCCAGATTAGACAAGCTGAAAGCCGTTTAACAACTGCTCGCCGCAAAATGACTGATACTCAAATAAAAGCACCAATTTCAGGTATCATCAATAAAAAATACGTTGAATTAGGCTCATACCTCTCACCAGGAACAAAGCTTTTCGACATTGTTGACGTGTCAACTTTAAAGTTAAATGTAAACGTACCTGAATCACAGGTAATCAATTTAAAAGTTAACCAGCAGCTTGACGTTAACTGCAAAGTATTTCCTGATGCAACATATAAAGGAAAAATCACTTTCATAGCTGCCAAAGGAGATAACACGTTGAATTATCCAATAGAAATTGAAGTTACCAACCTAAAAGATCAACAGATAAAAGCCGGTATGTACGGTACGGCAAACTTCAATTTACCTCAAACCACTCCAGGTATTTTAGTTCCTCGTGGAGCTTTTGTAGGAGGTGTTAACAGCAACATGGTTTATGTGGAAGAAAATGGCATTGCCAAACATCGTAAGGCAGTTGCCGGACAAATTATTGGCGATAAAGTAGTAATAGAAAGCGGTCTTAACGAAGGCGAAACTATTATTACCAGCGGTCAGATTAATTTGAGTGAAGGCACAAAAGTAGCCATCCAAAAATAAGTTAACGGTTGCATAATAACCCTTTCACTCATTCAAACATTATTTCATTAAGTATACATGAAAATTACTGAAGTATCTATAAAAAGGCCAACGTTAGTCGTGGTAATATTTACTGTGCTAACATTGATGGGATTACTTAGTTACTTTTCTCTCAATTATGAATTGTTACCTAAGTTCTCCACGCCTACTTTAACTATTTCGACAGTTTATCCGGGTGCTTCCCCAAACGAAGTTGAAAATACCGTAACTAAAAAGGTAGAAGATGCGGTGGCATCAATGGAAAACATCAAAAAGATTACTGCTCGTTCTGTTGAAGGCGTTTCAATTGTAACTGTTGAACTTACCAGTAATGCTGATGCGGATATTGGCTTGCAGGAAGCTCAACGAAAGGTAAATGCTATTCTTGCGGACTTACCTGATGACGCAAAAACGCCTAGCTTGAACAAGTTTTCATTGGATGATTTACCAATTATGACCTTGGCTGCAACTGCTAAAATGGATGGCCCTCAGCTTTACGATTTGATGGACAAACGTATTCAGCCGGCATTATCACGTATTCAGGGTGTAGCTCAGGTAAACCTGATTGGTGGCCAGGAACGTGAAATTCAGGTTAGCATTAACGCTGATCGTTTAAAAGCTTATAACCTTTCAATTTTACAGGTTTCACATGCCGTAAAAGGAGCCAACCTGGATTTCCCTACTGGGAAAATCAAAAACAGTGACAACCAGGTATTGATTCGCTTGGCAGGTAAATTCAAGACGGTAGACCAATTGCGCGAAATGGTAATTTATAACTCGCCAGATGGTTCACAAGTTCGACTGAAAGATATTGCCGATATTCAGGATGCTCAAAAAGATGCTGATAAGCTTGCACGCGTTGACCGCCAGGGAGCTATTGCCATTCAAATACAAAAACAGAGTGATGCCAATGCTGTAAACGTAAGTAAAAACGTAAAAAAGGCCCTAGCAAAAATTGAAAAGGATTATGCAAAACAAAATCTTAAAATCAAAGTAGCTAATGACACCTCTGATTTTACCTTGGAAGCTGCCGACTCGGTTATTCACGACTTAATTTTGGCAATTGTTCTTGTTGCTGTGGTAATGCTGTTATTCTTGCACAGCATCCGTAATGCCCTGATCGTAATGGTGTCGATACCGGCATCACTGGTTGCTACCTTCATAGGCATGAAAATGATGGGCTTCTCCCTCAACCTTATGTCTCTAATGGGCTTATCATTAGTAGTAGGTATTTTAGTTGACGATGCTATTGTGGTATTGGAAAATATCTATCGCCACATGGAGATGGGAAAAAACCGGGTTAAAGCTGCATTTGAAGGAGTTAAAGAAATCGGTTTTACTGTTACTTCCATTACATTGGTAATTGTGGTGGTATTCTTGCCTATTTCATTAACCAATGAACTTGTTTCTAAGATCTTACGTGAATTTTGCGTGGTTGTAATGATTGCTACCATGCTGAGCTTATTCACTTCGTTTACCATTGTACCTTTATTATCATCTCGATTTGGTAAGCTTGAGCACTTAACTAAGCAAACATTATTCGGACGCTTTATTCTTTGGTTCGAAGGGCAATTAAATCAGTTTACTGCTTGGGTAACCAACATCCTAAAATGGGCGCTAAACCACAAACGCATTACTATTGGAGTAGCGGTAGCATTGTTAATTGGTTCGTTTATGCTGCTAAAAAAAGGCTTTATCGGTGGCGAGTTTATTTCACAAGGAGACCGTGGTCAGTTTATTGTTCAATTAGAGCTACCGAAAGATATTTCTGTTGAACAAACCAACAAAATCACCGCAAAAGCCGAGCAATTCATCGCTTCTAAAAAAGAAGTAATGTCGATGATTACCACCGTGGGACAAAGTAGTGAAGACGGCTTTGGCGTCACTCAGTCAACTGCCTACAAGGCTGAGATAACCGTAATTTTGGTGGATGCCAAGCAACGTAAAGATCCATCTGATATTTATGCTGCTAAACTTAAAAATGAGCTCTTATCAAAACTTCCGGGTGTGAAGGTGAAAACTACGCCAATTGGTTTATTGGGTACTGCTAACCGTGCTCCTGTGGAAGTTGTAGTTATGGGAGCCGATTTAGATAGCGTTATGGCTTTTGCCAAAACTTCAATGGCCGAACTGAAAAACATCAAAGGTTCAAAAGATGTCAAATTATCGGTTGAAGAGGGAAATCCGGAAATTAATGTTCAAGTTGACCGCGATAAAATGGCAGCATTGGGATTATCAATGGATGCTGTGGGAGGAACCATGCAAGTGGCCTTTAGCGGCAATACCGATGCTAAATTCAGCCAAGGTGAATACGAATATGACATCAACATTCGTTTTGATGACTTTAACCGTAAAAACATAGAGGATGTAGGTGATATCACCTTTGTTAATAACAAACAACAGCCTATAAAACTGTCGCAATTTGCTAACATTACTGAAGGTTCAGGACCAAGTCGTTTAGAACGCCGTGATAAGAGCACTTCTGTTTCTGTTCAAGGACAAGTAGTTGGCCGCCCTTCTGGTACGGTTGCACAGGAGCTTAAAGCAAAACTTGATGGCATGAAAAAGCCGACTGGTGTAAGCTTTGTTATGGGAGGTGATGCAGAAAACCAGGGGGATTCATTCAGTACCTTAGGAGTAGCATTGTTAATCTCAATTGTTATGGTGTACCTTATCATGGTGGCATTATACGATAGCTATGTATATCCATTTGTAGTAATGTTCTCTATCCCGCTAGCATTAATTGGCGCGCTTTTGGCCTTGGCATTAACCAATAACTCGCTGAATATCTTCTCAATATTGGGTATCATCATGTTGATCGGTTTGGTTGCTAAAAATGCAATCCTTATTGTTGACTTTGCCAATCAGTCTAAAGCAGAAGGAAAAACAACCAACGAGGCACTTATTGAAGCCAACAATGCTCGTTTGCGTCCAATTTTAATGACTACCATTGCCATGGTTATAGGTATGCTTCCTTTAGCTCTTGCTACCGGAGGAACTGCTGCCATTAAAAATGGTTTGGCTTGGGTAATTATTGGCGGTCTGATCAGTTCAATGTTTTTAACGCTAATTGTAGTTCCAGTTGTTTACAAGATCATCGACATGTTCTTGAACAAGTTTGGCTTTAACAAAAACAATAACGATATCATTGAACAGCTTTATGAGGATGAAAGCTCTAAAGCACACCAACATAAACACACCTATGAAGAGGATTTAGTAATTCATTAGAGGTTTTCTTTAGTTTTAAGTGGTTAGTTGGCCCTCGTTCTTATATGGAACGGGGGCTTTTTTTTTGCTCAAACCGCAGAATCAACTCATGAACAAAATATTATAAAAAGGGACTAATAATTGGTAACTTAAGGTTGAATTGCCAGCTTTCTTCTTTTTAATCGATTTAACTCTTTAAAGATGATTATTAAAGATTTACTGCATAAACTGGAAACATCCAGCCATCCAATGGCAGGTGCACTGCATGCGGGTGATCACTTTAGAGTGTTGGTTCTTACTTTTAAAAAGGGAATGACACTAAAAGAGCACAAAACGCATTTGCCAAGCAGATTAACTGTTATTAATGGTAAAGTAGTGTACAAGGAAGATGATAAGAATATAGAACTTTCCAGGTATGACCATACAGATATTCCAACTGAAATATTGCATTCTGTAGAAGCCTTAGAAGACTCTGTATGCTTTTTAACTCAGGGATAATTATTTGCTATCATCCGCTTACCTATTCGTTGTTTCATTAAAATAATTATTTTAGAAGCTTCAACCAAAATCAATGAAACTTACTAAAATAATTGTTCCACTAATTCTGCTCAACGGAACTTTCTTGCTTTTCGCTTTTAACAAAGGCCGTCAACAAGCCACAAACATTAGTGGTTTATGGGCTGATTCAAACTCTGTAAATTTTCAGCATTGCTACGTAATATTTTCTCAGGAGGCAAACAAAATAAAAGTAGCCCACTATTTGGAGTTTAAGGGTACACCAATGGTTGAAGTTGGAGAAGGGATAATAAATGGCAATAAAGTAACTTACAAAGTTAAGGTTACACAAGCTATCCCCGGATGGGCTCTTTCCGGTGAACACATTTTAGAACTAACTCCGGATGGAAAAACCTTAAGAGGTATTTACAAAGATGAGCAGGGCAACACGGGCCCATTGGTTTTTAAGAAAACAAAACCCTAGATTTTTGAAAAATGACTACTCGATCAATTTACCTATTCGTTTTTTATCTTTTTATTTCTATCCAATCTAGTGGTCAGTCAATTGAGTTTCCACTAATAAACAAAAGAATTACCTATACGGATACTGTTTTTGTCAATAACACTTCTAAAGACACACTATACGTACGGGCGAAACAATGGATACTTAAGAATTTCCCCACTCAAAACACCCCCCTTAATGCCAGCAACAAAACTGATAGTTTAATCCATGCAAAGGGGACTTTGGATTTCAATATGATGGATCTGAATAATTTGAATAGAATAGTGTATGATTACAACATTTACGTTAAGATTTACGACAATGCTTATATTTATAAAATTGAGGATTTTAAAGGAAAGTTATACGAGAAATCACAGTACACTTCAAATTCAGCAGCTAAAGTAAGTATTGATGAAGATTATGCAGCTTACTTAAAAAATAAACGGAATACCGAATTTACACGCAGGGTAAAATATTTCTATAAAATTATTAGCAAACAACTTAACTCATTTAACACTTCAATGAGTCTTGAGAATGCGGGAGAATACCCCAGAGGGCCACACTTGGAATAACAACTACATGTTTATTACCATATTATCATAGGCCAGATCTACTCCCGAAGGCAATTCAGTTTCCACATCAGCATGTTTACCTAGTCGATGGCTGATATGGGTAAAATAGGTTTGCTCTGCTCCTATTTCTACAGCCAAAGCAACTGCCTCATCCAAAGTCAAATGTGAAACGTGGCTTTCTCGCTGCAATGCATTTAAAACCAAGACCTTTGTTCCTCTTATCTTTTCCTTTTCCTCATCCTTAATAGTTTTCATATCAGTGATGTAGGTAAAATCACCTATACGAAACCCAAAGACCGGCAATTTATAATGCATTACCTCAATAGGAATAAACTCCATACCATGTACATTAAATGACTTGTTGCCAATTTCTATCAAATTGATTTTGGGGATACCAGGATACTTTATTGATGCAAATACATAGGCAAATTCTCTTATTACAGCTTCTTGCACCCGAGGGGCTGCAAAAACATCCATTTCTCGGTCATGCTTGAAATTAAACGCACGCACATCATCAAGTCCGGCAATATGATCCTTATGCTCATGCGTAAACACAATAGCATCCAGCTTTTTTACCCCTGCCCGAAGCATTTGATATCGAAAGTCGGGACCACAGTCAATGACCACCGTTGAACCATTCCATTCAATTAAGACAGAAGATCGTAATCGGGTATCACGAGGATCAGCCGATGTACATACGTGGCAATCACACGCTATAACAGGTACTCCCTGTGATGTTCCGGTTCCGAGAAAGGTTATTTTCATTGCTTAGTTAAAGAACTTTGGATTTCTATTATTCAAGCTCTAATCTAATTTGTTTCAAACTCAAATAAAATGCCTTTTGTTTTTCATCCAACAAACTTTCATCAGCTTTAATTTGCTTTACAATTTCTACCAAGGCATTTATTTTTTGTTCGAGGGTGATGAATTTATTTACCACCACCACTTTGGTCGATTGGAGTAAACAAGCTCCCGACTTAAAGTTTCCTTTTTCGTAACGTACTTTATATTCCAAATCACGAAGCAATGTTTCTAGTTTCTCTAATGTATGATTAGTAATGGAAAGCATTAATTTGAAATAATTGAGGTAATGAATATTTGATAAACGATTAAGATTTTCATAAATCAACTTTACTAACAAATTCTTTAACTGAATACCAATAGCAACAATTAAAATACATATTTTCATAGTAGAGTAAATTTAAAATCCCAAACACTAAAATAGCATTTGGGATTTAATAAAAGTAACATTGAGAAGGTTGTTATCTCAAATCAACCACTTCAACTCCAGGGAATTTCTTTTTATCAAATGCAAAGAACGTATCATCAACCTTTGGATTTTGGACAAAGGTCTTCACTTTGTATGTATAACGGTTGCCATTTTTATCAAAAATCTTAATCTGCTTTAATTGCTTCAATTTCTTATCAACAGAAAGTTCAATCTTTGAGAACTGCTTGGTCGACAATGGCACAAGGTCAATTAATTGAACAATCGAAGCTCCATCTTTCTTCTCTCCTTTTAAAAGGTATTTAAATCCCTTTTCATAAATAGTGAAAATCTGTGCAGGATTAAGGCCTTCACCATTTTTCTCCAAATTATTTATCTGAATTTCCTTAGCATCTTTCAGGTAAGTGTATGAAAGTTTGCCGTCACTAAATAATTCAGTTCCACCTAAAATCACCTTGTACTTATTCGTTTTTTGTTTAATATACAAAGTACCATTCTGCGTTTCATTGATTTTTTCAGAAGGATTTTCGAGCGTGTAAGAAAAGTCTGTTTTAATACCATCTAGAGAACGATATTTAGCACTTACGCCTGTCAAAATATCTTTTGCTTGTTTTTCCGCCGGCGACTGGGCAAAACCTGCAGCCGAAACCACCATCACCAAAGCCGAGATTAAAAATGATTTTTTCATTCCGTTTATTGATTCTTATAATTTATAGACTTATCACAAGTCGTTTTGTTTAAAGCGAATGCAAATCTAAGGATAATAACTATTTTCCGTTTAAAGTATTGAGGTATTGTTCTAACGAATATTCATCCGGATATAGTACTTCGCGAGCTTTACTTCCTTCAAAAGGACCAACAATTCCAGCGGCTTCAAGTTGGTCAATAATACGACCGGCCCTGTTATAACCTAATTTTAATTTACGCTGAATTAATGAAGTAGATCCCTGCTGATGAATCACCACTAAACGTGCGGCGTCTTCAAACAATGCATCTCGATCACTCGGATCAAAATCCTTAACAGCACCTTCTCCATCTTCTCCTACGTATTCAGGCAATTCATATGCGCTTGTATACCCTCTTTGTGAGCCAATGTATTCACAAATTTTCTCCACTTCCGGAGTGTCCAAAAACGCACATTGAAGACGAATTAAGTCCGCTCCTGTAGAAAACAACATATCTCCCCTACCTATTAACTGGTCAGCACCTCCGGCATCCAGAATGGTGCGGGAGTCAATTTTAGCCGTAACCCTAAATGCCAGACGCGCAGGGAAGTTTGCCTTGATAATACCTGTAATTACGTTTACCGACGGTCGTTGTGTTGCAATAACCAAGTGAATACCAATAGCACGAGCCAACTGAGCCAAACGGGCAATCGGAGTTTCCACTTCCTTACCGGCAGTCATAATCAAATCGGCAAACTCATCGATCACCAAAACTATGTAAGGTAAATAACGATGTCCGTTTTCTGGATTTAATCTTCTGGAAATAAACTTCTGGTTATATTCCTTCAGGTTACGAACCCCGGCATCTTTCAAAAGCTCGTAGCGGTTATCCATCTCAATACACAACGAATTGAGAGTGTAAACCACTTTTTTGGTATCTGTAATAATTGCATCCCCTTCACCAGGAAGCTTCGCTAGAAAATGACGTTCAATCTTTTTATAAAGCGTTAATTCTACTTTTTTCGGATCGACAAATACAAACTTTAGCTGCGAAGGATGCTTTTTATAAAGTAATGATGAAATAAGTGCATTGATCCCTACGGACTTACCTTGTCCGGTGGCTCCAGCCATCAACAAGTGAGGCATTTTCGCCAGGTCTGCTACAAACACTTCATTTGAAATTGTTTTACCCAAGGCCACTGGCAAATCCATTGTAGTAGTCTGAAACTTCTCTGTTGCCATGATTGAACGCATAGACACCAATTCAGGGTGCTGATTAGGCACTTCAATACCGATTGTTCCTTTACCCGGAATTGGAGCAATAATACGAATACCCAAGGCTGCCAAACTTAATGCAATATCATCCTCTAGATTTTTGATCTTAGAAATACGAACGCCTGGCGCAGGAATAATCTCATACAGAGTAACGGTTGGACCAATGGTGGCTTTGATTTTTTCAATTTCAATGCCGTAATGACCCAATGTATCTACAATTTTATTTTTGTTCGCTTCCAGCTCCTGCTGATCTACATGAATTTTATTTGAACCATGATTATCCAACAAATCAATAGATGGGTATTTGTAAGAAGCTAAATCAAGTGTTGGATCAAATTCGCCATGTTGTTGCACCAAGTCGTTAGCCAATTTCTCCTCTTCTGTTTGCTCAATACTTAACTCCAGTTCTTCCGTTGGAGGTGAGGCAATTGGCAGTGCCTCTTCTGGTTGTTGAACCGGAGGAAAGTCAACTTCCATCAACTGTTCAGGTTCTTCTATAACCAACTCATCTATAAGCTCTGTATCTGGCAAATCATGATCAAATTCTATGGTTTTAACCTCTGGCACTAATTCTTCCTCTAAATAAGCAAGATTAGGTTTTATTGCTCCTTTGGCTGATGAATATTCGCGACGTGGAGTGAACTCGATTTCCTGGTCATCAACATTGTCCTCAAACCTGTTTCGTCGAGGCAGATCAGGCTCCGCTTCAACTTCGGGTTTCTTTTTAGGAGAAAAGTCCGGGTTGAACGCAATAATAACAAATACCAGAGCCGCAAAGATTATAATTCCTAAAATACCTGTTTTTCCTAAAGTGGCACCCAGCCAAACATTAAGCTGATACCCGAATACTCCCTCCAGAAAATGTGGAACAGGGCTGAAAAAGCTATTTAAATAACCTGCAAGGAGCGATAGAAAAACCAAAAAGAAGAATGAATAACCCAGCGCTTTTGCAATGGGGAAAACCGTCACTTTAAACAATAAACGGTAGCCCAGAATAAAAAACACAAAAACAAAGATAAACGATGCTACCCCAAACCATTTATAAATGAATTGATGTGCAATCATTGCTCCCCAAAGTCCCATCCAATTTTCAACCGGATTTTCTTGCGGAGAAAATATTTTGCTCCAAGTCATTTTCATTACCACACTTTGGTCTTCATCCCAAGTTAAAACATAAGATGTAAATGCAACCAAAACATACACTGACATGATGAGTAAAAACAAGCCAATAATTTTCACTGCTTTCGGATTAACTTCCGGCACACTGAAAAACGGCTTCTTTTCCTCATCTTGCTTAGAGGGATATTTGATTTTGACTTTGGGGCTAATTTTCTCTGCCTGAGGTTCTTTTACTTCGTTTCTAAAACGGTTAGTACGTTCTTGCATTTAAAAAAAATATCTTTCAAAGATAACGAGCCGTAATAAAGTAGCAAATAGATTATCTACTTATATATCATGACCTACAAATAAGTTACTTCCTACTCTAACCGGATTCAGCGCCTGGAAACTTTCAGCGAATAGACACCTTCATTGGCTACATAATATTACTGAAACCATTTTTTTCAGAAAAAAAGCACTGCCAAAATTTGACAGTGCTCAATAAAGATTATTGAAATTACTTTTTCAGCAAGTGAGCTGCCAGATCCTTAAAGTCAATCCCATCAAAGTTGCCTGAACTCATTAACAAGAGGTTGGCATTGTCCCAAGTCTGTGCTAATAAATACTGTTCTAATTCTTGCGAATTGGTAAACACCTTAATATTATCAGAGTTAAATGCCTGTTTAACTTGCTCTTCTGTAATTGGATCCAATTTTTTATGCTCAATTGTGTGATGGTTGAAGTACACCAAAGCTTCGTCTGCTGTAGCCATAGCTCCATCATACTCATTCAAAAAGCTCTTATTCAAACTGCTAAAAGTATGCAGTTCCATAGCAGCAATTAGTCGTCTCTGGGGGAATTGCGCTTTCATTGCAGCAGTTGTGGCTTTCAATTTTGATGGCGAATGAGCAAAGTCTTTGTAAACAACAGTTTTCTCATTACCATCAACAAACTCCAAACGTTTGGCTGCTCCTTTAAAACTTGAAATCGCTTTATAAAAATCTGCGTTACTTACTCCTAATTGATTGCAAATTAAACGGGCACCATTCAAATTCATCAAGTTATGCTCCCCAAAAACTTCAAGCTTAAGCTCCCCATTTTCCGTCAACAGCGTAGTGATTCCGTTTTCAACTTTAAATTCAGGAAGGCCATATCCTTGAGTTTTAAATATCGGATGTGAATAGTTTTCTACTAGTTTTTTTAATTCCGGGTCCAACTCGCAATATGCAAGAAAACCATTTGGTTGAATGGTATCTAAAAAGATTTTGAATTGTTCAACATAATTAGCAAATGTTGGAAAAACGTTAATATGATCCCAAGCAATACCACTCAGAATTGCCAAATTGGCTTTATAAAGGTGAAATTTTGGTCGGCGATCAATTGGAGAAGATAAGTACTCATCGCCTTCAATAATCATCACCGGAGCTTTTTCCGTAATTCGCACCATGGTATCAAATCCAGCCAGCTGCGCTCCAACCAAATAATCGCAATCAATATTATTTTGATGCAACACATGTAAAATCATAGCTGTTATGGTAGTTTTACCATGACTACCGCCAATTACTACACGGGTTTTGTTTTTTGATTGTTCATAAATGTATTCAGGGTAGGAATATATTTTCAATCCCAGTTCTTTTGCCTTAATCAGCTCCGGATTTTCTGCACGTGCATGCATCCCTAAAATAATTGCGTCTAAATCAGCATGTATATTATCTGGATTCCAGCCAATTGAATCAGGCAATAAACCATGTGCGGCCAAGCGCGACTTGGATGGTTCAAAAACCTCATCGTCCGAACCGGTAACTTTATATCCTTTCTTATGTAATGCAATAGCCAGATTGTGCATAGCACTACCGCCTATTGAAATAAAATGTACGTTCATGTTTTTTGCCGGAATTGTGATTTGCGAGCGAAATTCGCATTTATTTATTCAAAATCAAGAGAGCGGTAGATTAATTATCTAATAATCTACGGTGATAATTTACTTGACCTAGATGATAAGACAAATGCGTTACCAGGTGTACCAAAAAGTATTCTGTTGTCATTGGTTCTCCAAAAACTTCTATAGGATACTTTTCTTTCAGCTGTTCAGGACTAACTTTTGCCAATACAGAGTCAATCATCATAATTGTTTCATTAATCATCGTAATTAGCTCACTTTTTGAAACATTCTTAAGTGAAAACTCTAAGTCCCTATTGCGTACATAACCAGTATTCCCAAGCACATGACCAATGAAATGGTTCAGATTTCCCACCAGATGCAAACACAAATTACCACCAGAGTTAGAAATAACAGGTTCAACCCTCCACAAATTTTCGTCAATGTTATACTGTTCTACTTCAGCGCTCAATTTCTCTAAGTCTCTTTTGAGAAACAGTTTTACAAATTGGACCATTGCAAGAATTTATTCTAATGTAAGTAACTAACAGAAACTATTTAACAAACTTGGCGGCAACCCAATTATTACGGGTATAATGATTGATGTATTTCAAATCGTATTTAGCTGCTTCTTCTTGAATAATAGCCAGATCAGGCGTTTCGTAAAAGCCACTCATGATCAGCTCTCCTTCATCAACCAACATGTCTGCATAATGTGCCATGTGTTGAATCAAAATATTACGGTTAATATTGGCTAATATCAGTTCAAAACCGGTATCATTTACATCACCAATATCTCCCAGACCCGTTTCAATATTATCAATATCATTTAGTTGTGCATTTTCAACTGTACTTGATACGCAAACCGGGTCAATATCTACAGCCAGCAATTCTTCGGCTCCAAGCTTAGAAGCCAATATAGCCAATATTCCTGAGCCACAACCCATGTCAAGCACTTTTTTCCCTTCCACTTCAGTTTGAAGCAACCATTCCGACATTAAATAGGTAGTCTCATGGTGACCAGTACCGAAAGCCATCTTAGGGTCGATAACTATTTCCAATGGAAACTCATTACTTCGCTCAGGATGAAATGTTGCCCTGATGTGTAATTTATCAGCCACAGTAACTGGTTCAAAATTGCTTTCCCACACTTCATTCCAGTTCCTGTGTGGAATAATACTTTTGAGATAAGAAAACTTGAATTGATCTTTATAAGGTAGAAGTTGACTATCTAAAGCAGTTTCATCAAACTTATCCGCCTGAATGTATGCTTTAAACCCTTTAGAGGTATCTTCAAATGTATCAAAACCGATCTCTGATAATTCGCCAATTAATACATCCTTAACAAAACCTTCAGGGTCATCAACTAAAAAAACTAATTCGAGGTAATTCATGGATACTGAGAGCATCTATTTAAATTCTATGATTGGTTAAACTCTTATGGCCAGCAAGATATTTAACTTACCGCTATTATAAAAATAAAAATCACTGATTTGTTTCTAAATTATTTATAACAAATCAGTGATTAATTAAAAGCAGTATAATTATGCGTTAAAAGTTTTTATAATATCGGTAAAATCACGTGATTTAAGTGAAGCCCCACCAATTAAACCGCCATCAATATCGGTTTGAGAGAACAAAGCAGAGGCATTTGAAGGATTAGCACTTCCTCCATACAAAATGCTCATTGACTCTGCGGTTTCCTCATCGTATCCTTCTGCAATTAACTGACGGATGTATGCATGAACTTCTTGAGCCTGCTCAGGGGTTGCAGTTAAGCCTGTACCTATTGCCCATACCGGTTCATATGCAATTACTACTGTTCTAAACACTGATTTGATCAAATGGAACAAACCCTCTTTTAATTGCCCTTTTATAACCTCGAAGTGAATACCTTTTTCTCGTTCACTCAGGGTTTCTCCTATGCAAAAAATCGGAATTAACTCATGTGTTAAAGCTAAGTCAACTTTTTTAGCTAGTTGAGCGTTGGTTTCTGCAAAGTATTGACGACGCTCTGAATGTCCTAAAATTACATAATCAGCACCTATTGATTTTAACATTCTGGCAGAAACTTCGCCAGTATAGGCCCCAGATTCTTCCCAGCTACAATTTTGAGCAGCTAGTTTAACTTTATCATGAACTTCAGACCCACTTTTCCATTGATCTAAAGCATAAATATTAGTAAAAGGAACTGCAACAATAATTACAGCGTCATTATTTACTTCATCAGTAACCATATTAGCCACTTCAGAAATTAATTTTAACGATTCTTTTAAATCGTTATTCATTTTCCAGTTTCCAGCAACAATTTTCTGTCTCATTATTTATAATTAGGATAGTTTGTGTGTTCTTGTTGTATCAAAAACGTGTTCAAGTATACGTCTTTCTGTGTCATTAAACTCGTTTTTTTTTGTTTTCATCATTGAAGAAGCCGTATTGCAAAATTTCGTAAAATCAAACTCTGCAATCTGCTCGTTTTGCACCCAGCTAAAATCAGCCACAAATTTAGAAGGAAAGCCATTGCATGCAATATTACAACCAACTCCAACTACTGTTCCGGTATTAAAAGCCGTATTGATTGCGGTTTTAACATGGTCGGCCATAACTACTCCATATTTTTGCAAACCCGTATCATTGAACTTTGCTTCAGCATAATTCCACACTTTAACCGTACTAAAATTGTTCTTTAAGTTGGAATTATTGGTATCTGCCCCCAAATTACACCACTCGCCAATTACTGAATCTCCCAAATAACCCTCATGGCCTTTATTTGAATTGCCAAAGAAAACGCAGTTCTTTACCTCCCCCCCAACAACTGTATTGGGACCCAGAGTTGTTGCGCCATAAATCTTAGACCCCATTTTAACCACAGCACCTTCACATGCCGCAAAAGGCCCTCTAATCATAGCACCTTCCATTATTTCAACGTCCTTACCTATATATACAGGTCCTGTCTCAGAATTTATTAACGCGAAGTTAATTTTGGCTCCTTCTTCAACAAAAATGTTTCGACCTAATAATTGTGATCCTATAGGTAAGGTTTGAGAAACTTTAGATGCAAACAGATTAAAATCGTTCGCAATTTCTTGGGCATTAAACTGGAAAATAGAAGCCGGCGAAACAATCTGTTGTATTTTAAATTGAATAGGTTGTGCCTTTGATACAAAGTTTTCAGGATCGAACAGAGAGGTTTCTTCCTTGGATAAATTTACAGCAAGTAAAGTATCTCCATTTTTTAAGGCTTCACCCTCTTGTAAGTCCCTAATTACTGACACCAAATTATCATCAGGTAAAATAGCTGCATTGATAAGAATATTTCTTTCAGCTATTACTGACGGAAATTTTTCCTGTAAATATGATTCAGTAAGATAAGATGGCTTTGAGTTTAAACTATAGGCCCATTTTTCAATAATGGTTAATATTCCAACTCGAATGTCAGCTATTGGGCGGGTAAATGTAAGTGGTAAAAGTTGCCGACGAACGCCAGGATCATCAAACAAAAGATAGTTTCTCATTATTCAAAAATAAAAAAAGTCTGTTGATCTTCTCAACAGACTTTTAATATCAGGTAAACCTAGCTTATTTTTTAGCGTAACGGTTTTTGAATTTATCAATACGACCTGCAGTATCTACTAACTTCATCTTGCCAGTATAGAACGGGTGAGATTTATCAGAGATCTCCAATTTAACTAAAGGATATTCGTTACCATCTTCCCAAACGATAGTATCACGAGTATCAACAGTTGATTTAGTAAGGAATGCATAGTCACATGACATATCCTTAAACACTACCAATCTATAATTTTTTGGGTGGATATCAGCTTTCATCTTCGCAATAATTTTATTGAGGCGCAAATATAAGAATCCCCTCTCAGATGTGCAAATTAAAATAAGAAATTAAGCATATATTTTTTGAACCGAAATTACCTACGCATGTGCACATGTTTAATTCCATCTTCTAGATAAATTTCGTCAAATTCTTTAAAACCAAAACGCTGATAAAATTTTAACAAGTAATATTGGGCTCCAATTGTAAGCTCTCTGAAGCCTAATTCATCAGCAACATCTATTGACTTTTGCATTAATTGCTGACCAAAACCATTCTTTCTAAAGCGTGGAGAAGTAACAACCCTACCAATAGATGCCGTTTGAAAAGCTATACCTGGTGGCACAATACGTGAATAGGCGACCAAATTCTTATCAACCCATCCCAATAAATGTAAGCAATCAGGGTCTTTGCCATCAGCATCCAGAAACGGACAGTTTTGTTCAACAACAAAAACTTCTTCTCTTAACTGCATAATAGCATACAATTCGTTTACCAGCAGCTCATCAAAAGGCTTTATAACCCAATTAACTACTCCTTCGTTCATAACTATACACTTTGACAAAGTTCAACCAAAACCCCATTAGTGGATTTGGGATGAAGGAAACATATTATTTTATTGTCAGCTCCTTTTTTAGGCTGATCAGCAATAAATTGAAACCCTTCATTTTTCAGACGTTCAATTTCGGCAACTATATTTTCAACTTCAAAAGCAATATGATGAATCCCCTCTCCTCTTTTCTCTATGAACTTGGCAATGGGACTGTCATTTGATTCGGCAACCAATAACTCAACCTTACTTTCACCAATCTCAAAAAACTCAGTTGTTACACTTTCTGATTCAACTGTTTCTGTTTTATAGCTTGGTTTGCCTAACAATTTCTCAAAAACGGCTGATGATGACTCAAGATTTTTAACCGCAATACCAATATGGTCGATTCTCAACATAAAGTTTAAATTATTGATTCAGCAAAAGTACAATATTGACAACTTGGTTAAGAATATTAGCAAAACATACTTGCCGGCAAAACCATTTTGAAAGAGTTGTGTTTAATCTCTACAACGTTTCTCAGGCCTTATCTTATTGATAAAATTTATAACAGAATTGTAAAAATCAATCAAATTAAAACCTGAGCCTAAGGCATAAGTTAGAAATTTGTATTATTTTTGCATTGCTTTATTTAGACAATTTACAAATTATGTTGAAGTTACCTATTTACCTTGACAACAATGCCACCACACCAATGGACCCTCGCGTGTTAGAAGCAATGTTGCCATACTTTACCGATAAATTTGGTAATGCAGCCAGCCGTAACCACCCTTTTGGCTGGGTTGCAGAAGAGGCTGTTGATTATGCTCGGGAACAAGCAGCCAAAATTATCGGTGCCACCGAAAAAGAGATCATCTTTACCTCAGGAGCTACTGAGTCGAACAATCTTGCCCTTAAAGGTGTGTTTGAAATGTATAAAGATAAAGGTAATCACATTATTACTGTGGTAACCGAACATAAGTGTGTGTTAGATTCAGCGCATCACATTGAAAAATTAGGTGGTCAGGTTACCTATCTTCCTGTTAAACCAGATGGTTTAATTGATCTTCAATTATTGGAAGATTCCATTACCGACAAAACCATTCTTATTTCAATAATGTACGCCAACAACGAAATTGGTGTTATACAGCCTGTTAAAGAAATTTCAGCCATTGCTCGTAAACACGGTGTATTATTCCATACTGATGCAACTCAGGCAGTTGGTAAAATTCCGGTTGATGTAAATGCAGACGGTATTGACTTATTATCGTTTACCGGGCATAAACTTTACGGACCTAAAGGTTGTGGCGCTTTATATGTACGTCGTAAAAACCCACGCGTTAAAGTAACAGCACAAATTGACGGCGGTGGTCATGAGCGTGGTATGCGTTCAGGAACATTAAACGTTCCAGGTATTGTTGGTTTCGGCAAAGCCTGTGAAATTGCTATGCAAGAAATGGCAACAGAATCAGTTCGCTTAGCAACTTTACGTGATAAATTAGAAAAGGCTGTAACTGAACTTGAAGAAACCTATGTTAACGGTAACACTGAAAACCGTTTACCACATGTTTCTAATGTTTCATTTAAATATGTTGAAGGCGAAGGCTTAATGATGGCCATGAAAGATCTTGCTGTATCATCAGGATCAGCTTGTACTTCAGCCTCGTTAGAACCTTCATATGTATTAAAAAGCTTAGGATTAAATGATGACCTTGCTCACTCTTCAATCCGCTTCGGTTTAGGAAGATTTACTACTGAGGAAGAAGTTGATTATGCAATTGAAGTAACTAAAAAAGCCGTTAATCACCTTCGCGATTTAAGCCCACTTTGGGAAATGTTTAAAGAAGGCATTGACCTTAACAGCATTGAATGGGCTGAACACTAAGATTAGCACTGAGATTAAGGTTCTCCACAATAAACAAGAACTAAACTCAGCTAACAACTTAACACTTATTACTTTAGACTTAAAAAAACTTATTTAAAATGGCATACTCAGAAAAAGTTATCGATCATTACACTAACCCTCGTAACGTAGGTACTCTCGATAAAGCCAAAAAAAATGTGGGTACCGGTTTGGTGGGTGCTCCGGAATGCGGCGACGTAATGCGCTTGCAAATTGAGGTTGATGACAACAATGTAATTACCGATGCCAAGTTTAAAACTTTTGGTTGTGGTTCAGCTATTGCATCATCATCATTAGCAACTGAGTGGTTAAAAGGCAAATCTATTGATCAAGCTATGGAAATTGACAATATGGATATTGTTGAGGAGCTAGCTTTGCCTCCAGTAAAAATCCACTGCTCGGTATTAGCTGAAGATGCAATTAAATCGGCTATTAACGATTACCGTGTTAAAAATGGTCTGGAACCTATTCAGTTAGAAAAATCGCACCATTAATAGTAAACCTGAGGTGTGAAATTTGAGGACTTTACCTCTCATTTCTCATCTTACATCTTATTGCTAATCACATGATTACTATAACAGAAAAAGCTAAATCTAAAATCGAGTCACTGATGCAAGAAGCACATCTTGACGAAACCTACTTTTTACGAGTAGGCGTTCAAGGTGGTGGTTGCTCGGGATTATCGTACAATTTGGATTTTGACAATGAAGTTAAAACCGGCGATCAGATGTTTGAAGATAAGGGTTTGAAAATTGCCCTTGACATGAAGAGCTTCTTATATCTTGCAGGCACTGAGCTTGACTTTAGCGACGGTTTGAATGGAAAAGGCTTTAATTTCATCAATCCTAATGCAAGCCGCACATGTGGCTGCGGAGAGAGCTTCTCAGTTTAATTAATTGATTCACATCAAAATAAAAAGGTTTCCGTTTTCTTCGGAAACCTTTTCTTGTATAGTTGAAGTTTTTTTTTGCACATTTGAAGCCTTGTTTTCCAAAAATTCAGTAAACCCGTTGCAAAAATATGGCACAAATAACCGAAAGAACTACATTACCTCAACTGCTCAGAAATGTAGTTCAAAATGTTAAATCTCTTAACGATCCATTTCTATTAGAGAAAAATGGTGCTAATTATAAATCAATCAGTTTTGGTGAAACCTTGGCCAATGCAGATGCCATTTCAGCTTGGTTTTTAAGTAAAAAAATCCAAAAAGGTGATCGATTGGGTCTATTGATTGAAAACTGCCCTAAGTATGTTTTTTACGACCAAGGATTACAACAAATCGGAGCAGTTAATGTTTCTATCTACCCTACTCTTTCAGAAAGCGAAACAGAACATATTATAAACGATTCAGGATTGAAAACATTGCTTGTTGGCAATCAATTTTTACTTAGAAAAGTATTAAAAATTGCCAATAACTGTCCTTCACTTGAATTCATCATTCCGGCATTTGATGATTATCAAAAAATAACTCACCATTACTCAGGCAGTAAAAACATTTTGGCTTTTAGTGAACTATTAGAAGAAGGGAAAAAACTGCTTCCTAATTTCTCCGCTAAAATATTTCAGGCGCGAGAGGTTATCCAACCGGATGATATTTCATCTTTAATTTATACCTCGGGTACAACAGGAACCCCTAAAGGAGCCATGCTTACCCATGCAAACTTTATCAGCAATGTTAAGGAATGCCTAATACAGATTCCTGTCATTACTCCTGACGAAGTATTCTTATCGTTTCTTCCATTATCCCATGTATTTGAAAGGACTGCAACTTATCACGTTTGTTGTGCCAAAGGTTGTCAGATTGCTTATGCCCAAAGTTTAGAATTATTGGGTAAAAACATGGTGGAGGTTCAGCCAACAGTCATGAGTGTTGTTCCTCGTTTATTAGAAAGAATTTCGGAAAAAGCCATTAAAAGTGGAACTGCAGAAGGCGGCATAAAGGCAAAGATATTCTTATGGGCCTTAGAAATTGGCAAAATTGTACGTGAGAAACGAGAAGAAAATAAACCATTAGGTTTAGCACTTACCTTAAAATACAATCTGGCAGAAAAACTGGTATTCTCTAAAATAAAAGAGAAAACCGGCGGTAAGCTTAAGTTCATGATTTCAGGAGGAGCCGCTTTACCTAAAAATGTGGGTGAGTTCTTTGGAAATTTAGGCATTAAGATTCTGGAAGGTTACGGACTAACTGAAACCTCCCCTGTTATGGCCGTTACTGAATACCACCGTCAAATTATTGGCACTGTTGGCCGAGTTATTCCGGGCATTGTGGTAGGAATACAGAATACCGATACTAAAGAAATTCTTACCAAACAAACTTATGACAGTTTTGATCCTGAATTTGAATCAAGTGAAGGAGAGATTATTGTTAAAGGCCCTTGCGTTATGAAGGGTTACTGGAATCAACCTAATGAAACCGCTCAAGTTATTGATAGCGAAGGATGGTTTCATACGGGCGATGTAGGGAAATTCTACAAAGGAAATCTTAAGATTACAGATCGAATAAAGAATATTTTAATCAACTCATATGGTAAAAATATTTATCCAACTCAGGTAGAAAACACTTATTTGAAAAGCACACGTGTAGAACAAATATTTTTGATTGGAGACAAGAGAGATTACCTTACAGCCATTATTGTTCCTTCCCATGATGCCCTTCGTGAATCATTTGATTTAGATGAAGACTTTTTTAATGAACCTGATCAGTTCATAGAAGACGAGCGCATAATCAATTGGGTTAAAGATGATATCAGGAAGCTTTCTGGTGAATTGGCCAAATTTGAGAGAATTAAAAACTTCATCATTAAACGTCATCCATTTAGTATTGAATCGGGTGAGCTCACTCCTACCTTAAAAGCAAAACGCAGGATAATTGAAAAGAAATATGCTGATGAAATTGACGAATTATACGAATCAGCGGTAGAGGCTGATTAAATCAACGAGGCTGTCTGAAAGGCAGCCTCGTTGATTTTCTATTTTCGTTAACTAAAGTCAGTACAGTATTGTAACGGAACCTGCAATTGGCTGTATTCTTGGATTATTTGGTCGTATAACATAATAATAAGTTGCAGCCGGTAAGGACTGCCCTTTAGTTCTTCCATCCCACGGAATTCCATATCCCAATGAGTAGAAAACCTCATCCCCAAATCTATTATAAACCTGAACCGTAGCATTAGGATAGTTTAAAATACCGTCAATTTTCCAGGTATCATTAACATTGTCATTATTAGGCGAAAACACATTCGGAATTTTAAGATCTGAAAAAACACGAACTATTACTGTATCGCTGCAAGTGCAGCCATTCGAAGCAACTCCTGAAAGAATGTAACTCGTATTTTCAATCGGTGTGGCAATAGGATTTAAGCTCTGCGGATTACTCAAGCTAGCAGAAGGTGACCATATATAACTGGTTACGTCAATACTTACACTGCCCATTAACTGTGCACTTTGCCCCAAATCAATAGAAATATCCTCTCCGGCATTAGCAATTGGAGATTGTTTAACATTAATATTAAAAGACAATGTTTTACTACAAATACCACCTGCACTTGAATATTGAAGTTGAATTACATGCGAACCAGGTCCGGCTTGTATAGGAAAAAACAAGGAATCCTTTACCCCTGTCCCTGAAAAAGTATGATTGGGACCTGGCCTTGTAGAAAGTAATCTCATCAAATTAATAACCCCATCACGCTCACACGTTTCGGTATTGGTCTGAGCAGTAATGTCGGGTATTGATTCTATCGTAAGATCATAAACCATTTCGTCAATGGCTTGACATCCTTGAATGCCTTCCTGTGTGCTGGTAACCCTCACTGCATACTGACCAGGTTGACTATAACTCGTAATATTCCCACCTGAACCACCATTAAACAAATAAATAAACGGTTGCTGAGTTGATAAAGTTGTCGGATTATCATCAGCCACAATCACACCATTACCTAAGTTCCAAACTAGTCGTATTGGTTTATAGGGTAACGACACCTCGAAACTTAAAGGTTCATTAATACAAGCCCCAGTAACAGGAATATTGTTCTGGCGTACAATAATCTTTTTATCAAGATCCTCAAGATTTGATCCTGCAGAATAGCCGTATGACTCAATATCACCAAACCCATAAACAATGGCATTAAAACCAGAATCAGCAGTTAGAGTAAAACTGCCCGTAGAAATCTCTTCTTGTAAGAACGAAAAATTGGTACCTGTTATGGGAGCAAAGCTACTTCGTGGAGTTTGTCCGTTAATTTTAAAACTATCTTTAGCAATAGATTTAATAAGCACGTTTACGTAATTACGAGAAATCTGATAATTGCTTGTGGAGTTCATCGTAATTCGCTTCAGGTTTTGTTCAACAGGGTTTAGAATGATCATTTCAGGATCTCCCAAATTGCCATCACATACCTGGGTAATGCTATACTGAACCACAGAAATTGGTTTATTGCCAATAATATGTAAGGGCTTACTAATAATTGATGTTTCGTAAAAGTCTCCTGAATTAATAACCACATTGGTTCCGTCAATATTTACGGTGGTGCCACTTTCAGATGCATAAACTCTGAAAAAATCTCCTGCACGCGTTTTAAATGGCATAGTAACAAACTCTTTCCCCCAGGAGTTGAGAGGATACATCTGCTGAAAAAGATTATCACCAGTATCCGCCTGAATACAACCTAATGGCGACCATGTAGTCCCTCCAAACACAGCTATTCGTTTGCAATTATCTGTATCATTCCCATTTCCGTTATCAATAGATTCCACCAGAGATCCTGACAAATCTCCTTTTGACTGCACCTCATATATATCCCCTTGATTCATTACAATATCAAATGGAACACCGGATGCATTTCCATTTGAGGTTGCTGCACTTGGGGTAATTCTAACAGTTGTATTGTTTTCTGTTGCAATTACAAGAAACTGAGAAAAGGATCCTCCTTCATATTGATTGGGCAAATAACTCGAAACAATATACTTTCGCCCAAGGGTATTTGTTGGCAAAACCAATGTAGATCCGGAGATAACAAAAGCATAGATATGGGCATATACCACAACTGGTTGACTTGAAACCACATGGATACCCAGATTTAAAATGGATTGTTGATTACCAATATAAGCTGACGTAGGAATACTGACGGTAGTTACTGAATTAGCCGTAACTGAAAAACTCTGGGAAAAACCTATACCTGGTATAGAGATAGTGCCTGATGTTGAAACATCTGAAGTTATATAAAGCGACATCACTGCCCCCCTAGGGCCATTAACACCTTCTATATGACTCATAAACCCTACCCAAAAGTCTGTTCCCTTGTTTGAGTTCTGGGCGAATGTTATTACTGGGCAAATAACACAGGAAATAACTGCGCATAATAACAACACCAGCCTTTTTTGTGGAGAAGAGCTGCGCATGTAAATTTAGATTAGAGAGCATTAATTTTATTAAGTAGATAGCATTGATTCTGCAGTAATCAGGGCAGATCTTTCTTAATAAATGTGTCTTTAATTTAGTAAAAAAAAGTCACTATTTAAAGCTTTCTCTAAGTCTAAACAGATAGATATTGCAACAACATCGTTAATATTATAAAAGCAGCCTTGAGGAGGTTGCTTTTATAATATTATATTTTATTTCTTTTAAGACTACCAAACATTACGCGGACATTTCAGCTTTCCTGAGTTGTTAAGCTGCAGTCCTAATATTACTTCGTGGCTACCACTGTTAAAATCACCCAATTCATTTACCCCATAATCATATGAGTAAGCAACGTTAATCAATGAACTGATGTTTACGCCAATTAGCGCTGAAAAACTGTCGGCTTTACGATAAGACACGCCGGCCCAAACTGTTTCCTGGAACATCAGTTTAAAGTTAAAATCCATTGATGCTGGAGCAGGATCAATCCATTTAACCATGATGGATGGTGTAGCCAAAAAATCCTCTCCAAGAGGGAAACGATATCCTCCTGTAAAGAAATAGTGAGCACGATACTTATTCAATTTTGCAGCAGAAGCCGTAGAGTTACTTAATGTTGCTGGAACCAATTGAAGACCAGAAGCACCTACGTAATATCTGTCCGAATACAACCAGATACCAGCAGAAATATCAGGTAAGAATTGAGTACCACTAACAATAGATGCATCAAATCCTGGGTCTGCAGGAGTTAATCT
Organism: Solitalea lacus; assembly: GCF_022014595.1. Lineage (NCBI taxonomy): Bacteria > Pseudomonadati > Bacteroidota > Sphingobacteriia > Sphingobacteriales > Sphingobacteriaceae > Solitalea > Solitalea lacus. The sequence goes on along the minus strand of NZ_CP091740.1, from coordinate 1,791,359 downwards.
GTTTGCATCAGTAGTGTATTGCGTAAAACCGGCTGCTACACCGAATGATACTTTTAATTTCCTGGTAATTGGAAGGTGATAAGCATATGAGCCATCAAATGACAATCGGCTCGTTGGCCCTGTTTTATCGGAAACAACATAGCCCCCTAATCCATGATGACGCTCATCCACATCTCCAATAGGCATTTGATAAGATAGATACCCTGTTTTAGGAGCTGCCTCTAACCCTACCCATTGAGAACGATAGCTAAGCTTTAGATCATAATAATCCTCAATACCAGCAATGGCAGGATTTAGGATATAGTTATTTTGCATGTATAATGTGTACTGCGGGCGCTGTTGGGCATGCACGCAAACCACAAAAATGGCTATAACTATAGTGAGTAAAATTTTTTTCATTAAAATTACGGTTATGGTCTTGTTGGTAAATCTATTTCTTTTGTACGTAAATATTGTAACATAAGTTTCATAAACTGACTCAAATTATAACCTCAAAAGTTGAGCCAGTAATACTTAAATCTCACGTTTAATAACCCTTTAATTATCGAGCTTTCTAATTGAATTTAAGATAATAAAAAAATTGATTTGGTATCTACTTGAAACCCATTAATTAAAACAAACCAAATTTTCTATTTAATTAAAATTATTTACAAAATTGAAACCTTTAGTCACAAATTAAGGTATTACATCTTAACCAAACTGCACCATTACTTGCATTAAATTAAACCAAATTGTTACAAAATGTATTGAATGTAAATTTTATGAAAAGATTTTTACTAATACTATTATTTGCATTTCCACTTGCAACATCTGCACAAAGCTTAGTTTTCCCTATGAGTGACAGCACAAATAAAGTAGCTTATAAAGGAGATATAAAAGTGGATTCAAGCACCACTAAAGTGGAATTGCATTACCGATTAAAAGAATGGATTCAGGTAAATTTCCTAGCTGAAAACAAAGTACTGCATAGAGACGATTTAAAAGAGGGCATTATTGTTGCAAAAGCATTTGCTGGCTACAAAACCAAACTAAATGCCTCTGAATTTTACAATAAGTTAACTTGGACTATGATTTTAAAATTCGGAAACGGCCGATGCAATTTCGAAATGACTGATTTTTACTCATCTGAAAATGCAGCAGGTAACAATGCCTATACAGCTAGTTGGGTTACACCAATTGAAGACCTGGTTTTAAAAGATATTGCATTTAAAGAAAATGGCGAATATAAACCTATGTATAAAATGCATGCCGTTGCTTTAGAGAAGTCAGTGAGAGAGGTTATTGAAAGTTTAAAAAAATATATAAGCCCGGCTGAGATCTCCAGCATTGAAATTAGAGCAGCTCAGTTAAATTCGGAATTAAATAAAACTGTTGCTAAAGAAAGCTCATTGCCTTCCAGTCAGCCCGCACAAAAAACCGTAACAGCAACGATTAATGCTAACACCGCAATCAATCAACCTAAAGCAGCAGCTGAAACATTATCTGCAGATAACTCCTTGACTGTTCAGCCAGTTACTACTGTCAAGCAGGAACCAAAACCTGCAGCTACCGAGAAACCTGAAGTTGCAACGAAAACAATGGATGACCTGAAGAAAATGCAGGACAATGTTAAAAAACTAGAATTAGAACTTAAGCTTCAGAAGGACATTGATGAATTAAATGCTGAAATAAAAGAGTTAGAAGCTAAAAAGGCGCAGCTAAAATCCGAAAGCGTACCAGCTAATGATTCACCAAAGACAATGGAAGACCTGAAAAAAATGCAGGAGAACATTAAAAAACTGGAAGCAGAACTTAAGATTCAAAAAGAAATAGATAAACTAAAAGAAGAAGTAAAAACACTAGAAAATAAAAAGGCCGAGTTAAACTTAACTGCCAAAAATTAAAAGCAATTACACATAAGACATTCAAAAAGGCCTTGAGATACACCTCAGGGCTTTTTTGATTTAAATCAAAAGACATCGAACTCCCAACCCAACTATTTATTTCAAAAGTTTTTTGGGCCTAATTTTGAAATAAATAGACATTACAGTCTATTCATTTTTAATACTTTTGCGCAAAACAAATATTTTAATATGAGAAAACTTTTACAAGTAACATGCATTTTCTTGAGTCTGGTAGCCTGTAAAAAAGAGGCCGATGATGCCGAAGAAACCTCGAACATATCGGCTAATTCGAGCATCAACCTCACTACTTCATACCATGTGTATGCACAACCATCAAACTTCTTCTATACTAACCTATCAACCATATTTCAATCGGTTCATGGTGGTTATTTTACACAAGAGTTTTCAGCTCGTGCATTTTATGATTTTGATAAGGATGGAGACCTGGATTTAATTGCGGCCTCCTTTATGACTGATCAAAATGTTCCAATTGATGCACATTATTATAAAAACAATGGTGGAGTTTATCAAAAGGATCAATCTGTTTTTAATGGAAGTGTTCCTGGATTTGTGCATGCCCGTCAGGCTATTTTAGCCGATTTTGATAAAAACGGATGGATGGATGTTGCTATCATTGCTCATGGCTATGACAAAGAACCCTTCCCGGGAGAAAAGCAAAAAGTACTAATGAACTTTAACGGGAAATTTACCACCAAAGAGGTCCCTCTCCCATCAACTCCGCGCCTACCATATACACATTCAGGTTGTGCCGGTGATATTGATAACGACGGTGATATAGATTTATTCTATACCGCTAACATGGTAAATGTAAAGGGTATTTTCATGAAGAATGACGGTTCTGGAAACTTCACTTATGACGCCAAAGTATTCTCTTCTGATATTACTTTGACTTACTTTTCTTCAGGAATTTATGATTTAAACCAAGATGGCTATCTTGATTTGGTGCTTGGGGGGCATGACAATGATAAGCAAATAGCTCAAAATCCTCAAACATCAGCTAAACCAACCATATTATGGGGAAGTTCTACAGGTAAATACACTTTAACCAATAGCACATTGTTACCGGTTGTAAAAGATTATGGAGCAACCTATAATGTTAATTTTCTTGATTTTAACAACGACAGTAAAGTTGATATTTTACTCACTAAAACAGGTGACGGAACGAGTCTTTCTTTTTATCAAGGATATTATGTGCAATTATTAAAGAATAATGGAGGGAATAGCTTTACAGATGTGACCATCACAAATATGGGAAGTTACCGCAATGATAACGTATCAAATTGGATTCTTTGGTTACGTCCTCATGATATCGATGGCGATGGTGATGTAGACATTACCTCAGAAGATAAATTTGAACCTCATGAATGGATCAATATTAATGGAATATTTACCAAAAGGTAAAATTGATAAATATTCAAGCTGAGAAAGGTCTGGAACCTTGGTTTGAACAGTGAAAAATTTTACCAAAAATCCCGTCTCTGAAAAGGCGGGATTTTTAATGAATAAAGTATCCTTTATCTGCTTTATTTATGGTACTAGTAACGAGACTAACCTCTTACTTCCACATAGCCCAATTACTGGATGATGCCCAGTTATTACTACCCACAGCACCTCTGTAAGGCACCACTATAAAGAAGCTGGCAAAATTAGGACCATCAAAATTAGCTCCTGTTAAAGCCGCTGAGTTGGCCAATGGTGTAAGATTAGGGCCACTTGCACTGTACATATTGGCTAATTTCAAATCAGCTGATGCTTGGATTAACGTATTTTGATTCGTGCTATTTAAGGCAAAATCTCTCGTCATAGGATCAGAAACAATACCATTAAATCCCGCAGGATCTGATCCTGTGTCGTAGCTAAAAGTCCTGTCTACATTGTCACTATGTACTAGGTTATACTTGAATTCAGAGCCTGTATTTTGCAATAAAACAGGTCGTGTTCTTGGGCAAGTCATTAAACCACCCTGCGGATACTCAGCTATTATAGAATTTTGAAGAACAAATCTGGTTCCTTTACGTATATAAACCCCCTGGTTAAGATTTGTTTTAGTGATTTCCGTCCCCTGCGGCCCAATAATGGTCATATTAGAAATAACCGGGCGTGTCAGCGGGGCATTTAGTGTAGGTACTGCATCATTATAACTCTCCAAGGCATTTGATCTCAAGGCATGATTGGAAGTGAGTTCTGTTTGGTAAGAAATCAGAAATTGCATCTTGCCTGTATATCCATAATCAAAATCAAAATCATCATCGCCGTTATTATAGGCAATCAGGTGAGAAACATTTACCGTACCACCAACAAATTGAAATCCATCATCCTTTGAGTGAGCTACCATTACATTATCGATCGTGGTTCCAGAGCCAACGCTGTGCAAACTAAAGCCACTTACTTTATCTATAGTCCATTCTTCTTCAGCATCTGGATTTATGCCGCCGCAATATTCAAGTCTTAAATATTTTATGGAACCGGAGTTATCATCCGTAATATTGCCTCCGTACCTTGTATCATCTGAAACCACCAATCCTTCAACATTCCCAGTACCAATATTCAAAGGTGCTTTCCCCAATATAATTACAGCACCCCAATCGCCAGGAGCTTTATTCACTTCTGCAGATGTAAATACTACCGGCTTATCTTCTGTGCCATTTACTACTAATTTAGAACCTTGTGTGATCACCAATACACCTTTACTAGCTGCATCATCTTTTTTAACAAAGGATGCAGTGACACCGGCAGGAATAGTTAAAACAGCATTGTTCTTCACATACAACTGACCATCTATCAGGTATTGGGTTCCTTCCTCCAAAGTTCTGTCAGCAGTAATTGAATTGGGAAGAGTTTCTGTTTTAATTACAGTTGGAATCGTATCTGAATTTTTATTACAGGACTCTAAACCTATGGCAATAGTTAGCCAGGTCAAACCGATCAGTGTTGAAGTTTTCATAAAAGTGATTTTAATTTGGAAAAGGAATACTGTAAAATAAATATAACATTAAACATCCTGAAATTCAATGACTTTTAACAAAAATTAAATCACTAAAATCACATTAAAAAGACATTAAAAGTTCGAAGGTGTATTGCAATATTTACAACTTAACGATCAACCCAAGCCCAACGGTTTTATCGTAATAACTTGGTACAATTAATATTTTTGTTGGTTGCCATTTCCGTAGCTAAAATGCAGATACCTGCGCCGACTACAACATCACTGAACCAATGTTTATTATTGTACATGCGTAATGCCCCCCTGTTGCTGTTGCAACCCCATAACCCGCAATGCCATATACCATATAGATTGATCCTTATATTCTTGTCGCAAAAACTCGACGGCGGCAAAAGCCGTAGCAGTTTGTCCGGCATTTTAATAAATCTGGAGAAATTTGGAAGTAGAATTCAGGAATTGTTATGTTTGGGAATTAACCAGTTATGTATGTGTTATAGATATTCTCAAACTAAAGGAAAAGACGAATTAAAAAATAGGTACAAGGCAAAATTCAACGATGAAGGTGAAATGTTTCAACCCGCTCATCATGTCAATGGGTTTGCTCACCCTTTAATGCCTGTAATAACGCAGGAAGTACCGGATGAAATTCAATTGTACCAATGGGGACCTTTCAATGCCTTTGCTGCTGAGAATGAGGCAAAGTACAATACTTTAAATGCTAAATGTGAAGAAATATTCGACAAAAAGTCCTATAAGTACAACATACTAAATAAGCGCTGCATTATCCCTGCCACAGGATTCTTCGAATGGATGCATGTTCAGAAAGAGAAATACCCCTTTTACATCTTCCCTCAGAAGAGTGAGGTGTTTTCAATGGCAGGAATTTATAATAGTTGGAAGAACAGTGAAGGCAAAGTGATCAATAGCTATTCCATCTTAACGATTGCAGCTAACCCAATGATGGAACGCATTCATAATTCCAAGAAGCGGATGCCTTTGATTGTTCCTAAAGAATTGGAACGAGAGTGGTTAAATGAACATCTAACTCCTGATGAGATTAAACACTACTTTTTACCATATGATCAGGAGGAAATGAATGCTCATTCCATTGATAAGAAGATTTTGTTTACTTCAGATAGTAACTCCCATTATGCGACTACTAAAGTAGAATATCCCGAACTGGCACTTTTAATGTAAGTTAAAGATTGCCCATAAAAAAGATATCCATATCCTTAAACAGTTGCTAGGTCATTCCGATCGTAACCTTAAAATATCTTCGTGGACGTGAATATGCATCAATTGAAATATGCTTTGCCTAAATTGTAGCTAAAGAATTAGGGACAAAGAAATTTCATTTTCACCTTTTATAAGATATGAATCTGTTCTTTGTCCCTAATTTACAATAGGTTGTTTTATAAGGAAAATTAAGTCATCTCTTGGAAATTTAATTTATCAGCGAGATTCTATTACATTCAAAACTATAATTATCAACATTTGCACTAAACTCCCCATTGGCATTAACACTAATATGGATTAGGCTTTTTAACATAAAATTCTCCTCTTTTCCCTGACTTATTAAATGATCATGGACCACCATAGTTGTATTCCACTGTCCATTTATGAAGGTACCATTGTTCTCTTCGTTTCCGATTTGTATTACCCGATATATGGTACCCGAGGTTAATCCTACGGCACTTAATCCCTGTGTATTTGCATTTCGTGTAACTTTAATATTATTATTATTTACAGTAACATGAAACAGTACTTTTAACCGTCCAGTTACGTGAATTTCTTCGCCGTTACACTGATTGAAATCTATATAATCTAAATCATATGTTTGATTTTCATAATGATAAACAGAAGCCGCTTCCGTACTCTTTGATACCGGCTTAACAACACTTTGTATTTCCTCAGATGACTTCTCACAGCTCATTATAGGAAATGCAAGAAATGCTAATAATAAAAGCGATAGGAATTTATTTTTCATTGTTCTTTAGAAATTAGGTAAATAGATTTCAAGGATATTAAAATCGCACTATCCTCACTAATGGTTTTATTCCATTGAATCGCAGGGGCGCGAATAAAAAGAGTAGAAAAAAAACGGATTAAATAATGTTTCATGACGAGTAAATGTTAATTATTAAACTAACCTTTTTAGGATCGTAGATTTTCGAACAAAAACTGTAAAGGATTGCTCTTATGGTGTTCTATTAAATTATGCTTAAAGCAAAAAGCGGATTAAGTCGAGATGTATTCTGATTTTTAATTTAAATATTTAATCCAACTTCTCCAAAGAAAAAAATATACAACTATTTTATATTCAATTTTTTATCATGATTTTCTGTGATTAAAAAAACGGTTTAGGTCATTCAGACATGCTCGTAACCTTAAAATATCTTCATGCTGTATTTGTAGGAAACATTGATTTCCATTTAATCATCAATAAGTATTGGAGCATAGAGTTAACTGAGGTAAATAAAGAGCAGATCAAACTTAAACACTGTTCTTACTTCATTGATACACCAAGTAGAAAAGAATTGTACGTAACGGAAAACGATGCGATGTTGTGCGATGTGCTTTTTATATTGTGTTGGTTAGAATTCCGTTCCTTTTTTCCATTGGTAACTTTCTATTGGAGTCCATTCGTTTTGTTTTATAGGTTTTTGTTCAAACCAAACTGTTATCAATGTGCTGTCGCTTGTTTCCCAAGTTGCTTCTTTTATTGGTATAGGTTGTTTAAGTTGCTGTTCAGAATAATAATATGGAAGGAACGCTCGTAATCCTGCATGATGTGATTCATTGAGTAGAAAGGTTTCTTCCTCTAAAGCGGTGTACTTTTCTTTGATTTCATCAAATGTAACTTCTTTGATTTCTTCAGGATTTACAAATATTCTTTCATTTAGAACGATAACAAAGCTGTACACAACCTCATCTATTTCAGAAATATATTTTCCTTCAATGTCGAAGTATATTTGTTTTCTTGTAGCGTAATCTTTTATACCTATTTTGCCGAAAGGCAATAATTCTTTTGATTCACAATTTACGTCGCAAGGAATTAGATTGTAAGTTAATCCTGTGAGTTGGTCTGTGAAAATGTTTTTTCCGTTTGACAGAATTTCAACAGTTCCTATTAATCTCTGCTGTTTTTGGTTTTTCAACGCTTCGCATTCTGCACAACGTTTTTTAGTTTGCCATTCTTCACGGGTAAACCAAGCGCAAGAAACCCAAGCAATTGTTAAGAAAAGAAAAATGGAAAGATTGGTTATCGCCAATTTCATTTCTACTATACTATAGTTTTTTGGCAATTTCATTTTGTGCGTTTGTGCTTTTAGAGTTCGCTAAATCATTTTCATTGGTGATGTCAGAAATCAACTGCTTTTTGTCAATGCCAACTTCCATAAATTTTAGTTGTCAATTTAAGCGATGTTGGTTTAGCATATCGCACAACGTGCGGGTATTTATGAAGGGCGGAAAATCGAAGCACAAAAAGTTCAGTTTTGCACTACCGTTCGATAGAATTCCTGTCGCTGAATTTATGACGTTCAGCCCGTCTTCATAAATACCAGGTTGTGGGATCGGCATTTTTAGATGTATGTTTTATTTCTAAGTGGACTATTATTGTTATTTAATAAGTCGTTTGCAATTTGTATCATACCATTATTATTGCTTCCACCCCAAATAGCTCTTCCAAAAATATAGCTGGTTGTATATTCTTTCCAAGTACTACAATACTTTTTTAGTTCAGTGTGGGATTTTGCTAAATATTCTATTAATTCATTTTGGGAAAGATAGCCCAATTCATAACAACAACGTGCTAAAAACGCGCCTCTACCATAATTCCAGCCGGTATCTTTAATTTTTTTTAATTGAAAAAAATCTGTAATTACATTCAGTTCTTTCAACTCGGGAACAACATTTTTAAGTTTTCTGAATAGGTTTAAATAATATACAAACGCATCTTCTTCATCGGGTAAATTTGATTTTAAAATTTCAACATAATTCTCTTGGTTTTCAAAAGCTCTATATACGATATTTAGATTTTCATCTTGATTTCTATCGTGTAATCTTTGAAGAATTTCAATTGCTTCATCTTGGTTGGATATTTCCCAATATGTTTTAACCAATTTTGAAATATTTGCCTTACTTAAACCTGTTTCATAAGAATTCAAGTATGCCGATTGTTGTTCGGCATACATTGTACCTACAAGTATATGGTCTAATAAATAGCCTGTTAAGGCATTTTTTTCGTTTAATCTTATGCTTTTGAAAGGACTTATAAATTTTGAAAAAAATTCCATTTATGATTATGCTGTTTTTAAATTGGGGAATTTATTCTGCAGAATACTTACAAATTTTTCGCCTACTATTTGATATTTTGCTCTGGTTTCCAACTGCTTTTTCATATTAAGCATGTCCGTTGGGTCAACTGTATAATTTAATCTATCGTGAATTTCGAGAGACAAAGGACTTCCATCTATATTGAACGTAATAATATGTGTTATCGGCAAATATTCTTCGGATGATTTTGAATAAACACCCAATTGCGATTTCAAAATACCGCCATATTGAAGTTTGGCTTCTTCAATTCTAAAATTATCAAACACAATATGTTCATCTAAATTACCAACTGTATCGGTGCTAAAAAAGTGTAAATCGTTTCTACTCAAAACCCAAAAACAATCGGTCTCTATTCTTTTAAGCTTTACACCAATTGTAGATAATGCAACATTTTTTAATCCGTCAGTGACCAATTCTTGAATTTTATTGCTCGTGGTTTGCGGAACAGAAGCAGATGTAATTGCATCAATATTCCCTCCCTTCATCCATTGTTTTACTTTTGAAAAATCTTGGGTTAAGAGTTCTTGCTTGTATTGTTCATACTTGGTTCTTTCTGAGTCTAAATTGATTTCAGCTTTTGCAGTTTTAAGTTTTTTATTCATAATGATCATGAAAACTACACCTGCGATTACTACAACAATTGGAATTAAAAAAAATGGATTCATACGTTTTTGTTTAAGTTTTTTTGTGTTTAAATATTTTTTGGATTTACCTTTTTTGGTTTGTCTTTTGAAAAAATTCCATAAAGAATGAGCCCGATTAGCAACAATAAAATAATCTTCCCACCATATTGGGAGTAAAAACCAAGTTGCAGAAGGCTTTCCTTGCATGTCACAAATACTATAAAAACTGATAAAAAGAGTATTTTCTTGTCATTATTTGTTTTTCAATTAAGATTGAGACTTTTTTGAGGTTCAATCATTACAGCGATCGTTCCCTCATTTGCAACTCTGGCGTCCTTATACATTAGCGGAATTACTATTTCGCCTTTCAGGTTAATCATATAGTGCTCACTCGCAAAAGTTCCTCTTCGGCATCATCAATGTATTCATAGGTAGCTGATACAATTTCTTTTCCTTCAAAATTTACCAGTCCCAATTTATCGGCTTTGATCACCTGTCATCACATTTAGTGGGAAAGAGACTTTTTGCTCCCCGAGTTGATGTGACTGATTTTGACATGGACCTCTTTTTAAAAGTTAGTTTTGTTTATTTTTACAAGCATAGCCTTAGAGTATTAATGCATTCAGAAAAGTACAAATTATGAGGTTGATAGAGGGTGTTCCATAATAAAGTTTGTTTTGTTGGATACAAACCTCAAAAAAAATCCCTTGAGAATTTAAATTGATACAAATTCGCAGGGGATGCACGGGTATTTGCTGAAAACTATTTTAGATTCGCATCTATTAATCAACCGTTATTAAGGATATTATTTTTTTTTTACCATTTGAGAACCATTTTATTCCCACATCTCAGGCCATAAAAAAAGCCTAATCTCTAAAGATTAAGCTTTTTAAGGAAGTGGACCCTCGGGGGCTCGAACCCCGGACCAAAAGATTATGAGTCTCCTACTCTAACCAACTGAGCTAAGGGTCCTGATTTGTTTCTCAAATCGTCCGCAAATATGTAAAATTGCACCCGAAATCACAACATTTTAACTCTTATTTAAGTGAAAAAAATTAAAAATATAATCTTTGATTACGGCAACGTAATCTTTTCCATTGATTTTGAACGCACTAGCCAATCCTTTAAAAAACTAGGATTAAACAATATTGATGAACTTTTTGGCCATACAACCCAATCAACTCTTTTCGACAAGCTGGATAAAGGAGAAATTAACGTCAACGATTTCGTTAAAGAAGTACAAAAATTCGTCCCTGAAGCAACCTATCAAGAAATTATTGATGCATGGAACTCGTTATTAATAGGTATTGATGATGGAAATTTAGAACTTTTGTTAAAGGCCAAAACCAAATACCGCACATTTCTATTAAGTAACAATAATGAAATTCACTACAACTGGATAATAGATTATTTAAAACGAGAATGGAATATTAATGATATGTCGGGCTATTTTGAAAAGGACTACTATTCGCATTTAATGGGCTCTAGAAAACCGCACGCAACTATTTTTGAACAGGTACTATCCAATCATCAACTCACGCCTGAGGAAACTTTATTCATTGATGATAGCCCTCAGCATATTGAAACGGCCCAAAAATTAGGCTTACAGACTCGATTAGTTGCATCGGGAGAATCGCTAGCTGAAGTACTTGAACCCTATTTATAGCAAATTGCTGGCTAATTAGCATTTGCTCCTTAAACATTCCAAACTCATTCAATATTTATAAGAATTAAAAAAGGCGATCCTTTCAGATCGCCTTTGTATTTGATTTTATCCTGGTTAGTAGATTACTGTTACAGCCCCTGCTCTTGGTTTAAGCTGATCTTTATTAGGCTTAATTACGTAGTAGTAAGTTGCCGGAGGAACCGGTTTACCATCACGCATACCATCCCATCTGTCAACATAACCTCTCGAGAAGTAAATTCTATCACCGTAACGGTTATAAACATAAACTTCAATATCAGGGTACTTCTCAATACCTGGTATATCCCAAGTATCGTTCTGACCATCACCATTTGGTGTAATTACATCAGGTATTTTAAGATCTGGCAATACATTTACATGTACATTACAGATACTTTCACATCCTTCAGCATTTGTTACCGTTAATGTATAGGTCATATCGCTAGTCGCAGAAAGCACCGTTGGCGTTAAGATATTCGGATTATCTAGTCCAACTGCTGGCGACCATCTGTAAGTGTAATTAGCACTTTCTTTCGATAGTAACTTAATATCCAGTTTCACACTATTTCCAACAAGTACATCAAAGTCCATACAATCAATTACAGGAGATTCATTCACCACAATTCGTTGTTGTGCTGTATCTGTACAGAAGTTTGCTGCCGTAAAGGTATAGGTTATAATATGCGTACCTGGACCTACTTTTTGCGGATAGAAACTACCGTTTTTCACCCCTAAACCACTATACACTCCAGTTCCTCCTACTCCATCTTGTGGAGTTCCACCATTAAGAACTACGGATGGAACCGTCAAACAAACAGAGTCAATCGGCGCAAAGGCAACTACAGGACTTGGTTTTACGGTAAAGCCATAAGTGATCGAATCAACACATGACGCTCCTGTACTTACAATCAATCGCACCTGATAAGTAACATTCGATTGTATAATTGGCGGATTGAACACCATTGTTGGGCCGTTCATTGGCTTATTATTCACAATTTGATTACCTGATGGACCGAAAATCTTCCATTGCCAGTTCTGAACACTTCCAATTGGAACGGTCGACTTATCTTGGAAGATCAATTCATCTTTCTCACAATATGGCTGAGGAGAAGTAATTACAAACTCAGCTTTAGGCTCACCGCTAATCATTACATCCATTGAGTAAGTTGAATCGCAACCATGAACAGAGAACACTTTCAATGTAATATGTTTCAATCCAGGGGTCTTAAACCTGTAAAGTGGATTCTGAACGGTTGTAATTGATCCTGCTCCATCACCAAAGTTCCACAAATATCCCAAAGTAGTACCATCACTAATCGAACTGGTATTTGTAAATTGAATTGCATCAATCATACAGCTCGAAGGTACATCAAACAGTGCTACCGGACGTGCCCAGATATTCACCTGAACTGAATCAGAAAGATCATCACATCCAGCGTTATTGATAATACGCACCTGATAGTAACCTGCTGTAGTAGCATCATACGTTACTGCAGTAGCTCCAGGAATTACTACATTATTTCTTCTCCATTCGTATTTACTTCCAATGCCTTCCGCTTTTAATCTCACTTTAGTGCCTTCACAAACATTATTCGTACCAACCAGTTTCACAACTGCAAGTGGATTTACAAACACACTAATTGTATCATTAATTGCAGTAAAACATTTTGTTACCGGATCAGTGTAAGTATATGTAATTACATGAACTCCCGCACCTGCAGTATCAGGGTAGAATACATTCTTATAAATACCTTTTCCACCCTTGATTGTGTACACACCGCCAACTGGAGTACCTGTATTGAGTGGCAGTGGTGCATCATTCACACACATGCTGTCAATCGACAAACTAAAGCTTACAGTTGGTTTTTTGTAGACAACAAACGAATTAGTAAACGATGCAGGACAGCCATAAGTTGGAGTGACGGTTAACTCTGCACTCAATGTTTTGCCAGCATAAACATCTGGAATAAATACAGTGATCTGATTACGAGCTTCCTGATTTAAATTGATTTCAGTAGGCCCATCAAAGAATCTCCATTTATAGTCATAGCTTACACCTAAACGCATTACTGAGGTATCCCTTAAAGTCAGGCTATCGCCAGCACAAACAGATGATCGGTTCTTAAGGTACCAGTTTACTCGAGGTGTATCACCTTTAACATTAAACACTTTAGTTAAACTGTCTGTACAGCCATTATCTGTAGTAACTACCAATTTAACCTTCTTAGGTCCTGTAGACATATAGAAGTGTCTTCCATCTTTGTCTGTTGAATAAATATCTGATGTTTTATTAGGATCATCCTCAAATTTCCAGAAGTAGTTCATTGGACTACCATCAGCATTTGTAGAGCGATTGACAAACACTGTAGTATCTGTTAAACAGCCATCAGGTAATTCGAAATCAACAATTGGTTTTGAGTAAATAGTTGCCAAAGTTGCCGTTGAAGAAGCTGAACATCCGAATTGGTTTGTTACCTCTACTGTATAATTATGAGAACCTACGTTATATACTTGAAGTACAGAATCTGTAGCTCCTGCAATCGCTGCTCCGTCCATGTACCACTGATAAGAAGAAGCCTTTTGAGTTTTTAACAGAACAGTATCTCCCTTACATAATGCATTTGTTCCGGTTGTTATACTTGGAGTTGGCAATGCCCATACTGAAATAGTATCAGTTATCGAACTCAAACATCCCGAAGATGGATCTGTATAAACAAACCTAATCGCATGTTTGCCAATTCCTGCAACCATTGGATTAAACTGATTTGTTCCTGCTACAACTCCGTTACCGGTTAATATTCCACCTGTTGAAGGAGTAACATTAATTGAAATCAGACCAGGTGCATAACAAACGTCTTTGTCAACAATGTCTAATACAATCTTAGGCAATGCTTTAATGGTAAACGGTTTTAACGCTGAACTATCCACACATCCACCCTCAGTAGTAACCACTAGTTTAACTGCGTAGTTTCTATCTACAGAATCTTTAGGGAATGTTGCATAAATATCTGGCTGATTTTTAGCCAAAACCCCTATGCGTTTGCCATTTTCAAAGAACTGCCAGTCGTAAGTTTTAATATTACCCACAGCAACGGTTGCAGTACTTTGCAGATGCACTGAATCCTGGTCACAAATAGCACTGTTGGCTATATTGAAGTCAACAACCGGACTAGTACCCACAAAAGTGTAAGCCTGCGATGTAGTGCTTGAACAACCAGGTGTCTGGTTGGTTTCTACCGTTAAGGTAACATTATATTGACCAACCGTATTATAAGGATGTGTAACTGTAGGTGTTGTAACAGTAACTACAGGAGACCCATCACCAAAGTTCCAAATGTATCTTAAAATAGAAGCAGGAGGAGCCACTTTGCTATCTGATGCATCAAATACAGTTCCACTTACAGATGAACATGAACCAGGGATTGCAAAATGAGCCTCTGCAAGTGGATTCACGATCACCGCTGCCGTGTTTGATGTCACCGGACAAGCGTAATCGCTAGTTACTTCCACGTAATAAACCCCTGCATTAGTCACCGCTAAGCTTGAGCCTGTTTGACCCGCCAGCTTGCCCGCAGTCTGTTCATACCATTGATAAAACACGTTACCTGCAGCAATTGTCGCCGTTACCGACAGCGTGGCCACTTCCCCGTCACAGATCGATTGCGGCTGTGGATGAGTCGTGATTTGTGGCAGTGGATTTACCGTTATTTGCTTGGTCACACTGGCCGGACAACCTGGCATGGCTGCTACTCCTGTAGCATAGGTATACGTGTAGGTAATATCTACCACTTTTGGCAATGGACCCGTTACTGCATTCGGATTGAATACATACTTGCCGGCCACCAATGACACGCCCTCGCCACTGTACACTTCTGTCCCTGATGCTGCAGGTAAATTAGATTTTCCAGTGCCGGTTAAATCTAACGTTAAGCCTGGGGTAGCACAAATCTCGGTCTGTGGCAGATCTAAGGTCACTGCCGGACTTGGATAGATCGTGATATCCTCACTGTGCTCATCTGAACAGCTTGCTGAATTGTTCAGCGTTAATTTAACAGTATAGGTTTTTACGGTCGTTGCTTGAGGGAACGTGATCTGTGGAGCCGCTACCGCTGGAATTATCATCCCCGTTACCGGTGTGCTGCCTTCAAATACTTCCCATTTATACGTTACTGTGCCTACCGGGCTCACGGTCGAGGCATTGGTCACCTGAACCGCATCCACCTGACATGACTGGGCCGGAAGGCTAAAGGCTGCCACTGGCGTAAAGCCTTCAAATGTATAAACCGATACGGCTTGTTTTTTACAGCCTTTATCGCTTGTTACCTCTAAGGTGATTGTCTTATCACCTAAAGCCGTGAAGTTAAAGCTAGGGTTCTGAACGTTCGACGTTTGCGTACCTTCTGCTCCTACTACTGTCCAGCTCCAGCTGGTAATCGTTTCGGTTGAACTGCCCGTGAAGCTTGCTGCTCCAATTGGCAGACAAGATGCTGGCAAACCGATCGACGGCATCGGCAACGGATTTACCGTTACTGTAGCCGAAGCTGAGGTTATCCCACATGACAGATCACTTGATACCGTTACGTAATACGTTCCTGCCTTATCGGTCACCAACGAGGCATTGGTCTCTCCCGTTAATTCCCCTCTAGTGGTTTCATACCACTGGTAGCGCAACGGCGCTCCGGTTACTATGTTGGCAATCACACTTAAGGTCGCGGTTGAACCATCCGCACAAATCGCTGCACCTACTGGTTGCGTTGCTATAGCAGGTAATGGATTTACCGTGATTTGCTTGGTCACACTGGCCGGACAACCTGGCATGGCTGCTACTCCTGTAGCATAGGTATACGTGTAGGTAATATCTACCACTTTTGGCAATGGACCCGTTACTGCATTCGGATTGAATACATACTTGCCGGCCACCAATGACACGCCCTCGCCACTGTACACTTCTGTCCCTGATGCTGCAGGTAAATTAGATTTTCCAGTGCCGGTTAAATCTAACGTTAAGCCTGGGGTAGCACAAATCTCGGTCTGTGGCAGATCTAAGGTCACTGCCGGACTTGGATAGATCGTGATATCCTCACTGTGCTCATCTGAACAGCTTGCTGAATTGTTCAGCGTTAATTTAACAGTATAGGTTTTTACGGTCGTTGCTTGAGGGAACGTGATCTGTGGAGCCGCTACCGCTGGAATTATCATCCCCGTTACCGGTGTGCTGCCTTCAAATACTTCCCATTTATACGTTACTGTGCCTACCGGGCTCACGGTCGAGGCATTGGTCACCTGAACCGCATCCACCTGACATGACTGGGCCGGAAGGCTAAAGGCTGCCACTGGCGTAAAGCCTTCAAATGTATAAACCGATACGGCTTGTTTTTTACAGCCTTTATCGCTTGTTACCTCTAAGGTGATTGTCTTATCACCTAAAGCCGTGAAGTTAAAGCTAGGGTTCTGAACGTTCGACGTTTGCGTACCTTCTGCTCCTACTACTGTCCAGCTCCAGCTGGTAATCGTTTCGGTTGAACTGCCCGTGAAGCTTGCTGCTCCAATTGGCAGACAAGATGCTGGCAAACCGATCGACGGCATCGGCAACGGATTTACCGTTACTGTAGCCGAAGCTGAGGTTATCCCACATGACAGATCACTTGATACCGTTACGTAATACGTTCCTGCCTTATCGGTCACCAACGAGGCATTGGTCTCTCCCGTTAATTCCCCTCTAGTGGTTTCATACCACTGGTAGCGCAACGGCGCTCCGGTTACTATGTTGGCAACCACACTTAAGGTCGCGGTTGAACCATCCGCACAAATCGCTGCACCTACTGGTTGCGTTGCTATAGCAGGTAATGGATTTACCGTGATTTGCTTGGTCACACTGGCCGGACAACCTGGCATGGCTGCTACTCCTGTAGTATAGGTATATGTGTAGGTAATATCTACCACTTTTGGCAATGGACCCGTTACTGCATTCGGATTGAATACATACTTGCCGGCCACCAATGACACGCCCTCGCCACTGTACACTTCTGTTCCTGATGCTGCAGGTAAATTAGATTTTCCAGTGCCGGTTAAATCTAACGTTAAGCCTGGGGTAGCACAAATCTCGGTCTGTGGCAGATCTAAGGTCACTGCCGGACTTGGATAGATCGTGATATCCTCACTGTGCTCATCTGAACAGCTTGCTGAATTGTTCAGCGTTAATTTAACAGTATAGGTTTTTACGGTCGTTGCTTGAGGGAACGTGATCTGTGGAGCCGCTACCGCTGGAATTATCATCCCCGTTACCGGTGTGCTGCCTTCAAATACTTCCCATTTATACGTTACTGTGCCTACCGGGCTCACGGTCGAGGCATTGGTCACCTGAACCGCATCCACCTGACATGACTGGGCCGGAAGGCTAAAGGCTGCCACTGGCGTAAAGCCTTCAAATGTATAAACCGATACGGCTTGTTTTTTACAGCCTTTATCGCTTGTTACCTCTAAGGTGATTGTCTTATCACCTAAAGCCGTGAAGTTAAAGCTAGGGTTCTGAACGTTCGACGTTTGCGTACCTTCTGCTCCTACTACTGTCCAGCTCCAGCTGGTAATCGTTTCGGTTGAACTGCCCGTGAAGCTTGCTGCTCCAATTGGCAGACAAGATGCTGGCAAACCGATCGACGGCATCGGCAACGGATTTACCGTTACTGTAGCCGAAGCTGAGGTTATCCCACATGACAGATCACTTGATACCGTTACGTAATACGTTCCTGCCTTATCGGTCACCAACGAGGCATTGGTCTCTCCCGTTAATTCCCCTCTAGTGGTTTCATACCACTGGTAGCGCAACGGCGCTCCGGTTACTATGTTGGCAACCACACTTAAGGTCGCGGTTGAACCATCCGCACAAATCGCTGCACCTACTGGTTGCGTTGCTATAGCAGGTAATGGATTTACCGTGATTTGCTTGGTCACACTGGCCGGACAACCTGGCATGGCTGCTACTCCTGTAGTATAGGTATACGTGTAGGTAATATCTACCACTTTTGGCAATGGACCCGTTACTGCATTCGGATTGAATACATACTTGCCGGCCACCAATGACACGCCCTCGCCACTGTACACTTCTGTCCCTGATGCTGCAGGTAAATTAGATTTTCCAGTGCCGGTTAAATCTAACGTTAAGCCTGGGGTAGCACAAATCTCGGTCTGTGGCAGATCTAAGGTCACTGCCGGACTTGGATAGATCGTGATATCCTCACTGTGCTCATCTGAACAGCTTGCTGAATTGTTCAGCGTTAATTTAACAGTATAGGTTTTTACGGTCGTTGCTTGAGGGAACGTGATCTGTGGAGCCGCTACCGCTGGAATTATCATCCCCGTTACCGGTGTGCTGCCTTCAAATACTTCCCATTTATACGTTACTGTGCCTACCGGGCTCACGGTCGAGGCATTGGTCACCTGAACCGCATCCACCTGACATGACTGGGCCGGAAGGCTAAAGGCTGCCACTGGCGTAAAGCCTTCAAATGTATAAACCGATACGGCTTGTTTTTTACAGCCTTTATCGCTTGTTACCTCTAAGGTGATTGTCTTATCACCTAAAGCCGTGAAGTTAAAGCTAGGGTTCTGAACGTTCGACGTTTGCGTACCTTCTGCTCCTACTACTGTCCAGCTCCAGCTGGTAATCGTTTCGGTTGAACTGCCCGTGAAGCTTGCTGCTCCAATTGGCAGACAAGATGCTGGCAAACCGATCGACGGCATCGGCAACGGATTTACCGTTACTGTAGCCGAAGCTGAGGTTATCCCACATGACAGATCACTTGATACCGTTACGTAATACGTTCCTGCCTTATCGGTCACCAACGAGGCATTGGTCTCTCCCGTTAATTCCCCTCTAGTGGTTTCATACCACTGGTAGCGCAACGGCGCTCCGGTTACTATGTTGGCAATCACACTTAAGGTCGCGGTTGAACCATCCGCACAAATCGCTGCACCTACTGGTTGCGTTGCTATAGCAGGTAATGGATTTACCGTGATTTGCTTGGTCACACTGGCCGGACAACCTGGCATGGCTGCTACTCCTGTAGCATAGGTATACGTGTAGGTAATATCTACCACTTTTGGCAATGGACCCGTTACTGCATTCGGATTGAATACATACTTGCCGGCCACCAATGACACGCCCTCGCCACTGTACACTTCTGTCCCTGATGCTGCAGGTAAATTAGATTTTCCAGTGCCGGTTAAATCTAACGTTAAGCCTGGGGTAGCACAAATCTCGGTCTGTGGCAGATCTAAGGTCACTGCCGGACTTGGATAGATCGTGATATCCTCACTGTGCTCATCTGAACAGCTTGCTGAATTGTTCAGCGTTAATTTAACAGTATAGGTTTTTACGGTCGTTGCTTGAGGGAACGTGATCTGTGGAGCCGCTACCGCTGGAATTATCATCCCCGTTACCGGTGTGCTGCCTTCAAATACTTCCCATTTATACGTTACTGTGCCTACCGGGCTCACGGTCGAGGCATTGGTCACCTGAACCGCATCCACCTGACATGACTGGGCCGGAAGGCTAAAGGCTGCCACTGGCGTAAAGCCTTCAAATGTATAAACCGATACGGCTTGTTTTTTACAGCCTTTATCGCTTGTTACCTCTAAGGTGATTGTCTTATCACCTAAAGCCGTGAAGTTAAAGCTAGGGTTCTGAACGTTCGACGTTTGCGTACCTTCTGCTCCTACTACTGTCCAGCTCCAGCTGGTAATCGTTTCGGTTGAACTGCCCGTGAAGCTTGCTGCTCCAATTGGCAGACAAGATGCTGGCAAACCGATCGACGGCATCGGCAACGGATTTACCGTTACTGTAGCCGAAGCTGAGGTTATCCCACATGACAGATCACTTGATACCGTTACGTAATACGTTCCTGCCTTATCGGTCACCAACGAGGCATTGGTCTCTCCCGTTAATTCCCCTCTAGTGGTTTCATACCACTGGTAGCGCAACGGCGCTCCGGTTACTATGTTGGCAACCACACTTAAGGTCGCGGTTGAACCATCCGCACAAATCGCTGCACCTACTGGTTGCGTTGCTATAGCAGGTAATGGATTTACCGTGATTTGCTTGGTCACACTGGCCGGACAACCTGGCATGGCTGCTACTCCTGTAGTATAGGTATACGTGTAGGTAATATCTACCACTTTTGGCAATGGACCCGTTACTGCATTCGGATTGAATACATACTTGCCGGCCACCAATGACACGCCCTCGCCACTGTACACTTCTGTCCCTGATGCTGCAGGTAAATTAGATTTTCCAGTGCCGGTTAAATCTAACGTTAAGCCTGGGGTAGCACAAATCTCGGTCTGTGGCAGATCTAAGGTCACTGCCGGACTTGGATAGATCGTGATATCCTCACTGTGCTCATCTGAACAGCTTGCTGAATTGTTCAGCGTTAATTTAACAGTATAGGTTTTTACGGTCGTTGCTTGAGGGAACGTGATCTGTGGAGCCGCTACCGCTGGAATTATCATCCCCGTTACCGGTGTGCTGCCTTCAAATACTTCCCATTTATACGTTACTGTGCCTACCGGGCTCACGGTCGAGGCATTGGTCACCTGAACCGCATCCACCTGACATGACTGGGCCGGAAGGCTAAAGGATGCCACTGGCGTAAAGCCTTCAAATGTATAAATAGATACGGCTTGTTTTTTACAGCCTTTATCGCTTGTTACCTCTAAGGTGATTGTCTTATCACCTAAAGCCGTAAAGTTAAAGCTAGGGTTCTGAACGGTCGACGTTTGCGTACCTTCTGCTCCTACTACTGTCCAGCTCCAGCCGGTAATCGTTTCGGTTGAACTGCCCGAGAAGCTTGCTGCTCCAATTGGCAGACAGGAGGCTGGCAAACCGATCGACGGCATCGGCAATGGATTTACTATTACTGTGGCATTTGCAGATTGTGTAGAACAAGTGTATTTGCTTTTCGCAATTACATAGTAATCCCCAGCAGCAGATGTAGAGTATGTATTTTTTGTTACCCCTGGTATAATATTGTCTACTCCTCCAATAACACTGTGCCACTCATAACTAGTTGCATCTGTTGCTGTAGCTGTTAATAAAACTGGACCACCGTCTGCACAAATCTGGGTTAATGCAGGGGTCAGGGTTACACCAGACGGCATTGGACGAACTGTTATCACAGCATCAGTAAATGCAGGACAATTATCAGCCGAAGTATAAGTGTATCTGATCGTTACCGACGTATTCGCTGGAACCCCTGACGGGTTAAAGTAATAATCGGATCCAACCTGTGTTACATTAGCTGCGTACGGAGCTAAAGCTTCATATTTTTCAGAACCACCTACCAAATTAGATGTTCCTTTTCCTGTTAAAAGCAAATCTGAAGCATCAACACAAATATCCGAAGGCAAAGTTAAAGTAACCAAAGGAGTTGGGTTGATGACAATAGTATGAACAACATCATCCCAACAAGAATATTCTGTTGTTACCGTTAATTTAACAGTATAGGTTTTAGGAATCGTTGCAGCCGGGAATTTATATTTAGGATCAGCAACATCAAGTATTGTTGCTATTGTAGCACCGCCTGCATCTATTATTTCCCATTTATATTTTGCAGTTGCAGCTGTTCCCACAGTACCAAAAGTGGTTTGTCCGGTACTGGTAAACTGTACTTCATCTGCCTGACAGAACACACCGTTGACAGGAATAAATTCAACAACAGGAGTGTGACCACTGAAAATATACTGTCTGGTCATCTCCGAAGTACATCCTTTATTGGTTGTAACTTTTAGAGTTACATTATAAGTTCCGGCAAGTGAATATATGTGCAATGGTGGAACTTGACCAGTAAATGAGGTTCCATCACCAAAGTTCCATACATAACCATTAACAGGAATCACAGCTCCGTTAGTATTAGTATTATCAGTAAATTGAACACCTGCAATTGGGGTACAGCCATTGGCTGGCATGATTATATCGGCAACAGGAACAGGGTCAAATGTTACAACATCTGTCACATCTCCCGAACAACCAAATTTGTTTGAAACAACTACCTTATATTGACCTGACTTAGTTACATTATATGTATTCTGGGTTGCGCCACTAATGATATTATCAACACCTCCCACTACACTAAACCATTGATAGTCATATTTCGTTGCATCATTAAATGGTGCATTTACGTCTAATCTGAATGCATTGCCATTTTGCTCACACTTATTTACTGGAGCATTTTGTGTTATTGTAGGATTAATATCTTCAATCGTGATTCTAACTTTATCAGATGTCTTTGAACATGTTCCTGTTGCGTCCTTGGCAACCACCCAATAATCACCTGTAGTAAGAGCAATAACATCCTGCTGATTCGTTGCAAGTTTAACTGGAGGGTTAACTCCATCATCAAACCACCATTCTAATATCACCCCATTAAGAATAATAGATAGTTTTCTACCTGTGCCAGCACAGCCCGTGGTTGGACCATCTACAACTACTACAGGTTGGAAGGTATTAATTTTAAGAACATCAGAATTGCCATAACAACCTTTTGAATCTTTTACTCTAACATAATACGTGTGGTTACCGTCGTTTGTATTTGGAACAGTATAGGTAGGGCTTGTCGATACAGATACCCCATCTCTAAACCACTCATACTCAACATAAGCAATTGTTGTTTTTAAAGTAATCGTACTACCTCCAGAACAGAAATCAATTACACTATTTCCATCGTCTGTAATAATTGGCTTAGGCAATTCATTAACTGTAACTACAGCAACATTAGATACAGCTTCGCATTTGGTTACTTTGTTAATTGCTTTAACTGAGTAGTTACCTGAAAGTGTTGCATTATAAGTATCTCCAGTACCTACTTTAGTTGTTCCATTATACCACTCATAATCCAAAGTAACATTATCTGGACCAACAACCTTCAAATCTGCATTATCCCCTCTACAAAACTCTGCAGTTGGAGGTGTAATGCTAACTGTTGGTAAATCATAAATGGTAACTTTAAATGCATTGCTATATTGCTCGCACCTACCGGCAACAGCTGCTGGAGAAGCTACTGTTGCTTTTACGCGATAATGAGCTGTCGTATTATCGATTGTAGCATCAGTAATATACACATTACTTGTTGCACCTATTATAGGATTCCAGGTAACCTCATTATCGAGGGATTTTTCCCACTGGTAATTAACATTACTTTCCTGAGGAGCGAATTGTAAAGTAACGGTACCGCCTTTACAAACAGCATCAGGCCCCACAGCAGAAACGACAGGTTTTGTTATCTTATGAATTACAACAGTAAATTCTGCTGATTCGGCTCTACACGTTGTTGATGGACGAGTGATCTCAACTTTATATATAGCAGTACCTTTTGTAGGACTGTTATCAACAATTAAACTTGAACTTGTTTCCCCTAGCAGTGTTGTTCCGTTTCTTTTCCACACGTAGGTATCAAGTGCAACAGGGTTTGCAACTTTAAGCGTTACCGATTCGCCGTCACAGATATCTAAAGCACTGCTTGCATTAATTGTAACATCAGGCTCAGGGTTAAACACTACTGTTACTTCATTCGATTCTTTAACACAATTATTAGGCGCTGGGCCTGTTGCCTCAACCTTGTACTTAACCGTAGTAACTGCTGTTAAGCCAATAAATTGATCAACAAAATTTTGTTCCCCTCCCCCTTCATTAGTGTAAGCCCCACCATTTATACTGCGTTTCCACTGATAGGTAACATTACTTAAATAAGGATTGATGCTTAGCGTTACCTTACCATCCCCACATGTTGATCCGACAGAAGAAGTAACCTCAGGAGCATCATAATCCTCAAAAACAGCATTGAATGATAAAAATTGTTTACACTTGGTGATTTTATTTGTTACCTCTAACGTTACAACCGAGGTTGTAGTTACAGACAATGAAATATCAGCAAGTGTGCCCTTAATTACCCCATCCTGTTTCCATAAATATTCTTCATTCGCAACATCAGGATTAGAAATCATAAACGTGAAAGGAGTACCAGAACAAAGTCCGCTTGCAGGAAATGCATTAACATTAATGCTTGGTACAGGATTAATAACCACATCCTGAACATTGGTCGTCTTCGGACATGTAGGATGCGCCAGCTCGGCTACCACTACCTGGTATTTATACGTGCCTACTGCAGTTACATCAAGGGTCTGAGTGCCTGATACATTCGTCCAGGTAGTGCCCCCATCTACACTTTGTTGCCACTGATAGCTATAAACACCGGTATTGTAACTCGATAATCGTAAGGTTACCGTGTTGCCGCTACAGGTGGTTGAAGCACTCGCTGTTAGCGTTGGTGCTGTAAACTTCCATTCATTCACGGTAAAGCTGATCGGTGCGATCGGACAGTTCGTCACTTTATCGCTTACCGTTACCTGGTACACTCCGCCATCGATCACATTGATACTCGCGGTATTATCAGGAATACTGATACCGTCTTTGGTCCAGCTATAGTTATAATTTGCATTATTCGTTACCCCGATAGTCCCATTACCGCCATCACAAAACGATACCGTGGTTGGCGTTACAGTACTCACCGTTGGCAATGGATTGACTGTAATTAAGTTAGACGTCTTTGGACAGTGACCGCCTGCATCTGTCGCCTCTACTGTATAGGTACCCGCTACTGAGGCTACATAGGTCTGACCCCCACTTTGAACCGTGGTGGTGCCCTGTTTCCAGGTATACACTAAGCCCGGCACATACGAACCTCCGGTTATGCTCAGCGTTACCGTTCCGTTAGCACATAAACTTGGCGTGCTCGATACGATCACTGGTGGGGTGATGTCCCATACCGTTACCGTAAAGTCGCCTGAGATCGTGCTACAGGTACTGGTCCTGTTGGTTACTACTACGTGATAGGTTCCTCCCACTCCCGTGGTGTACGTTGGTGAGTTGGTGCCCACCGGATTGCTTGTGCCCGCGCCCATGTACCACTGGTAATCCTGATTTGCTGCCGGTGTTACACTTAAGTCCACAGTTGTGCCTTTACATACTTGAGCAGGGATATTGCTCGTGATCACCGCCGTTGGTACTGCGTTAATAACCACATCCTGTACGTTGGTCGTCTTCGGACATGTTGGATGCGCCAGCTCGGCTACCACTACCTGGTATTTATACGTGCCTACTGCAGTTACATCAAGGGTCTGAGTGCCTGATACATTCGTCCAGGTAGTGCCCCCATCTACACTTTGTTGCCACTGATAGCTATAAACACCGGTATTGTAACTCGATAATCGTAAGGTTACCGTGTTGCCGCTACAGGTGGTTGAAGCACTCGCTGTTAGCGTTGGTGCTGTAAACGTCCATTCATTCACTGTAAAGCTGATCGGTGCGATCGGACAGTTCGTCACTTTATCGCTTACCGTTACCTGGTACACT
Source organism: Solitalea lacus (assembly GCF_022014595.1). Lineage (NCBI taxonomy): Bacteria > Pseudomonadati > Bacteroidota > Sphingobacteriia > Sphingobacteriales > Sphingobacteriaceae > Solitalea > Solitalea lacus. The sequence goes on along the minus strand of NZ_CP091740.1, from coordinate 1,765,462 downwards.
CCGCCATCGATCACATTGATACTCGCGGTATTATCAGGTATACTGATACCGTCTTTGGTCCAGCTATAGTTATAATTTGCATTATTCGTTACCCCGATAGTGCCATTACCGCCATCACAGAACGATACCGTGGTTGGCGTTACAGGACTCACCGTTGGCAATGGATTGACCGTAATTGAGTTCGACGTTTTTGGACAGTGACCGCCCGCATCTGTTGCCTCTACTGTATAGGTACCCGCTGCTGAGGCTACATAGGTCTGACCGCCACTTTGAACCGTGGTGCTGCCCTGTTTCCAGGTATACACTAAGCCCGGCACATACGAACCTCCGGTTATGCTCAGCGTTACCGTTCCGTTAGCACATAAACTTGGCGTGCTCGATACGATCACTGGTGGGGTGATGTCCCATACCGTTACCGTAAAGTCGCCTGAGATCGTGCTACAGGTACTGGTCCTGTTGGTTACCACTACGTGATAGGTTCCTCCCACTCCCGTGGTGTACGTTGGTGAGTTGGTGCCCACCGGATTGCTTGTGCCCGCGCCCATGTACCATTGGTAATCCTGATTTGCTGCCGGTGTTACACTTAAGTCCACAGTTGTGCCTTTACATACTTGAGCAGGGATATTGCTCGTGATCACCGCCGTTGGTACTGCGTTAATAACCACATCCTGTACGTTGGTCGTCTTCGGACATGTTGGATGCGCCAGCTCGGCTACCACTACCTGGTATTTATACGTGCCTACTGCAGTTACATCAAGGGTCTGAGTGCCTGATACATTCGTCCAGGTAGTGCCCCCATCTACACTTTGTTGCCACTGATAGCTATAAACACCGGTATTGTAACTCGATAATCGTAAGGTTACCGTGTTGCCGCTACAGGTGGTTGAAGCACTCGCTGTTAGCGTTGGTGCTGTAAACGTCCATTCATTCACTGTAAAGCTGATCGGTGCGATCGGACAGTTCGTCACTTTATCGCTTACCGTTACCTGGTACACTCCGCCATCGATCACATTGATACTCGCGGTATTATCAGGTATACTGATACCGTCTTTGGTCCAGCTATAGTTATAATTTGCATTATTCGTTACCCCGATAGTGCCATTACCGCCATCACAGAACGATACCGTGGTTGGCGTTACAGGACTCACCGTTGGCAATGGATTGACCGTAATTGAGTTCGACGTTTTTGGACAGTGACCGCCCGCATCTGTTGCCTCTACTGTATAGGTACCCGCTGCTGAGGCTACATAGGTCTGACCGCCACTTTGAACCGTGGTGCTGCCCTGTTTCCAGGTATACACTAAGCCCGGCACATACGAACCTCCGGTTATGCTCAGCGTTACCGTTCCGTTAGCACATAAACTTGGCGTGCTCGATACGATCACTGGTGGGGTGATGTCCCATACCGTTACCGTAAAGTCGCCTGAGATCGTGCTACAGGTACTGGTCCTGTTGGTTACCACTACGTGATAGGTTCCTCCCACTCCCGTGGTGTACGTTGGTGAGTTGGTGCCCACCGGATTGCTTGTGCCCGCGCCCATGTACCACTGGTAATCCTGATTTGCTGCCGGTGTTACACTTAAGTCCACAGTTGTGCCTTTACATACTTGAGCAGGGATATTGCTCGTGATCACCGCCGTTGGTACTGCGTTAATAACCACATCCTGTACGTTGGTCGTCTTCGGACATGTTGGATGCGCCAGCTCGGCTACCACTACCTGGTATTTATACGTACCTACTGCAGTTACATCAAGGGTCTGAGTGCCTGATACATTCGTCCAGGTAGTGCCCCCATCTACACTTTGTTGCCACTGATAGCTATAAACACCGGTATTGTAACTCGATAATCGTAAGGTTACCGTGTTGCCGCTACAGGTGGTTGAAGCACTCGCTGTTAGCGTTGGTGCTGTAAACGTCCATTCATTCACTGTAAAGCTGATCGGTGCGATCGGACAGTTCGTCACTTTATCGCTTACCGTTACCTGGTACACTCCGCCATCGATCACATTGATACTCGCGGTATTATCAGGTATACTGATACCGTCTTTGGTCCAGCTATAGTTATAATTTGCATTATTCGTTACCCCGATAGTGCCATTACCGCCATCACAGAACGATACCGTGGTTGGCGTTACAGGACTCACCGTTGGCAATGGATTGACCGTAATTGAGTTCGACGTTTTTGGACAGTGACCGCCCGCATCTGTTGCCTCTACTGTATAGGTACCCGCTGCTGAGGCTACATAGGTCTGACCGCCACTTTGAACCGTGGTGCTGCCCTGTTTCCAGGTATACACTAAGCTCGGCACATACGAACCTCCGGTTATGCTCAGCGTTACCGTTCCGTTAGCACATAAACTTGGCGTGCTCGATACGATCACTGGTGGGGTGATGTCCCATACCGTTACCGTAAAGTCGCCTGAGATCGTGCTACAGGTACTGGTCCTGTTGGTTACCACTACGTGATAGGTTCCTCCCACTCCCGTGGTGTACGTTGGTGAGTTGGTGCCCACCGGATTGCTTGTGCCCGCGCCCATGTACCATTGGTAATCCTGATTTGCTGCCGGTGTTACACTTAAGTCCACAGTTGTGCCTTTACATACTTGAGCAGGGATATTGCTCGTGATCACCGCCGTTGGTACTGCGTTAATAACCACATCCTGTACGTTGGTCGTCTTCGGACATGTTGGATGCGCCAGCTCGGCTACCACTACCTGGTATTTATACGTGCCTACTGCAGTTACATCAAGGGTCTGAGTGCCTGATACATTCGTCCAGGTAGTGCCCCCATCTACACTTTGTTGCCACTGATAGCTATAAACACCGGTATTGTAACTCGATAATCGTAAGGTTACCGTGTTGCCGCTACAGGTGGTTGAAGCACTCGCTGTTAGCGTTGGTGCTGTAAACGTCCATTCATTCACTGTAAAGCTGATCGGTGCGATCGGACAGTTCGTCACTTTATCGCTTACCGTTACCTGGTACACTCCGCCATCGATCACATTGATACTCGCGGTATTATCAGGTATACTGATACCGTCTTTGGTCCAGCTATAGTTATAATTTGCATTATTCGTTACCCCGATAGTGCCATTACCGCCATCACAGAACGATACCGTGGTTGGCGTTACAGGACTCACCGTTGGCAATGGATTGACCGTAATTGAGTTCGACGTTTTTGGACAGTGACCGCCCGCATCTGTTGCCTCTACTGTATAGGTACCCGCTGCTGAGGCTACATAGGTCTGACCGCCACTTTGAACCGTGGTGCTGCCCTGTTTCCAGGTATACACTAAGCCCGGCACATACGAACCTCCGGTTATGCTCAGCGTTACCGTTCCGTTAGCACATAAACTTGGCGTGCTCGATACGATCACTGGTGGGGTGATGTCCCATACCGTTACCGTAAAGTCGCCTGAGATCGTGCTACAGGTACTGGTCCTGTTGGTTACCACTACGTGATAGGTTCCTCCCACTCCCGTGGTGTACGTTGGTGAGTTGGTGCCCACCGGATTGCTTGTGCCCGCGCCCATGTACCACTGGTAATCCTGATTTGCTGCCGGTGTTACACTTAAGTCCACAGTTGTGCCTTTACATACTTGAGCAGGGATATTGCTCGTGATCACCGCCGTTGGTACTGCGTTAATAACCACATCCTGTACGTTGGTCGTCTTCGGACATGTTGGATGCGCCAGCTCGGCTACCACTACCTGGTATTTATACGTGCCTACTGCAGTTACATCAAGGGTCTGAGTGCCTGATACATTCGTCCAGGTAGTGCCCCCATCTACACTTTGTTGCCACTGATAGCTATAAACACCGGTATTGTAACTCGATAATCGTAAGGTTACCATGTTGCCACTACAGGTGGTTGAAGTGGTCGTCGATAAAGTCGGCGGCGTGAAATCATATACAGTTACCACAAAATCATCGGAGGTATCAAAACAAGTAGATGATGGATAGGTTACTTTTACAGTATATGTACCCGAAGTGGTTGCTATATATTGATTGCTTGTAGCTGCAGGTACAATAGCAATTCCATCTTTATACCATATGTAAGTGGCACCTGCCTGTACAGGTACGCTTAATGTTACACTACCCGGCGCACAGAAACTTGCTGGACCACTAGCTGTTATAGTTGTATTCGGCAATGCATTTACCGTTATGGTGGCATTATTTGATGTTTCTGAACAACCACCCGAATATGTAGCTACTACATAATAATTATAAGTACCTGCAACTGTTTCATTAACTGGGTAAGTTGCACCAGTACCTAATGGAGTAGAACTTCCTGTTTTATACCATGTATAAATTGCTCCTGCTGCAATAGGACCAACTGATAATGTCAACGGAGTTCCGGCACAAATACTTGAGGTTCCCGGAGAAACTACAGGATTAGGAATATCGTAAACTGTTACTGCAAATGGAGCAGAAGTACCATCACAAGATTGTGCGGAGGTAACTTTTACAGTATAATTACCTGCTTGAGTTGCATGGAAAATATTTGATGGCCCGGTTTGAACCTGGGTTGTACCGTTAAGATACCAGGTATAATTTGAAGCCCCTGCCGGGGTAGCTACCAGGTCAACAGATCCGCCTGAACAGAATGTTGGAGATTGACCTGCAGCTGGGGCAATTGATGGTGTTGGTACGGAGTTTACTGTTACAGTAGTCGTTGCAGATCCTCCTGTACAACCATTATTGGATGTTACCCAAACCGTATAATCACCACTTGTAGTAGCATAATAAGTTGCACCAGTGGCTCCTGAAATAATTACTCCATTTTTATACCATTGATAGGTACTAAAACTACCGCTAACACTTAATGTTACTCCAGCACCAGCGTAACCACAAAATGATACCGGACCAGATTGTACAATTTCAGGTACAGGAGGAGGATATACAACCACATCCAACCATCCCTCAGCAAAGCCAGTACAGCCATTGAAGTTTTCCACCCACAGGCGATAACGTCCTGGTTCTGTAATTACCACCTGAATTTGATTCGTATTTGGAGGCCATTGACCATCTCTGTAAATTACACCATCCTTATACCATGCGAAGTAACCTGGTTCTACACCGTTACCTATTAACTGGAAGTACATAGTGGTACTACTACCTCCACACAGCGGAATTCCACCAACATAACCAAATCTACCTTTGATAGGCTGTCCGCCGGTAACTTTAAACTTAGGAGATTCAGCCGAACAACCATTGGCATCTGTAACACGTACAGAATACTCACTCTGCAATCCACCCCGAACGGTATATGTTGGACCTGTTCCATTTACATCTAATACCCTACGGTTCTGTCCATCCCATTCATACCACTGCCAAGCTACTGCGTTGGTAACTCCAGAAATTCTTAAAGTACCTTCATCTCCATTACAAATACTGGTAGGACCTATAATTTGAGGTGTAGGTGGAGCGTTAACTGTAACATGGAAATTTTGTGATTGTTGTTGACAGTTATAATCGTTATAAGCCACAACATAATAATCACCCGATTGAGTAACACTGGTTGCAGTGAATGTATATGTTGGAAAATTACCTTTTGCTGTTAGTGCAGTCGCTTGTCCAACTTTGAACCATTGATAACTACGAGCATTGCTTGGATCGGCAACCAAGGTTGTTGACTCTCCTAAACATAAACTACTTCTGCCGGTAACACTAACCGATGGAAGCGGCATTACTGTTAAACGCACCGGATCTGAAATAACATAACAGTTGTCATTTGTTACCGAAGTAGCATCACCTCCTACCCTTACGCGATAATACCCGCTATTAGTTATTGTAGCATTCGTAAATGTTAGCCTGTTATTAGTACTTGGACTTGTATAATCAAACCAAGTATTTCCTCCATCTGTACTTTTTTCCCAAACATAGTACGGGTTTGAGTAACCCGATCCTAAAACCGCCCAAAAATCAAAGTTATCACCTATACAAATTTGCTTATCTGTAGATGGCTGCATTGATATGGTTGGGCCACAAGGACGAAAATTGATATCATCAATAGCCAAGTCATTACCGCAGCCTCCAGGGTTATTATTAATCATCTTAATAATTACCGAAGAGTTACCTGCTGGTATAGTAAATAAAAATCCAACCTGCTGCCAAAGATCCTTTTCAGCTACACATTCTGTTGGATTAGAGGTAGGCAGATTATAACTTGCAGATGTTTTACAATTTGTCTGATTTAAATCCCCTGTTTCATAATAACCTAATACTGTACCAGTAGTAGATTCAATTTGAAACCGAACATTTGGCTTAATTGCATTATTTCCACATGAAGAACCATTAATAAGGTTAGTAATATAAGCTGAAAACTCATATGTAGTTCCGGCACATAACTGATCTACGCGTTCTTGATAAAAAATCCCCGGCTCATAAGCGGCATTAACCACATACATATAACCGTCTGTCCGTGGAGTTATACCATTTTGTATATCTAACCAATAAGTATGGTCATGATTATAAATATGCCATGCCCCAGGACTCGTCCACCTTCCGCTTCCATCCTTTGCAGCATTATGGCTTATATTCCAATTCAAGCGCGGAAGAATTGCATATTTATTATCATGCAAATCATCTCCTGCATCAGGAGCAATTGGAATAATACTAGGATACCAATAGTCATAATTGGTCACACTTGAAGCAAGAGGAGGCCCATAGTTACTACTGGCAGTTCCATAACCAAAGTCAATGGTTACAACCGGACTTCCGAGTGTACCACTACATAAGGCGCCATTGGAAGACTGTTGGCCTTTAGCGTCAAAGCCTGAACCAAGTAGACCCAAAAGGGCAAAAAAGAAGATCATTAAAAACCGAAAGGGACTCCCGGAAGATTTTAATAACCGTAATGTTTGTGCGTAGAAGTTTTGTTCCATGCAGTATCAGTTAAGGTTAGTTTGTTGGTTCCCGAAAAACGGGTATGGTTTAATTTGTACTATTTATTCATTTAATTGAACAACAACCAATTAAGAGCAATTGCTTGTAGCATCAATAATCCGAACATGGTTATGAAGAAACATAAAGGCATATTAATAGCCTACACTTTCTCTATAGTTTTATACGATGTTAAGAAATCAAAAGTTTCAGTTAGACATTGATAAATAAGAAGCACAGAAGTTTAAATTCTATACTTATTTAGTTATCTATTGATTATAATAAGTAATTTAAAGTTAATAAAATTATAATCAAAATTATTTTTGGGATTTTATTCTAGAAAGACAATATAATTATAAAAAAGGAAGGTGTCATATTAAGAAAAATTTCCACAGGTGTTAATAATTAGCATTCATAGAATTATTCTGAATAACAAATTTATTTATTCAGAAATAACTATTATTTAAGAATTATTAATGAATGATTACAATTAGCAAGAAAAATTGTAATACTTACTATTGAAAGACGAACTAATTTTGGTTAAAAAAATAATTTTCAATGCATTGCGCTAATACCTCAGTATTTAAGGGTTTCATGATCAGCTTCATAACTAAAGGATTAGCCGCTGAACGCGCCAGATCTTTCCGATCGACAGAGGATGTTAGCAAAAACACCCCAATATCTTGCACAAGTGCAGAAGGCAGTTGCTCGAACTCCTCCAAAAACTCAAAACCATCCATTTCAGGCATATGAATATCGAGTAAAATAAGTTCGGGTAATTTCTCAAGAGTCGTACAATTTTGCTTTAAATATTTAAGCCCGTCTTCTGCAGAACTGCAAAGAATAATATCAGTACTTATATCACTCAGCGTTATTAAGCGTTCTGCAATAAACAGATCTATTTTACTATCATCAATCACCATTATTCGCATAACACACGCTCCTCCACAGCCAAGTTTGGAATAGAAATTTCGAATACAGTTCCTTTATTCAATTTAGACTGAACAGAAATTGTTCCTCCTATTTTAGTTAATGCATCTTTTACTATATAAAGACCAATACCATTTCCTGTTCTTTTAGTATTTTTTGCTCTAAAGAAAAGCTTAAAAATTTGATCTAAATGCTCATTCAAAATACCTATTCCGTTATCGCCTAGAGTGATCAAGGCTCGCGATGAATCAACATTAACTTTTACCCAAATTGCAGGGACCAATTCATCAACTCGTTGATATTTAACAGCATTAGAAATTAGGTTATTGAAAATCACCGAAATCCTGAAGCTATCTCCCCTAAACGGAACCGGCTGTTCAATTGCTGTTTGGTAGTTAATTGTATTATTTTGAAGCTTAAAGTTCTCAACTATCTCAGATAGCAAGGTATCAAACTCAATGGTTTCACTTAAATTTTCACTCCTTGAGTTTTGATAATACTCAATTACTTTCAAAATAAATCCATCGAGCTTATTTACACTTTGCTCAATAATGTCAAGGTAACCATTAGGATCAACTACAGACTGTTCGATTTTAGAGAGTTTGATAATGCCTAAAATCGACATAAGAGGTGAACGCAAATCATGCGAAAGGCTGTACGTAAATCTACTCAATTCGTCATTCGTCTTTTGCAGCTCTTCATAATTAACTTGTAATTGCTTACGGGTTTGGTAGGTATCAAACGCATTGTGAATTGCATTACGAAGTTCCATTTCATCCCAAGGCTTGCTTAAATAACGATAAATATGGCCGTTATTAATCGCATCAATTAACGCCTCCGAATCGGTATAGCCTGTGATTAAAATTCGAATAGGATCGGGATATCTATCTACAATGGATCTAAAAAATTCAACCCCAGAGCATCCGGGCATCCTTTGATCAGAAATAATTATCTGAACAGGAATTTCTTGAAGCAGCTTTAATCCCTCATTAGCAGATTGAGCAGTATAAATTTCAAACTCTCGCCTAAAAGCGGCTTTAAAAGCCAATAGGTTATTTAGTTCGTCGTCTATATATAAGATTTGAATGACTTTACGCTTGGAAGACTTCATCTGCTACATAAATTTGTTCGTTTTTTAATTGTAATGGTAAAAGCAGCGTAAAAGTAGTTCCCACACCTTGGATCGATTGCACTTCAATTTTCCCTTGATGCTTTTCTATAATTTTATAAACAATAGATAATCCAAGTCCGGTACCTTGTCCAACTTCTTTTGTAGTAAAGAATGGTTCAAAAATTCTTTCCCTAATAGACTCAGGCATTCCTATACCGGTATCTGAAATTGACAAACCTATAAAATCACCTTGACAATCTGTTTTAATAGTGATTGAATGGTTTGTTTCATTTTGGGTTTGCACAACTGCCTGAATGGCGTTATTAAACAAATTGAGCAAAGCCTGGTTCAGTTTTCCAGGATAACATTCAATCTGCTTGTCGGCATTATATTCTTTTTTTATTGTTATAAAAGAAGGGATTACATGTTTAAGAATTATTAATGTAGAGTCAATACACTCATGAACATCAATTTTCTTCATTTCACTCTCATCCAAACGACTGAAGCTACGCAATCCCTTAACAATTTCTGCAGTTCTAACGGCTCCGTCTTGAATTCCTTGAAGCAACAATTTTATCTCACTCCCAACGTATTCCAAATCAATCTTTTTCTTAAACTGATCTATTTCCTTCAGCTTCTCCTCGGCATTTGAACTTAAGTCAAGCTCTTCATATTTAGCAATAACAGAAAATAAATCATCAATATCCATCTGAAGAGGCTTTATGTTAGAGCTGACAAAATTTATCGGATTGTTAATTTCATGGGCAATCCCCGCAGTTAATTGCCCCAATGAGGCCATCTTTTCAGCATCCACCAATTGTGACTGGGTATCTTTCAATTGATTTAAAGTAGACTGAAGTTCTGAATTGGTTTGCTGCAGTTCTTCGGTTCGTTCATTTACCTTTTGCTCAAGCATTACATTTTGTTCCCGTACCAGTTTTTCATTTTCCAATGAGGCCACTAGAGCTTGTTCTTGAGAAAGCTCTTTTTCCCTCTTCAAAGTGTTTATCTTATCGGCCAAAGCAAATGAAAGTAACGAAACCTGAAATGCCGAACCCAATTCAAGAATTACCGAAGTAAAAGTGTTGTAAGGAACAACATTGACATTACGTAACACAAACACTACTACTGCCAATAAGAAAATCGAGTTTGCAATCAGGAAAAACCGACCGGAACGAATTCCTTTTTTATGAATGCAATAACCGACATATAAGGCATAAAAGGATCCAATTGCCCCTTGCAAGTGCAATAACTGCAACGCTTCATGGTTAAATCCGGCTAAACAAACCAGCAGAGCCAAGACGTAACCGCCTATAAAAACATCAATACCTTTATCGAGTTTCGGGGCATAGAGTGCTGTTTGCAGGAACTTCTTCATGAAAAGCCCTGTAGTTATACCCGAGAATACCGGTATAATTATCGTACTGTTAACTGAAAACCAACTTTGATTTGGCCATAAAAACCTAAAACCAAAACCTTGTAAAGTTGCTTGAGATAAGCCAACAAAAACAATAAACAGTACGTAGTATATATAACTGCTGTCCTTTACAGAAACATAAACAAACAAGTTATATAATACCATTATGAGAATAATACCAGAGTATATTCCAAACAGCAGATCGCGCAATAACAACTGTTGATAAATAGCCTGCTCGGTACCTATAAAAACCGGCAATTGCAGTTGATCGTTACTTTTTACCTTAATATAAACAGTAATTAAATTATTGGAATCGGTGGATATTGGAAAAACGTAATTAGCGTTTGCTATTTGCCGTTTATTAAATGCGTGAGTATCGCCTAACTCAAATTGATTAACAGTCTTATTATCTTTTACCTGGTAATACTCAATTTCGTCTATGATAGGATTTTCAATCAATAACAAAAGCTGACTTTTTGGTGTAGTATTCTGAATGGAAAACTTTAACCAAAAAGCAGATTTACTGATACCAAAATTTGGAACATCCTCTTTACATAAAGTAAACTTAGATTTTGAGATTACTTGCTGAAGGGACTCATTACCCGATTTATCTTCATAAACCATTAATGATTTACCTAAAGAATAAACCTGAAATTCATCCTTTACTGTCGTTGGGGTATAAGCTTTAGAGACAAAACTCAAAGCAATACATAAAAGTAAAAGAAGATAACGAATAACTTTCATTAACTATTGGCCAGGTTATAGTTTAGGTTCTTAATTAAAACATTATACTCCAAGTCAAATTGTCCCTTAGGACCAATTTCAGTTCTAAGTTGAAAAGGAGTTTTTCTTAAATCGAAAATAAGTTCTCTTTCTTTCGGATCAGCATGATGAAGCGTATCACAGTCACTCAACAACATTGCCGTTGCAATTAAATCATCTTTTGGATAATAAAAAAGCCCATTGTTCCCTAATTGTCTTTCAACTACCGCCCCTACTCTTCTTCCCATACGAACGGTAACCGGAGAACATAACACAAAAATACTTGCTATTGGTAATTGAGTAGATATCGCTGCCCCAATGCGGGATAATATGTAACTTCCAATACCCATTCCTGCAACTTCCATCGAATTCCATAAACCGCATAATTCACAGGTTCCCCCATTTAATTCGGCTTGATGTACCATCTCTAAAATCTTAGGATCGTATTTACTCAAAGCCAATTCAATTGGTAAACTCTGACCACTTCTTCGAAGTTGCAGCCGAGCTCCCCCCATCACTCTTCCGCTTTCCTGCTCCTCCACTAAAATCACCATTGTATGCGGATCATCTACCCAATCATGCTTATATGAAGTGATTTTTACTACGCCATGAATTTCTAAAATTCGACGATGTCCTTCAATATACTTTTGACAGGCGTCGGGGTCATCAATAGCTCGAAAAACTCTGATTCCGATCATTTTACATTAAATTTCTCTGATTTCAGGCAACGATTTCTTCAACATCAACAAAATACCTTCCCGATTTCGTTAAGGTGTTCAATAAAATACGACGACTAATATTTGTAACAGCCCCTCCTCCTACAACTACCGCAGAGGCCAATTGAGGCCAACTATTAATGGTTTTACCCATTTGCTGCAAAGAAAGTTTCATGCGATCAGATATATTTTCCATTCCTATCATTTTTGCCAGAAACTGAATCCGATCTTGCGGGTTTAATGAAGACAACTGCTTTTCAATTTCCTTCAAATCACCTTCAATATGCTCAATTCTTCCATGTAAAAGTTCACGATCAGGCTCTATATCAAATCGCTCGATATCAAGTATACCTTTATCATTTGTTTCCATAACAATCGGCATGCACTTATTTTTTGCTGCCAATCGAGCAATAACCTTCATCTCCAAACTGTCACAAACTTCTATAAGCAAATCAATCTGGCTATCTCCCTCACCTAAAAACTCGTTAATATTATCAGCCGAAACTCCATGTTCAAAACATGAAATTTTAACAAATGGATCTATTTCAGCAATTTGACGGGCGCAATATACTACTTTTGAAACACCCAATTCACTAACTCCTGCCCTAACTCGATTCAGGTTGCTTAATTCAAAAGTGTCAAAGTCAGTCAAACGCAAAGAACCGCACACTCGTTCCATTGCAATAGTAATAGCAATAGCTTGCCCAACAGACAATCCAACAACACCGATGCATTTATCTTTTAAAACATCCTGTTCTTCTTTTGTAATTTTTAATTTATTTCTACTTGTTCTTACTTCGATAAATTCTTCTTCATCCAATAGGTGAACTATTTTATTATTCCAAGGATAATACACCCAAACCCCATATTCTTCTAATGGAACTCCAGCCAAGTATTCGATTATAATTTGTTCAATATTTGATTGTTGTTTTCCGACATGACGTATACGCATTAACTCAACAAGCTGATCAAAAATCTTATCGTAAACTTTTATTACAGGATTAGTGCTGAGCAAGGTTAAAAATTGTGCAGTGTCCTGCTCATGGCCCAATCTAAAAAAAACAGGATGATAGTCTTTATTTTGCGTTTGAGAAGAATGAAGCTTTTGGTTGATTAACTGCGGTAATTCATACGGAAAATTCATGATAGAGATTCTTGGCTTTAACTTTTATTAATGTTTATTGGTTTGGAGTTGAATAAAATCTTTTCTAATATAAATTTTTATCTTAGATATTCGAATCTTTGTACTTGAATTAATTTCTGAGGATTATGCGTGAAGAAAACATCAACGTCTTATATATCGATGATGAACCGAACAACCTGACCGCTTTTAGGGCAGCTTTTAGAAGAGACTATACCATTTTTACAGCAATTTCTGCTGAAGAAGGCCTGAAAGTTTTAGGAGAAAATGAGATTCATGTCCTCATTACCGACCAACGAATGCCCAAAACTACCGGTATTGAATTTCTTGAATCAATACTTGACACCTACCCTGACCCTATAAGAATGTTATTGACAGGCTATGCCGATATTAATGCTGTAATTGACGCTATTAACAAAGGTCAAATTTACCGCTATATCAGCAAACCCTGGGATGAATATGAACTGCGTCAGAATATCGAAAACGGTTTTGACGTGTATATGTTAAGAAAAATGAACAAGCAATTGACAGAAGATTTGGCAAGCGCCAATGACCAACTTGAATTTTTGCTTCGTCAAAAGTTACTTTCCTAATACACATCTATTTACACCTTTAATAGTACTGCCATACTTAAAAAAACGTATTATTAAAAATTTAAAACCCTTTGCCGCTTAAATAGCAGAATAATTTTCTGTATTTCAGCGCCTTACGTTTCTAACATTTTGTTGAAAAGAAAATCAGATATGAATAGGTGTCTGTAATTACTTTTGATTTCGTTCTTTGGATATACAAGCAATTGCTTATCCGTTCACAAAATCAATCGGTTAGCTAAAGCAAATCTTTAAAAGTGCGTTGCGCAGAAGAAATTCCTACCGAATTCTTGCTGCAGAATCCTAAAATTGAAAACAAAAATCATTTTTAGCGGTAGTATTACTACAAACCAATTAAACCACCAATATTTACAATTGATGATTTCAACCTAGTTGTAGTGTTGAACGCAGGTGTTTGCCGAGCGAGTGGTAAAACTGTCGATTGTTGGTTTTAATTGTTATTAATAGAAAAGTATAAAAGATATAGATATGGAAATCGTTCAAGAGCCAATTTTGCAAGAAAATAAGGAGCGTTTTGTATTGCTTCCTATTAAGTATCCCACCATTTGGGAGATGTATAAAAAGGCTGAAGCCAGTTTCTGGACAGCAGAAGAAATTGACCTATCACATGATTTGAAGGATTGGGAGAATTTTAACGACGGAGAAAGGCACTTCATTTCGCATGTGTTGGCATTTTTTGCTGCAAGTGATGGCATTGTGAACGAAAATTTGGCGGTAAACTTCATGAGTGAAGTACAAATTCCTGAAGCACGTTGCTATTATGGTTTTCAGATCATGATGGAAAACATTCACTCTGAAACATATGCATTATTAATTGACACATATGTAAAAGATCCTGTTGAGAAAAACCGCTTGTTCAACGCTATTGAAACCGTTCCTTGCGTAACTAAAAAGGCAGAGTGGGCATTGCGTTGGATTGAGAATGGAACTTTCGCCGAGCGTTTGGTAGCCTTTGCTGCTGTTGAAGGAATTTTCTTCTCAGGTTCATTTTGTTCGATCTTTTGGCTTAAAAAACGCGGATTAATGCCAGGCTTAACTTTCTCTAACGAACTAATTTCGAGAGATGAGGGTTCACATTGCGAATTCGCCTGCTTATTATATAGCATGTTGGTAAACAAACTTTCGCAACAACGGGTACACGAAATTATTACAGATGCTGTAAATATTGAGAAAGAATTTATCTGCGATGCCTTGCCTGTTGCTTTAATTGGGATGAATGCTAAACTGATGCAGCAGTACATTGAGTTTGTTGCCGACCGCTGGTTGGTTGCGCTTGGATACGACAAAATTTACAACGCTACCAATCCGTTCGACTTCATGGAAATGATTTCTTTACAAGGAAAAACCAACTTTTTTGAAAAACGTGTTGGCGATTATCAAAAAAGCGGTGTAATGTCTGATAAAGACTCTAATATTTTCTCTTTAGATGAAGACTTTTAATAAAAGCTAACAGCACTTTGAAGCACACAAAATCAATCTGTTAACTTAATTATACTATTTTTAAAATAACGCTTCTAACCTCTTAAACTATGTTTGTAATAAAACGCGACGGCAGAACTGAATCGGTGAAATTTGATAAAATCACCGCCAGGATAGAAAAACTCAATTATGGTCTTGACCCGGTACACGTTGACCCAATTGATGTGGCAAAAAAAGTTATTGAGGGTTTATATGACGGAGTTACAACTTCTGAACTGGATAACCTTGCTGCCGAAACTGCTGCGTCATTGACTGTAAAGCATCCTGATTATGCTTTATTGGCATCTCGAATTGCCGTTTCCAATCTCCATAAAAACACTGAAAAGTCCTTCTCCAAAACTATGGAGAAACTCTATAATTATGTTGATCCAAAAACAGGCCAAAATGCTCAATTACTTGGAGATGATATAATTGAAATCATTCGTGAAAATGCAGATATTCTGGATTCAAGCATTATTTACGACCGTGACTTCTCATTTGATTACTTCGGCTTTAAAACCATTGAGCGCTCCTATTTACTTAAACTAAACGGTAGAGTTGCTGAGCGTCCTCAACACATGTATATGCGTGTGGCGGTTGGTATTCACAAAGAAGACATCGAATCGGCAATCAAAACTTATAATTTGATGTCGGAAAAATGGTTTACTCACGCAACTCCAACACTTTTCAATGCTGGTACACCAAAAGCTCAAATGTCGTCATGTTTCTTATTAACCATGAAAGACGACAGTATTGAAGGCATTTATGATACGCTTAAACAAACCGCAAAAATTTCACAATCTGCCGGTGGTATTGGCTTAAGCATTCACAATATCCGTGCAACGGGATCTTATATTAGCGGAACCAATGGTACATCTAACGGTATTGTGCCAATGTTGCGTGTTTTCAATGACACTGCTCGCTATGTTGACCAAGGCGGAGGTAAGCGAAAAGGTGCATTCGCAATCTATTTAGAGCCATGGCATGCCGATATTTTTGAATTCCTTGACTTGCGTAAGAACCATGGAAAAGAAGAACTCCGTGCCCGTGATTTGTTCTATGCCCTTTGGATTCCTGATTTATTCATGAAACGCGTAGAAGAAAATGGCAGCTGGAGTTTGTTCTGTCCACATGAGGCACCAGGCTTACATGACACCTATGGTGAAGAGTTTGAGGCACTATACGAAAAGTATGAAAAAGAGGATCGTGCTCGCAAAACCATAAAGGCACAAGAATTATGGTTTGCTATCATGGATGCCCAAATAGAAACAGGCACCCCATACATGCTTTATAAAGATGCAGCTAACAAAAAATCGAACCAGAAAAATTTAGGTACAATTAAATCATCGAATTTATGTACCGAAATTATGGAATACACTTCGGAAGATGAAGTTGCAGTTTGTAACCTTGCATCTCTAGCACTTCCTAAGTTTGTTACCAATGGGGAGTTTGACCATAATAAACTTTACGAAGTAACCTACCAGGCAACATTGAACCTTAACAAGATAATTGACAATAATTATTATCCGGTTGAAGAAGCGCGCAACTCAAACATGCGTCACCGTCCGGTTGGTTTAGGAATTCAAGGTTTGGCGGATGTGTTTATTATGCTGCGTCATCCTTTTGAGTCTCCTGAAGCACAGAAGTTGAACCAAGAAATCGCTGAAACCATCTATTTTGCAGCCTTATCAGCATCAAAAGATCTATCGAAGGTTGATGGCCCATATCCTACTTATGAGGGTTCACCTGCATCAAAAGGCATTCTGCAATTTGATATGTGGGGAGTGACTCCTTCTACTCGTTGGGATTTTGCGGCACTTAAACAAGAAATTAAGAAATACGGTATTCGTAATTCATTATTAATTGCCCCAATGCCTACGGCTTCAACCTCACAAATATTTGGTAATAATGAATGTTTTGAGCCTTATACTTCAAATATTTATGTTCGTCGTGTATTGTCAGGCGAGTTTATTGTTGTAAACAAGCACTTATTGAAAGATCTTGTTGCACTAAACTTGTGGAACAACACCATGAAAAATAAAATTATTGCTGCAGAAGGTTCTATTCAGGACATTCCAGAGATCCCACAAAATATTAAGGATCTTTACAAAACCGTTTGGGAAATTAAGCAACGTACTTTAATTGACATGGCAGCTGACCGTGGTGCGTACACCTGTCAAAGCCAATCGTTAAACTTATTTGTACAAAGCCCTAATACCGCCAAACTTACTTCAATGCATTTTTACGCATGGAAAAAAGGTTTAAAAACCGGCATGTATTATTTACGTACACAGGCGGCAAATGCTGCTGTTAAATTTACAGTTGAACAACAAGCTGAAAAACAAATTGAACCTATAATACAACATACTGGTGTTGAAGAGGAAATCAGCGGACCTGTTTGTACTATGGAAGAGGGATGTGTTACCTGCTCGGCATAGTTTAAAATCTTGAATCGTCCTTAAATAAGTTGACGTTTTTTAATACTAATCCCAGTTTCATAAGAGATTGGGATTTTTCTTTATAGACCTATAAATAGAAAAGGCGGTTTTGAGTAAAACCGCCTTTTCTCTGAGAGCCTAGGGAGAGCCTTGAGCGTACTATTCCATTTTCTTCTGAAATATGGCATGAACCAACATCAGAATTAATAGCCCGGCAGCGCCAGGTAAGAAAAGGTACCAGCCAATTGAATCAACAACCGGTCCAAGTCCCTCTTTAGGATTAATCATAAACGATACTACTTTAATCATAATCCCTAAAATAAATAGGCCTGTAAAGAACACAACCAACCAATAAAGTGGGCTATGGTGCGACTGAGTTTTCATAATTAAACAGCTAAGTTATGTTAAAATGTTAAGTTACGTTAAAAAACTATAATTCAAGAACTTACAAAAACGTTTTCGCAAAAAAAGGAACAATTAACTTTAAAGAAAATACTCCTAAACTCACTTATTCCTTGTCTTAAATAGTACTATTTTCGTACCAAATAACCCATTAGCTGATTAATGTTTTACAATTTTAAAAAAGCTTTAAAATTAGAGTGTTTTAAAGGTTTGGAATGATTAATTTTTATTTAAAATTTATAACAATTAGTTAAAAATAATTATACTGAATACGATTATATACACCTGTTTTAGGAAAGGATTCAGAATCATGCAAATTAGCGTCAAATTGCCATTTTTGAACACAGATTCACTGCCTTAAATTCTACACAACAACAAAACATTTAGCTTCATCTGATAACACCAACAAATTAATATGCCCCGAATTATTGTGAATATCGACACAATAGTCGACTTTAAATCAGGCTATTAAGCACCTTTTTGGGCAATTTTCCTTTTATAAGTGCATATGATTCCTTAATTATTTTTTGCCACTCAGCTTCATTCAATGCATTTGGGTTTGAAATGTAAATCCATTTATAACGAGCAAGGTATGGAGCAGGCACTATCCCATCTCGTTCAATCATTAAACTAAAGTCTTCATCAGTAACTTTAACCGAAACTCCAAAATCTCCGGATAAACCCATAACGCAAAACATTTTATTCCCGATTAGAAAACACAAATCGTCCCATTTTATACCTCAGTAACAAATGGCAGAGCCTTGCAATAAGATTGCAGCAATTCAATATTCATATTTGTATAGTTGAAAAATAAAGCCGGAATCGATTGTAATTAGTAATAAGTAGCCCCTTACTTTTTACGGTAAGGGGCTTCTACGAACTAAACTATAACTAAACCTAACACAATTTCTTTTAAGAAACGGTTCAACTTACTACCTAATTAAACGTTTAAACAAATTTTATATTTTGACAACGTAACTATATAAAGGTTTAATGCTTGTTAATAAATTATTCAATATTGGGCTTGTTTGGATCAGGATAGTAAAATTCTTCGAGCAATAAGGTAATTGTAAGCCCTATACTTCCTAATCCGCAAATGTACAATCCTATAAGTCCCATTGGCCGCAAATAAAGGCCATAAGAGTGAGCTACTTGTTCCACAACCCTCATCAACGGTCCTAGCAAGAATAAAAACAGAAAGATATATTCCAGGCTAATAATTACAATGCGTTTCATAATCAAATAACTATACCCTTTCAACTTTATAACAATTAACATTTTGCCCTGTTTAAACCAAAGTCAATTTAGATTATGGTTCTTTGCTTAGAAACCTAAACTTATTTTTTTTAATTTGAGGATAAGTAATAACTGTTATGAAGCGCCAGCAAATGTTAGATGCTATAAACCTGATGGAGGGGCAAACCTGGGATATCATAATTGTAGGAGGTGGAGCCACAGGTTTGGGTGCGGCTGTTGAATCAGCAACCCGGGGATATAAAACGTTATTACTCGAGCAAGAAGACTTTGCAAAGGGAACATCAAGCCGATCAACGAAACTTATACACGGTGGTGTAAGGTATTTACAGCAAGGTAATCTTTCATTAGTACTTGAGGCATTAAAAGAACGAGGCCTTTTAATTCAAAATGCCCCACACTTGGTTCATAACTTATCATTTATTGTACCTAATTACAATTGGTGGTCTGGCCCTTTTTATGGCATTGGACTAAAGTTTTATGATTTATTGGCAGGAAAACTAGGATTAGGCCCTTCTGAGTTTCTTTCGGTTGCTGAAACCCTGAAACATATACCCACATTAGAATATGAAAGTTTAAAGGGGGGGGTTATTTATCAGGATGGCCAGTTTGATGATGCACGTTTGGCCATAAGTCTGGCACAAACCGCGGCTGATCATGGAGCTACAATTGTCAATTATTTCAAAGTAACTAATTTCATTAAGGTACAAAATTTCATTGCGGGAGTTTTGGCCACAGATGTTCTTTCAGGCAATGAGTTTGAACTAAAAAGCAAAGTTGTAATTAACGCAACTGGCGTTTTTGTAGATTCATTAATGCAAGCCGACGATCCCAATCATAAAAAAATCATTGCACCAAGCCAAGGGATTCATCTGGTTTTAGACAAAGATTTCCTACCTGGAAAGAGCGCTATTATGGTTCCACATACAGATGACGGAAGGGTATTATTCGCTATCCCCTGGCATAATAAAGTGGTCGTTGGAACAACTGATACGCCTGTTACCGAGCCCAGCCTGGAACCCAAAGCCCTGCCTGAAGAAATTGATTTTATATTGAAACATGCAGCTCGCTACTTAGAAAAGGACCCTACGGCCAGTGATGTTAAAAGTGTTTTTGCCGGATTACGTCCCCTCGTAAAAAATGGAAATGGAGGCCACACGGCAACCATATCCAGAGATCACAGCATTTTGATTTCAGAATCAGGCTTAATAACCGTAGCAGGTGGCAAATGGACAACCTATCGAAAAATGGGTGAAGATGTGATTGATAAGGCTTGTTTAGTTGGCTCCCTTACCGAGCGTAAATCTATTACCAGCGATTTAAAAATCCATGGTTGGACGGATAATATTGACTCAAATGATGATCTGCGTCATTATGGATCAGATATTGTTCCCCTCAGAAAATTGCATGCTGACTGTCCAGAATTGGGAGAAAAAATTCATCCTTCCTTACCTTATCTAAAAGCAGAAATAATTTGGGGGATTCGAGAAGAAATGGCAATGACATTGGAGGATGTTTTGGCGCGCCGAACGCGTGCTCTTTTATTAGATGCACAGGTTACTATCAATATTGCCAGAGAGGTTGCATTAATGATGGCTGGTGAGTTGAACAAGGATGAAAGTTGGGTTGATTCTCAGCTGACTAACTTTTCAAAAGTGGCTGAAAACTACCGCATTAAAAGCTAGCAGCTAATCAAAAGTCTCAATATTTAGAGAAAGAATATATTTTTGGCTGCATGGATCAGTTCATTACATTTCTGCAGCAAGGTTTTTTCCATATTCTCGATCTTGAAGGCTACGATCATATCCTCTTCCTTTTTGCAATTTGTGCTATTTATGATATTAAAGATCGGAAAAAGATTTTTTGGATAATCACCTCCTTTACTATCGCCCACTCTATTACACTTGCTCTTTGTGCACTTAACCTCATTATTATAGATGGTGCCATAGTTGAATTTTTGATTGCCTTTACCATTTTTTTTACCTGTATTGAGAATTTATTTATTCCTCTACTAAATAACTATCGGGTGTTATTTTCAGGCTTTTTCGGATTGATCCATGGCATGGGATTTTCTCGGTTATTAAAAGATTTATTTATGGGTATGGAGTTTAATGCATTCACTACTCTCTTGCCATTTAACATCGGACTGGAGCTAGGTCAAATTATTATAATTACAGCTATATTATTGATTATTTACATGCTTGCTCGTTTCCTGAAACTCAAATCTCAACCAATAAACTACCTTATTTCAGTTCCGGTTTTAATTCAGGCTATGATTTGGATGTGGCAACGATTTCCGACAAACTATTTTTTTTGACAGGGAAACATTGCACTAGCTAAAGTCTTTAACACCAAGTTCTTTTTGCAATATAAATGTTACCACAACTGTTTTTCTATATAAATTCATACAACTATTTTAGACCCGATTATGATTATAATCAACCTAAAACTATATGAAAAAAGCTTTACTATTTATTTTTTGTGTTTGTTGTTCACTTAATTTATTTGCACAAGGAGGCATTTACAACGACAACAAATTTCATCAACTACAAGAGCTTTGGCCTACTCCGAATGATTATAGGAATGGCTCAGGGGCTCCTGGTCATGCTTACTGGCAGCAAAAAGTTGATTATAACATTAAGGTGGAGTTGAACGATGACAATCAGAGCGTTACTGGCTCAGAAACCATCACCTACCACAATAACTCACCTGATGCACTGACTTACTTATGGATTCAGCTTGATCAGAACATTTATGCCACTAACTCAGATAGCTACCTAACACAAACGAATGGCAAGGTTGAAAACATGAGTTTTGAAGGCTTTGAACGATTAGTGAATCCTAAAACCAAACTCGGTTACCAGATCAGATCGGTAAAAGATGCTACTGGCAAAACCTTATTGTTTACCATCAACAAAACGATGATGCGTGTTGACTTACCTCAACCGCTAAAGCCAGGTGCAACATTTAGTTTTTCTGTTGATTGGTTTAACTATATCAATGATTCACGTAAAAACGGTGGGCGTGGATCGATGGAATACTTTGCCGAAGATGGCAACTATATTTATGAAATGGCCCAATGGTTCCCTCGTCTTTGTGTTTATGACGATGTAAACGGATGGCAGCATAAACAATTTTTAGGCACTGGTGAATTTGCTCTTGAATTTGGTGATTACAAAGTAAGTATTACTGTTCCTGCTGATCACATTGTAATGGCAACCGGTGTGTTGCAAAATGCAGCGCAAGTACTAAGTAAAAAACAGTTAAACTTACTTGAGGATGCTAAAACCTCAACCAAAAAACCTATAATAATTGTTTCTCAAGACGAAGCAAGCTCAAAAGAAAAAACTCATTCTAAGGAGAAAAAGACCTGGGTATTTTATGGAGATAATGTTCGTGATTTTGCCTGGGCATCCTCTCGAAAATTTATTTGGGATGCTATGGGTGTAAACGTAAACGGAAAAACAGTCTTGGCAATGTCAGCTTATCCTAAAGAGGGTAATCCGCTTTGGGAAAAGTACTCTACTCAAGCCATTGCTCATACTTTAGAAGTTTATTCGCGTTATACATTTGACTACCCTTATCCTGTTGCCATTTCAGTAAATGGACCAGTTGGAGGTATGGAATATCCTATGATCTGCTTCAATGGCCCACGCCCCGAGAAAGATGGCACCTATTCGTCTGATACCAAATACGGTTTAATCTCAGTAGTGATTCACGAAGTTGGACATAACTTCTTTCCTATGATTATAAACTCAGATGAACGTCAATGGAGCTGGATGGATGAAGGATTGAATACCTTTTTACAGTACTTAAGTGAGCAGGAATGGGAACAAAATTATCCCTCAAGAAGAGGTGAGCCTCGCAATATAATTCAATATATGTCGAGTGATAAATCCACGTTAGAGCCAATCATGTCGAACTCTGAGTCAATTATCCAATTTGGTAATAATGCATATGGTAAACCTGCAACAGCTTTAAACATTTTGCGCGAAACCATTATGGGCCGTGAATTATTTGATTATTCCTTTAAAGAATATGCTAAACGCTGGAAGTTTAAACATCCACAACCTGCCGATTTCTTTAGAACCATGGAAGATGCATCTGGGGTTGACCTTGACTGGTTTTGGCGTGGATGGTTTTACGGAACCGATGCAGTGGATATTGCCATTAAAAATGTAAGCTGGTACAAAATCGATTCACAAAACCCTGATATTGAAAAAACGGCTAAGCGTAAACAACAAAAAGAAACACCGCTTTCCATGTCGGACCAACGTAATCAAAGCAGTATTAAGGAATACCGAGTTGACCGCTTTCCGGAGTTACAGGATTTCTATAACAAATACGATGCTTTAGCAATTACAGACCAGGAGCGTAAACGTTATCAAGCTCTTGTCAGTAATTTAAACGAAAGTGAGAAACAAGCAGCGTCGGCTTCAACTAATATTTACTTAATCGACTTTGAAAACATTGGTGGTTTAGTAATGCCTTTAATAATGCAAATGGAGTATGAAGACGGAACTAAAGAAGTTATTCGCATTCCTGCTGAAATTTGGAGAAAAAATAATCAGAAAGTTTCGAAATTGTTTGTTACCGAAAAACCGGTTAAACAGTTCGTTTTAGACCCATTTAAAGAAACTGCCGATATCGATTTAACAAACAATAATTATCCAGCACAAGCCGTAGCATCACAGTTTCAACTTTTCAAGCAAAAGCAGCGCGAAAAACAACCAAACTTAATGCAACTTGAAAGGAACTCTGCATCATCTGGAGCACCTCAACAAAACAAATAAATACGATTTTAACTTCAGTAGGAATTATATGGAAAGGCCTTTTGCTAATGCATGAGGCCTTTTCAATAAGTTTTTCGATATGTACTCTTAATCATTAAGGTAATTACCCACCCTCATTTATGCAACAATTTAAAATTCAATAGCTTTGCACCATGAAAAAGCTTCTGTTCATTCTTTTATTCCTGCTTATTTCAATAAAAGGCCATAGCCATAAATTTTATACTTCGATGACACAAATGGAATACAACAGCCAAAACAAGTCTGTAGAGGTAATCATGAATATATTTTGGGATGATGTAGAAGCTGCACTGAATAAAAAATACAAGAAGAAATTAACTGTTGGGTCCAAAGAGTTTACAGCATGTTTGAGGCAATACTTAACTCAAACATTTCAAATTAAAAACTCTAAATCACAGCTTAAGCCTTTTGAGTTTATTGGAACAGAGATAAACGGAATGACTCTTAGTGTTTATCTGGAAATACCTTTACCCGAGGGCTTACAAAACGCAGAGTTACAGAATTCGGTATTAATTGACGATTTTGAAGGCCAAACCAATATTGTAAACATTACATCAGGAAAAGCAAAGAGAACTTTATTGTTTAAGGAAGGTGAATGCAAAAAGAAAATTGTCTTTTAATGTCTAAAAGAGCCGGGCAACGAAGTGGAGCAATACTCCGTGCCCAATAACTCTCATAGTTACCAATTTTTAATGCCTCTTATATTATTTTAACTTAATTGTACCGATCCGGAGAGAACAAATCAATATTGACAGAAGGTTTGTTTCCATCAATCAATTCTTGAACAATTACTCCTGTTGCTGGTGCCAAACTAAGTCCCATCATTGCATGACCTGTGGCAACAATCAAATTTTTGTATTTGCGACTTTTACCGATATAAGGAAGTCCATCAGGAGAACATGGACGTAAGCCACTCCATATCTGTTCAGTTTTCGGCATTTGCAAACTCATTGTCGGAAAGTACTCCGGCACTGACTTAATTATCCCTGCTACCCTTTTCAAATTAATATCTGAATTAATACCTGAGATTTCCATTGTTCCACCTACGCGTAGTTTACCCGCCATTGGAGTCATAGCAACACGGGCTTCGCATAAAATTGATGGATAGTTCAAATTTACAGAAGGTTGATCCAGAGTAATACTATAACCTTTTCCTGCTTGAATCGGAATAGATAAGCCCAAAGTTTTGACCATCTGTGAAGACCATGAGCCTCCTGCTACAATAATTTCATCAGCCCTAATATGTTCCGAATCTGTGATTACAGCATCAATTTTATCCTTAGTTGTGGTAAATCCTTTTACCTCAGTGTTTCGGATGATTTTAACACCTTGTTTTTGCACTGATACAAGAAGGCTTTGTACAAATGCATTGGGGTAGCAATGGGCATCTCCCGGAAAGAAAACTCCTCCTATCACATCAGGTTTTAGATCAGGCTCTTTCTGCCATACCTCTTCCCTATTAAGCACTATTGCTTTAATGCCTAATTCGTTTGCCTGATGTGCAACATGAGTCTCTTCTTCCAATGTTTGTTCAGATTTACACAACATTACCAAGCCTTTACCTTCAAATGAGAATGCCAGGTCCTGATCATTTGACAAATCATCAAACAACCTTCGACTTAATAAACTGATATCACGTAATGCAGGCATGGCTTGTTCAACCTTAGCAGTATTGGCAGCCTTATAAAATTTCAGCCCCCATGATGCTAAATCAAAATTCAGCCTTGGCTTTACATAAAATGGACTTTCAGAACTAAACATCCATTTAATTCCTTGTGCAATCATTCCAGGAGCAGCCAACGGTATAAAATGGCTAGGCACAATCATACCCGCATTACCAATTGAACAACTGCTCAACATGTCAGATTTATCGATAATGGTAATCTTATGCCCAGCCTTACTTAAATAATAAGCCGAACAAAGTCCAATTACCCCGCCTCCAACAATGACTATTTCTTTTTGAGCTGACATATTTTCTTCTAATTTCTAAATAACCTGAAACCCGTGTGCATACGGATCATCATCATCAATGGTAATGGTATTATAACCGAATACTCTTGCCCAGCCTTCAATGCTTGGAATAATTGCCGGCTTACCGTTCAATTCTGTTACAGCTTCAATCCGACCTATAAATTTTGACCCGATAATACTTTCATGAATAAATTCTTCACCGGGTTGTAATTTACCCTTCGCGTACCATTGGGCTAAACGTGCAGAAGTTCCGGTACCGCAAGGTGAACGGTCGATGGCTTTATCACCATAAAACACTGCATTGCGAGCAGTTGAGGTAGAATCTAAGGGATCACCTGCCCATAAAATATGGCTACATCCGTTAATGGTGGGGTTTTCAGGATGTACAAACGAATACTTTTCATTGATGCGATTACGCAGCACCCTACTCCATGAAATTAGTTGGTCAGCAGTGTATTCCTGAATGCCTTTAAAATTCGGCTGAGGATCTACGATTGCATAAAAATTACCTCCGTAAGAAACATCAATTGTAAGCTCTCCCAAATCAGGACATTCAACGGTTAAGTTCTCTGCCGCCAGATAGGATTTGATATTAGTAATTTTAACCGACTTTACTTTTTTACCTTCTTGCTTATATTCTATTTTCACCAAACCAGCGGGTACTTCTAAATGTAATACCCCTGGCGTTTTAGGACTGATGAGTCCTTGTTCCAAAGCAATGGTTACAGTCCCAATAGTTCCGTGTCCACACATTGGTAAACACCCACTGGTTTCAATGAATAAAACTCCAACATCGTTTGACGGATCTGTAGGTGGATACAATATACTTCCACTCATCATATCATGCCCACGAGGCTCAAACATCAACCCTTTTCTGATCCAATCGTATTCCCTTAGAAAATGTTGCCTTTTCTCACTCATATTGGCCCCATCAAGCATAGGGCCTCCACCCGCAACCACTCTTACAGGGTTACCGCAGGTATGTGCATCGATACAAAAAAATGTTTTACTCGCCATGTATTAAAAACAAAAAACAAAGACAATATTATGATTTTGAAAACACTCCATCTACCAATCTCCAAATTTGCCCTGGGTTACCATCCTGTAATTCTAATGGCAATATGCTTTGAGAAAAGTTCTGGAAGCAAACCGGACGAACAAATCGTTTAACTGAAGATGTTCCAACAGAGGTAAAACGGGCATCGGTTGTTGCCGGAAACGGACCACCATGAACCATTGACGGGCATACCTCTACACCAGTTGGCACATTATTGATCATTACACGACCGGCTATAGAAGTTAATTTGTTTAATAAGTCAGTATATTGGTTAATATCTGACTCAGTACCCATAATGGTTGCAGTTAACTGGCCTTCAAGAGCGTTTACAACTGCTAACATTTCAGCCTTATCTTTACATTTAACCAGCAAAGAATACGGGCCAAAAATCTCCTGATGTAAAGACGGTCTCTCTAAAAATACCAGGGCAGGAACTGTTGCAACAAGTGCATTCCCTGATTCATCGTCGATTTTATCAACAGCTGCTAAAACTGTTAAATCTTCGTCGCTAAACACCGAGCTTATCCCTTCATGGTAGGATTGTGCAATTCCCGGATGTAACATCTTTGCAGGGGCAACCTGATGAATTGCTTCTTTTAAATGTTCTGTAAAAGTAACTAAAGCATCACTCTCAATAGCTATCATCAAGCCTGGGTTGGTACAAAACTGGCCTACCCCTTGCGTAATCGAAGCAGCTAATTCTTTAGCCAATGATACAGCCTCACCCTCAAGTTTTTCAGGTAATAAGCACACTGGATTGACACTACCCATTTCAGCAAAAACAGGAATTGGACGATGGCGCTGGTTAGCAATATCGAAAAGTGCTTTACCTCCGGTAAATGAACCGGTAAAGGCCACAGCCTGGGCTACCGGATGCTTAACCAAAGCCTGACCAATATCATACCTGCCTACTACATGCTGAAACACATTTTCAGGTACATTAACAATTTTTATAGCTTTTGCAATAGCACTTGCTACTAAAACTGAAGTCTTTCTATGAGCAGAGTGCGCTTTTACTATTACCGGACAACCGGCAGCCAATGCAGATGCAGTATCTCCTCCAGCTGTTGAAAAAGCTAATGGAAAGTTGCTAGCCCCAAATACCACAACCGGTCCTAAAGGAATCAACATTTTACGGAGGTCTGGTTTAGGAAGAGGCAAACGCTGAGGCTGGGCTGTATCGATGCTAGCCTCTACCCATGATCCTTCGCGCACCATTGAAGCAAACATTCTCAGCTGGTTACAAGTACGGCCACGCTCTCCAACTAAACGTGCTTCTGGCAAATTGGTTTCTGCCATTGCAGTTTGAATAAGGTCATTGCCTAACAGCTCTATTTGCTTGGCTATCTCTTCTAAAAAATCGGCTTTTTGTTCTTTGCCAATTGATTTATATGAATTTGCAGCGTGTAAGGCATTTTGCATTACTGATTCTACCTGCTGCAAGTCTGTTAATTGAATTTCCTGTAAACCCATCATTTTAACATAAACAAAAAAAGGGCAAGCCGGCGTTAATTGCTTGCCCATATATAGAATTTGAAATTAAAGGCTCATATACTCAGGTAAAGCCGGACGCTTGGCCAAACCGTTATTTATAATGGAAAGAACTTGTTCTCTTTCTTGGCCAACTAAAGTTAAACGAGGCGCACGAACAAACTCAGTACCTATTCCTGTTGCAGTTTCAGCCAATTTGATATACTGAACAAGCTTTGGATGAATGTCTAATTCAAGTAATGGCAAGAACCAACGATAAATTTCAAGGGCCTCATCTATCATTCCAGCCTTAACCAAACGGAAAACAGCAACAGTTTCAGCAGGAAATGCACAAACCAAACCTGCAACCCAACCATGTGCTCCCATTAACAATTCTTCCATTGCTAAAGTATCCACACCACATAAAATTTTAAAGCGATCACCAAAACGGCTAATCATTCTGGTTACGTTTGATACGTCGCGAGTTGATTCTTTAACAGCTTGAATATTTTTGCACTCAACCAATTCTGCAAACATTTCAATAGTTACCTCAGTTTTATAATCTACTGGATTATTGTAGATCATTATTGGTAGAGTTGTTGCTTTTGCTACAGCTTTAAAGTACTCAACGGTTTCTCTGTGATCAGTTTTATAACGCATTGGAGGAAGTAACATCAATCCCGAAGCGCCTAATTGCTCAGCATTTTTCGCTTGTGCAACAGCCTCTCGGGTTGAACCCTCAGCTATGTTAAGAATTACAGGAACTTTACCAGCTACCTTTTTAACGGTGAATTTTACCAATTCAGCCTTTTCTTCATTAGTTAGTACACTTGACTCACCTAATGTACCGCCTAAAATAATTCCATCAACGCCAGCATCAAGCTGTGCATCAATATTCTTTTCAAACGTTACGAAGTCAATTTGATCATCTGAAGTAAATTTTGTAGTTACTGCAGGAAACACTCCGCTCCAATTTAAATTTTCCATTTTTATATTTTGTTGCTTGTTAACATTGCAAAAGTAACCGTCCTACCAACCCCTTCATGATTAGCAATTAATCAATACAAATACAATTTTAACCCAAATCAAATTCATACACTAAATATTGAATCAATTTTCGATATTAGAACCCTAATTTAATTACTGAATCAATCATTGCTGTTATGAAGATTATTCCATTCAAAATTCCAAAAACAGACAAAGACTCTATTTTATTACAGGAGGACTCTGTTCCTCACTTTTATGATAAACTGCACCAACATTCGGAAGTTCAAATAACATTAATATTAAAAAGTCATGGTACGCTGTTAGCTGGTGACTACATTGGCAATTTTGAACCCAATGACGTTTATTTAATTGGCTCCAATATTCCACACGTATTTAAAAACGAGCAAGAATATTATGACGATGAGCAATTAGGAGCACATATGATCACCGTCTTTTTTGACAGTGATTCATTCGGAAAAGATTTTCTTAATCTACCAGAAGCCTCCTCCATTAAATCGTTTATAACAGGCCTAACCAACTGCTATAAACTTACCGGATTATTAGAAGAACAAATAAAACAACAAATTCAAGAAGTATTTCAACTTGAAGGATTTGATCGTCTGTTATTGTTGCTCAACATGTTTAACTCCATGACCAAATCAACCGAAATTGTTAAACTATCAAATTTTAAAGCAGCACGGTCATATGACGCATCGGAAGGAAAAAGAATGAATGACATCTTAACCTTCACCATTAATCATTACCACCGTAAAATAACAATTGAGGAGGTTGCACAGGTTGCCAATATGACACCAGAGGCTTTTTGCAGGTACTTTAAAGTACGAACACGTAAAACATATTTAAATTTCTTAAACGAGATACGCATTACCAATGCTTGCAAGCTTTTAATTAACAAAGATTTAACCATTGCTGAAATTAGCTCATCATCGGGATTCAACAATCTTTCCAATTTTAACAGGATATTCAAAAAGGTCACCAAATTGACACCAACCACCTATTTGCTCAAATCGCAAATGCAAATGGGGAAAAAAAAATAACTTATTTATGGCTCAAAAACATGTCTTTTTTTCAGTCATCGTAGTTAAATAAAGGCTATTTTTGTAATGGCACAAGTCTTGAAATTTAACATTAGCTACTAACTTATTACCTAATTACTGACACATTGGCCATCATCAATTGTTAAGGAATGTAATAAACAGTCTAAAAGAAAAAAGTTTACATGAGCATATTCGATTCATTTGATATAAAAAAAAGCGTAGATTCTATGATAACAGAAGAAACCGAATTTTTTCCGTTAATGACTCCTGAGGACGAGGAAGAAATGAACCGAGAAGAAATGCCGGAAATTCTTCCGATTTTACCTTTACGCAATACGGTTCTGTTTCCAGGCGTCGTTATTCCAATTACGGTTGGCCGTGATAAATCTATTAAACTAATTAAAGAAGCCTATAAGGCGAACAAAATCATTGGGGTCGTTTCGCAAAAGAATGTTGCTATTGAAGACCCTTCAGCCGATGATTTAAATCAAATTGGGACAGTAGCCTATATTATTAAAACCTTGCAGATGCCTGATGGCAATACAACTGTAATTATACAGGGTAAAAGAAGGTTCTCAATAGGCGAAATGATTCAGTCTGAGCCTTATTTTAAGGCAAAAATCAATTTATTTGAAGAAACTAAGACTTCAGAAGATAAAGTTTTTAAAGCTCTGATCAGTTCATTAAAAGAACTGTCAACACAAATTATTCAAAACTCACCTAATATTCCGTCAGAAGCTGCATTCGCTATAAAAAATATCGAAAGCCCATCGTTTCTGGTCAACTTCATTTGTTCAAACATGAACGCTGACGTTGAAGAAAAACAACGGCTGTTAGAAGAAACTAATTTGAAAAAACGTGCCGAATTGGTTTTAGAGCATTTAACCAAAGAGCTGCAAATGCTCGAACTCAAAAATCAAATTCAAAGCAAGGTTAGAGTTGACTTGGATAAACAGCAGCGCGAGTATTTTTTGCATCAACAACTTAAAACCATTCAGGAAGAATTAGGAGGCAATACTCCTGACCTGGAAGTGCAAAATTTACGCGAGCGGGCACACAAGAAAAAATGGAGCAAAGTGGTTCTTGAGCACTTCAATAAAGAATTGGAGAAATTAGCTCGTATGAATCCGGCAGCTGCTGAATACTCTGTAATTACTAATTACCTAGAGCTACTGCTTGATTTGCCATGGAATGAATTCACTAAAGATAACTTTGATCTAAAAAGAGCGAAAAAGATTTTAGACAAAGATCACTTCGGCCTTGAAAAGGTAAAAGATCGCATATTGGAATACATTGCCGTGTTGAAATTAAAACACGACATGAAAGCACCAATCTTGTGTTTAGTTGGCCCTCCAGGTGTGGGTAAAACATCTTTAGGTAAATCAATAGCAAAGGCTGTTGGACGAAAATACGTTCGAATGGCATTGGGAGGTGTTAGAGATGAAGCAGAAATTCGTGGTCACCGCAAAACCTATATTGGTGCCATGCCTGGCCGTGTTATTCAATCTTTAAAGAAAGCCAAATCTGCTAACCCTGTTTTCGTTTTAGATGAAATTGATAAAGTAGGCAATGATTTCCGGGGTGACCCTTCATCAGCATTACTGGAGGTTTTGGACCCGGAACAAAACAATGCATTTTATGATCACTACGTGGAACTGGACTTTGACTTATCTAATGTAATGTTCATTGCTACGGCCAACTCCTTGGGCTCTATTCATCCTGCATTACGCGATAGGATGGAAATTATTGAGGTAAACGGGTATACAGTGGAAGAGAAAGTTCAAATCACCAAAAAATACCTTATTCCTAAACAATTGGAAGCCCATGGTTTGAAATCAAAAGATGTAACTATTAAATCCTCAATAATTGAGCGTGTAATTGAAGATTACACACGTGAATCAGGAGTGCGTACACTTGAGAAGAAAATTGCGACACTCGTAAGGGGTGTTGCAAAAAGTGTGGCATTAGAAGAAGAATACAATACTACCCTTACTGAAAAGGACGTAGAAAGAATACTCGGTCCATCAATATTTGAAAAAGACGAATATGAGAACAATAGCATTGCCGGCGTTGTTACAGGCTTAGCCTGGACACAAGTAGGTGGTGATATTTTATTCATTGAAACGAGCATTAGCCCGGGCAAAGGTAAACTGACATTAACAGGTAGCCTTGGTGATGTAATGAAAGAATCAGCTGTAATTGCTTTAGCCTATTTACGTGCTCATGGCAAAAAATTTGGAATAGATCCACGTTTATTTGACTTATGGGACGTACACGTTCACGTTCCAGCAGGTGCAGTTCCTAAAGACGGACCTTCTGCCGGTATAACGATGTTAACTTCACTTTCATCGGCCTTTACTCAACGTAAAGTTCGCTCACAACTGGCCATGACCGGTGAAATTACCTTGCGTGGCAAAGTGCTTCCGGTTGGAGGCATCAAAGAGAAGATTTTGGCCGCTAAACGTGCAGGCATTAAGGAAGTGATTATGTGCAAGCAAAACCGAAAAGACGTTGAAGAAATCAATCCGGATTACATCAAGGACTTGAAATTCCATTACGTAACGGAAATGAAGGAGGTAATTGAATTCGCTTTACTTAATGACAAGGTTGAATATCCTCTTGATTTAACTATAAAAGAAGAAACGAAGCCGGTAATAGCAAACTAAGAAAATAAGAAAAGCGCCATAAGTTAATTTTATAACCGGGCGCTTTTTCACAATCAACCTAAAATCCTAAATCTTTGTAACCCCAATTCCCGGTTTATCGAGTAGCGTTATTTTCCCGTCTACAATTTTAATCCCATTATAAACGTCGTTTTTAATTAATGGGTGAAAGTTGTGCAGCGGCTTATTGCCGACGCATGGAACCGAACAAGGCCATCGTAAGAATAGCCAGGAAATTACTCAACAGAATCAGGTATTGCGGGGCTTCAAAGCTATATTCACCGTCATAAATCCTATTGTAGGTGAATGCTCTCCAGCAGCGTTCACTTCCTCTTCGGATTTATATCACAAAGATAATCATCAAAAAAAACTTCCAGATCTCTTGGTTTACAACATTGAAGGACTTGCACCTTGTTAGAATAATACCATGCCCGACATACTGAAAAAGCGGCTGTCGCCGCTTTCTATTTAATAAATGCCCTTTAATTTATCTAAAGCAAAATGAATACTTTTAATTAAAAATAGAATAGACTGCAAAGGATGCCAACCAATGATCACCACCATAATTCCCTGATATTACATGTGGCAGAGTGCTTTTTAAAAACTTATTGGCAGAAGTGTCAAATAGTTTTTTATACTGATGATTCACCGGCAAATGCTTGGCGATTCCTTTCATGCACCAAGCGCGACTTAAACTTAGTCCATCCAAATGAACTATCTGATAATCGGTTCGGTCGCTCACTACCGGCAATGTCGCAATATTTGCAATTCCTTCTTTGGTATAAAACTTATTAAACCAGGCAACAAACTTATCATTTGGCAATACCCTATGCATTAAATCAGCTATTTCCAGGCTAGGAGAAAGAAAATCGGTTCCGTCAGGCTCCAAATAAGCCGGGGTATTTTGATTATTCAGATAATAATCTTTACTCCTTTTTTTAATTACCTCTGCAAATTCTGTTTGCTTAAGCGTATTTGCCCAATCTAAAGCAAACACTAACCCAAATGCCGTATTAGGATGTACTCCCGTACGATTTGGATACGTTTGTTTAGGTAAGTAAGCAGTCCAAAGCTCTTTTATTGTTTGCGTTAATGGCTGCAAACTAGCATACCATTTTTTCCCCAATGGGTCGTCCCAAGTATAAAGCTCCTGATCTAATTTGAGCAGCCAGGCCCAACCATAGGTTCGTTCAAATATTTTAGATGTTTTGTATTTTGAAAAATATTGGGCTTCCATTTCAATTTTCTCAGCTTGAAAACTGTTGTTAAGCACCTCTATAATTTTAGCTCTTTCAGGTAAATCTGGATAAATTTTAAGCAGTTTCACCAGCATCCAATGACCGTGAACACTTGAGTGCCAATCTAAACAACCATAAAACGATGGATGAATTTGATGAGGCAAAAGTACGTGATCAGTAATAGTATCTGATGTATGACTGGTTTTATTCGGCCATTCAGTCTTAATGCAGTGCAATGGCATTGCAGCCAATTTGCTAGCCACCTCTTTACTGAACAATTGCGATTGCTGATTTTGAGCATACAAACTCTTAAATCCAAAACAAAAAAGAAAGTAAATTACACTTCGGAACATCATAAAATAATTGACGATTTAGGTTAACTTATTATCGTTTACTCCTACCAATAAGTAAACTGTAAAGGCCGAATATGCTGATTAATCCTGAAAATTAAAACGATTTTTACTTGGTGGTAGTTCCTATACCCCACTTGCCCATTACTTCATGCACATCATGAACAACAACAAATGCGTTGGGATCACAATCATTCACTAAGCGTTTCAGTTCCAATAATTGTTGCTTGGAGATAATGGTATAAACCACCTCTTTTTCTTTACGGGTATAAGCACCGCGAGCATTGTACAAAGTGGCACCTCTTATTAATTGACGGTTGATACGCGCTGCAATTTCAATAGAATTCTCGCTTATAATGGTAATTGCTTTTTTTGTATTGAACCCTTCGATAATATAATCCACTACCCGGGCACCCAAATAAACCGCAATCAGCGTATAAAGCGTCTTCTCTGGACCAATTTTAAAATACGACACTCCAATAACCAAAATATCAACCGCAAGCATAGCTTGTCCTAAACTTACTCCGAAGTATTTGTTGATAATACGGGCAATAATGGCAGAACCACCTGTTGTTCCTCCTGAAAGAAAAACCAAACCTAAACCAATACCAACCAAAAGGCCGGCAAAAATGGCAATCAGCAAAGTGTCATCAGAAAACTTGTGCGTTATATTTTGGGTTAGAAATAAAAATATGGAAGCGCTAATGATTCCAAAGATGGTATAAACTATGGTTCGTTTATCGAGCAATTTGTATCCGGCCACCATTAAAGCCAGATTTATAAGAAAATTAGTTATCCCTGGCGACCAACCAAAATAATAATACAATAAAATAGTTATACCTATTACTCCTCCTTCAGAAAGCTCAGCAGGCAAGGCGAAAAGGTTGATTCCAAGAGCAAAAATAAACCCACCAACAAGAATAAGTGCTAAATTTTGAACGTGTTTACTCATTTATAAGAAATAGATACGCAAGGTACTGGCATTAAATTAAATTAACATCTTAAAATGTTAATCAAAAAAGCCATAAAAAATTGG
The DNA here is from genome assembly GCF_022014595.1 of Solitalea lacus. Taxonomy (NCBI): domain Bacteria; kingdom Pseudomonadati; phylum Bacteroidota; class Sphingobacteriia; order Sphingobacteriales; family Sphingobacteriaceae; genus Solitalea; species Solitalea lacus. The sequence goes on along the minus strand of NZ_CP091740.1, from coordinate 1,729,696 downwards.
AAAGGTAGTCGATTTAAAATCTCAAAGGAAAAAGAACAAAGCGCACCGTGTATCAACGATAGTTAAAGCTAAACCAAATACATTTTTTGCAACCTACACAGTTGGCGCAAATGTTCTTTATTTTAACACTTTGGTAAGGCTGTATAAAAAAACAATCCACGTTAAACCAAACAACCGGACTTACCTCATGTTTTTAGCAGGGCTAATCTTAAAAATCACTCAACAAAAACATCGCCTGCTAACAATTACAATCTCACAACCAAACTACAACTAAAACTAACCACTTTGCTCTGCCTAACCGCTACTTGATTGTAATTGAACACTGCAAATATCCAAGTAAGTGCGCATATAAAAATTGATTTTCATCAATTTTTATTGAAAAAATATTTCATAAAAGACTGATTTAAAGATAGGTGACAAAAAAAATAAATTCAGTAATTAACCTAGTAAAACAACCCCCAATTGTCTCTAATATCATTACTCTTATCAAATCCATTTACCCATTCAATAAACAACATCCTGAATTGATTGATTTCATCCCTTAGCAGCTGCAGATAATGCTCATCAGCCAATTCATCTATTTTGCACAACGAGGTTTGTGCCAGCAGCTCCCGAGCATGAATTTTAATTATCACAGCATTTTCCATACGAAGAGTATATAAATCTCCTCCTTCTGCACCGGCAACTTTTGCACTTAGCATATAAGCATTCGATAACATTGCATCTCTCATTTCCAACTGATCTTTTTCAGGATCAATGGAATCACAAATCGCTTTAGTTATTTCTGCTAATTCAACCGCTTTCTTGAAAACAGGCAAACTGTGAATTCGTGCCTGCTCCCGATTATATGCCTCTGGATCGAAGCTACCATCATCAAATCCGAAATCATCCTCATTATCAAACATCTGCATTGTAAATTGGTGGTATACAATGATAACCAACTTAAACTAAAATTGAGCATTGCTTAAATGAATTTATTTGAAGTATTTTGAAATCGATATCTTTCATTATGATTATTGACTTACGAAGCGATACCTTAACTAAACCAACACCGCAAATGCTTGAGGCCATGATGAGTGCCCAAGTTGGTGATGATGTTTATGGTGAAGACCCTACTGTTAAAGCATTGGAAGCAAAAGCAGCCGCACTTTTTGACAAAGAAGCAGCCTTATTTTGCACGTCGGGCACCATGACTAATCAAATTGCCATAAAATGTTTTACCAATCCCCTGGAAGAAGTTATTTGTGATGAAGGTGCTCATGTTTACTATTATGAAGGAGGAGGCATTGCTTTTAACTCGGCAGCATCAACACGTACTATTCAAGGGGAAAGAGGAATTTTCACTGCAAAACAAGTACTGGCAAACATCAATAAGACAGATATTCATCAACCCAAAAGTAGCCTGGTGGTCATTGAAAATACGGCCAACCGTGGTGGTGGAAAATGTTGGGAGCTTAGCGAAATGCAAACAATTGCCGAGGTATGTAAGGAAAAAGGATTGCATTTGCACTTAGATGGAGCCAGGGTTTTTAATGCGATAGTTGCCAAAGGATATTCAGCAAAAGATATAGGTAGTTGTTTCGATGGAATTTCAATTTGCCTATCCAAAGGACTTGGAGCGCCCGTTGGTTCTGTTTTATTAGGCACACAATCTTTCATCGAGAAAGCAAGGCGTATACGCAAAGTAATGGGCGGTGGCTGGCGACAAGCAGGGTATCTGGCTGCAGCAGGAATTTATGCCTTAGACAACCATATTGAACGCATTGCGGAAGACCATCGCAGGGCCAAGGAACTTGAAAAATACTTAACCGGTTGTGATTTTGTTCAATCGGTAATGCCTGTTGAAACCAATATTGTCATTTTTGAATTAAAGCATGAAATTTCAGAGACTACTTTTATTGAAAAGATGAAAGAAAACGGCATTTTATGTGCATCAACAGGCAAACAACACATTCGCTTTGTAACACATTTAGATTTTACCGAAGCCATGCTTCAAAAGCTGGAATACACGCTTAACTTTCTTGATGTGTAGCTCAAAGGATTGGAAAAAACCAAGCTTAAAACATTTTAAAACCCTAATACAATGAATCTTCTCCTACTTAGCAACTCAACCAATGCCGGAGAGAAATACTTAGAATACCCGAAGCAATATATTTCTTCTTTTTTACAGAAGCATAATGTAAGCGAGGTTCTTTTCATTCCTTTTGCTGCCGTTACATTGGGACTCTTGGGAAATTCCGAAGAAAGCGGCAATCCAAATAAAATTTGGGTTGCCGCTTTCTTTCTTTGTGGCAGTTTGAGTAGGCCAGCACGACCAACTTGTGGATAACTGGGCAGGATTTGTGGAAAAGGGTCGAAATTTTGAAAAAAACGATGCAACAGGGCACACTTTGCCCTTGCGGGATTGCTTGGGCAGCTGTGGCAGGAGGTTTTAGGCGGCTAAATCGGGAGCTTGGGCCTTCTCCCGCTTAGTGACCATGCGCACGGCGTTGGCGGTCATCACCCCAAAGAACATCCAAAGGGTTTCATTAGCCTGGTTACGTGCCTTGATGCGCCGCAGATCGTAGTGATTCTTTTCCGTTCCAAAGCTACCCTCCAGCCGGGTGGAACGTTCTTTATTCAACAGGGCTCTCAGGGTTTTCTTTTCCGGCGTATCGCCTCTGCCTTTTTGCACAAAGCCGGTAGCAATCTTCCGCTCGCTCAGGTATTTTCGATTGGCATTGGTGGCATAAATCCGGTCGCCTGCAAATTGATGACAGGTACCGAACAGGCGCCCATGTAGGGCTAGCGAAGCTTCTACTCGCTTACATTCATTATAAGCCGCATAGCTGTAATGTTCAATGATATTGATCCCATCCACCTGCAGCATGTGCACTTTGGCCCCAAATTCACAGGGTTTGTTTTCCTTGCCCCGTACAATGGAACGCACAAAAGGCTTGTACAGGGACAATACCCTGTCGGGTAGTTTCTTACCGGGATTTTCCAACAAGAACCGCTGCTCCTTTAACACTTGCTCCTGACTTGTTCAAATTAGGTCAGCAAATTTAGTTTCTCAATTAGTGTTATAATTTTGGAGTTTGAATTAGCTCTCATCGTGATTTCCTTTCCTGTAATTTTGTTCTTTAACCGAGCGTCCGTTATCTTTTTACATTCGTGAATAAAGCTTTTAATAGATGTTTCAGTTTTTAGTTCAATATTTTTCGATATGATCAAAGCCATGAAGCATATTAATAAATGAAGCTTTATCGGCTCCTCCTTATAATGGAATATTGGCCTTGTCTGCAAGTCGCTTTTAGATATCCTAAAAGCCTGCTCAATCCTGTAAAGCTCGTGATATCGATCTATGATGTTTTGATTATTAGCCGCTGATTCTGGAAGATTCGTATAATAACCTTTAATTCCCAGCAGTTTATGGGTTTTATCGATAAGCTTCTGGTTGAGCTCCATTTTTTGTCCTAATGATTTGGTAAACTTGAGCTTCTTGTTTTTAGATGGGTTATCAATCAAATATTTTGCCTTTTCCATCTGTTTCTCCATTTCATATTTATCTTTTCGATAGCGCAAGGATGAATAGCTGCAGATTAGATCCCCGTTAGACGTTTTTATCCGGATATTTTGTCCATCTTTTCTAGTGATGTTGCCATTAATTTCAGCCAGTAAATCACTAGATATATTTCCCAACCGCGCACCTACAATATAGTTGATGCCATTTTCGTTTAAAGCCATACTGTTTTCAGTACTTATCATTGCAGCATCCGCAACCACGGTAAGGATTTCTACATTGTGTTTCTTGATAAAGCTTTGTATTACCGGAATAAAGGTATGGCCTTCGAAAGTATTGCCTGGAAATACTTCATACCCGATAGGTAATCCTTCCTTGCTTACCATCAATGCGATGAGAATCTGTGGCTGTTGTGATTTGTTATCTTTAGAAAACCCATTTTTACGCAGATCATCTGACTCAAAGGTCTCAAAGTAAAGTGTGGTTACATCATAAAAAACAAGGTTATAGTCAAAGTTATAGTGTTCCTGAGCAAACTTAACAGCAATGTTCTCGGCCTTTGTTTTTAGGTCCAACCATTGTGGAGCAGAGTCATAATACTTTTGCCTACGATGTTTTATGCCAAAATATTCTTCCAACAAACCAATAGAACGAAGTTTTGATCCAGGTTCAATCATTCTCATAATTACCAGATCCAGAAGAAAGTTGTTTTTCAACTTATCAAATCCAATGTAAATAATCAGCTTGGAGATCAATTCATGAAAGAATGAATAATATACGCCTATAAACTCGGTCTGTTTGATGTTTATAATATTGTCAGACTGAGCGTCATTGAATAGGAATAGTTGCTTAGTAACTGTTTTGATATAATCGTTAGCAAGTGTGAGTAAACCTGCAAGTTCATCGGGAGAGCGAGCAGTGCCTATATGCCTTAAAATAACTCTTTTACGATTTTCAATCTTATAAATTTGAACTGAAGTCGATCCTGCTGCGTACTGGATTTGCCTAATTTTATACACTTTTTAACTTTAGGTCAGCAAAACGCCAAAATAATGAAAATAAACACAACAATATCAAGTACTTATATTTTAATCATAAGTACCCCGGACAAGTCAGGAAGAACCGCTGCTCCTTTAACACTTGCTCCACCAAGTCAAAGCGTTCCCGGAGCCGCCCGGCCAGTTGCAGCCTGTCGCCCATTAAGCGAAAAACATCCTTAATCAGGCCATTCAAGCGGGTGAGTAACTTGATTAACTGCTGGCAGCGACGACGTGACTTGCGCTGGCTTTTCTTACGGAGTAAATTGAAAGTCGATTGTTTGAGTTGTTGTTCATTAAAAGCGTTTTTAGCCCGCTTTAGCTTACAGGATTTCAACAAATCTTCGTATAACTCATGACTGAACAGGCAGCAATCCCACAGCAGTTTCACGCTGGTAGGGTATTTCATGTCGCTTTCATACACGGTGGCATCGCAGAGCAAAACCTGCGTTTCCTTCAGCTGCGGCTTCCAAGAACGAATCAGTTCTTCCTGAAACAGCTGCAGATCCAGGTGTTTGGCCACATAACTGCGGATTCTGGAGACCAGGGTGACATCCTTGATTTGTTCATTATCGGCCAGGCGCATGCCGCAAAACAACTGCATTTGCCAATTCCCGTTCAGGTGTTCAATCAACTGCTCATCACTCAGACCAGTATAGGACTTCAAAAACAACAAGGCCAACATGCCCTCTGGAGCCAGCCAGGCTTTAGCGCCACGTGCACTGCCCTTAGCCGGTAAGAGGGCTGCCAAGCGGTCCAGTGGAAGTACCTGGCGGAGTTTGCCCAAGCTGGTCGTCTGAAAAATAATTTCGCGGGGACTTTGCAGTTCGTTGACAGGAAATAAGTAGTTTTGCAGCATATTATTTTGTTGTTTCGCAAAACCAAAATAATGAAAAACCCCGATTTGGCCTCATTTGAGACTTTTTCGGGGTTATTTTTTTGAATTCAACACAATTAATAGCTGTGTTTCAGGGAATTGTAATTTTCAAAGACTCCCTACATTTTCATATGATGAATACCGGGAAAAAGTGCAGGAAGCCTTTTCTGAATTTGACGTGCAGGTAAACTCCATCCATACTTTTAAAGATCCTATAAAAGCGATCCATGATGCATCATCCATTGTTGTTGGAGGTGGAAATACGTTTCACCTATTAAAAAGTATGCAAGAATTAGATCTCATTGAAGCAATAAAGCAAAAAGTAACCAATGGTACTCCTTATATTGGATGGAGCGCCGGAACAAATGTAACCTGTCCGACCATTTGCACCACTAATGATATGCCGATTGTACAACCTCGGTCATTTAATGCTTTAAACTTAATTCCTTTTCAAATTAATCCTCACTATTTGGATAGCCACCCCGATAATCATGCCGGCGAAACCAGAGAACAGCGAATCCTAGAATATGTTACGGCTAATCCGAACAGATTTGTAGCGGGATTAAGAGAAGGATGCATGTTTTTCATTGAAAACAATACAATTCGCCTGGAAGGGAAAAAATCGGTTCGCATTTTCAAAAACGCCGAACCAATCAAAGAGATTGGCAAACAAGACGACTTATCATTCTTACTTTACTAAGTAGTAAAAAATTAATAAAAAATGCCAGCAGAAAATATCCTACTGGCATTTTTATAGCTTAAGCGCCTGGCTTAATTTTTATGGCGAGTTGCTTATTATCTGAAGCAATTACTTTCCTGTAAAATTCATTGAATGTTGCTATGTCTGCAAGTGGAATTACTTGTTGCTTCAATTTAAACATTCGGGTACAAACAAGCTTGTTGCCTGCCAACTTATAGCTCATTGAATACTCACCAACACTACCTGTCAAACTAACAGAGGCTGGCACATCTACAATAGTCTTTTTATCAGGGATGGTCAATGTAATTGTTTCGGTGTCAATATCTGCATAAAACACTTCGCTTACATCTATTGGATACTTACGATCTTGAGTAAACACAAAATCTTTAGCTGCTGTTTTAGATGACCATGGAAGGGTAAAAATTGACATTCCACCAACCTCATTCATCACATCATTAAGACTGTAAGATAAACTACATTTTGTGGTATCAGCTCCTGTTTCCAAGCCTTGGAACTTAACGGAATTTACAAGAACATTTGGATATGAATGACTAATTGCCTGAGTAATTAGTTTCTTTTGCTCCTGTTCGCTTTTTTCACCATAGTAGCTTTTTATATAAGCGCCAGGGCCACCGGTTTGACAAGTATTCTCCTGTATATTTAGTGAATTATCAACTAGTAAAACATTCGTTTTACGATTAATTACGTTTAACAACCTTGTTGCCGGATTTAAATTTGACAGGGCTGCAGTTTTCCCCGGTTGGGTAATATCCAAAATTTGTGAATTTACTGAATTTGAGTAATTAGCCCCAAAAGGTAAAAAGTTTGAGGTGAGTTCAAAATAGTATTCCTTACCTCCAAATGAAGCCTTTGCAATGCAATGATTAAAATCAATCGATGGTAATACCAATCCATTCAGTCCATTATCCCGGGTATTCACCAACACCAGGTTGGCAGCTACTCCAACCTCTTTACATAAGGTAACAAACAATGTTGATACATCTTTACAATCACCTATGCGAGTATTGATTACTGTGGCCGGGCGTTGAGGAATCAATCCGCTTTGGCGAAAACTTACTGAACTGTAAGTAATATTCTTAATAATATAATTATAGATTATTTTTACTTTTTGTTGATCGGTAAGGTTTCTCTTATCTTTAAATAAATCATTGACAACCTCTTTCACTTCATAATCTGCTTTCGCTTTATAAGAAGCAAGGTCATTATACCACTTTGAAACAAAGTCCCAATCAGGAATTGAAGAAACAAACAACATGGTTCCCACATCAGCCAATACCGGCATTTTATCTTCATATCGAATAGCTGGCTGCTCACTTATTTCCCATTCATACAGTGTAAATTCATCTTTAGGGGTAACATTTGGCGCTACCTTGCCATTGACCACCTGATGCTGAAACTTAATATCATTAGCTACCAGCAATGAGTACTTTAAACGCAATGATGGGAATGAACGACTAAAATAAAACTTATCCCAAAAATAGCCTCTCAATTTTCCGGGGTTATGATTTTCTACTTTATAAATAAACTGTATTGCATCACCTACTTCCAAATTGGTAAATACAATGGTTGATTCATCTGACTCTGCCTGTACTTTAGTTCCATTGGCCTTAATCACCTCCGCCTTTTCAAGGGTTGAGTTTTGATCTCCGTATACGGCAATACTGACTTTCTTCCAATACTCAAGACCTTCATTAGTAAGAATTTTAGCTACGACAATATTCTTTTCTTCTGATGCTCCGCCTGGATAAACGACCTTCTGTTTCTCCATATTTACAATAATGCTGTTATCGTCAGGGTATTTAGCAGCAGCACCCGCTTTACGAATCATATCATAGTTATCAGTATCTACGAAATAAGAAAATACATCCTTTTTGTCTTCGAGTTTTCGAAGGTCATGAATAGCTGAGAAATTTGCTGAGTTAAAAGAAATTGCCTTTTTATAAGCATCAACCGCTTTCTGGTTTTGACCAAGTTGACGATAAACTAGCCCCAGGTCACTCCAACTATCACTTGATTGAGGGGACACAGCAAGGGCTTTCTTAATCATTTCCTCAGTTTTAGCGTAATTCTGATTTTTATAATAAATCCTCGCCTGCTTGTTATAAAGGTCTACGCCTATTGGATCTGCCTTTGCATCCTGCTCATATAATTGAATGGCTTTTTCCGCAGAACCTTGATCAATATAGAAATCAGCCAATGTCTTTAAAGCAGTATAATGATCGTTATTTTTAATAAAAGTAAGCAAGACAGCCTCAGCACTTTTATTATTATTTTTTATATTTTTTTCGACAGCAAATTTAGCAGCAACAAAATCATAGTTATTGGGATATAGCTTATAGGCATTCTCTGCAGTTGCCACTAACTCTTCCATTCTTTTGTTAGCTGCTAAAAGCTCCATGTTTTTAGCGATCACATTAGGATCATTATCACCAAAAATAATTTTCAGCTTAGTTAATAATCGCTCACATTCTTTGTAATCCTCTTTCCCATAAGCTTCACTATAAAAAAGATTAATAGAAATTGGATTTTCAGGATCCTGTTCCTTTAAATGTTCTTGCTCAGCCGTTAACCAGGTTCTATTATCACTTTTTGAGTACAGTTCGATAAGCTGACTTGTTACATAACTACAATTAGGAACTTTCTTCTGAACGTCTGTCAATATCTTTTGAGCTTCAAAAGTTCTATCATTTCGTAAATACAGATTAGCCAGCATCAGATGGTTCACCAAATAATCAGGATGATTTTTGATTTGATCTTTGAAATATTTTTCAGCAAACAAGCTTACAATTTGCGCTTTAAATACTGTTTCTTTCTGATAAGGTTGCACGTTCTTTAAATAACTCAGACCTTTTATTGGAGTTCCATTCTCATCTGTAAAACGTAGCAAGAAATTCAGCCTGTCAGCGTAACTCTCCCCCACCTGAACTAATAAACGATTGTAACCTTTATTTAATTTTACTTTCGTAATGTACGAGTCAATATCATTATTCCTTTCTTCTGATTCAGAAACAACAGGACTATCATTTATCCATATCTTCAAAGAGCCCGAAACTCCCGAACGAAGATACACCTCCTGATCCGCGGGACTATTTACAAAATTTTGTGCATAGGTTACTGAATTATGATTATCCCAGAAATAATAAGTCATATCAATCCAACGATCTCTACGAATTGCAGGAATATCAAACCATTTAACACTTGCACCGTTTTTGTTAATGAATGTTTTATCCTCAGAAACAACCGTTACTGGCTCATAAACTTTATCAAATCCACTAGTGGAAATATTTTCGAACTCACCGACTAATTTCCAGCTATCTATTGAACCTATCCGATCACTAACCTCTTTCTCTCCAGGCTGTTTAGTTTGTACTAAATGCTTTGCAATAGCTGCATTCGAAAGGGCCACCACCGAGCCGTCAATATTAGTTGAAGCAGCGATTTTTTTGAAGAAAGCAAGTTCAGCTTCCGTTTTACGATTAAGTCCTGAATTTACCAGTTCTGTACTCCACGATGCATATAAAAACGGCGCAGGGTTAGGGTGTTTATCATAAAATTTTACAAAGTTGGCAAATGCTACCGATTGTGGTTTATCAATACTGGCAAGCATAGCAAGGCCTAAATATGCTTCGGCAGCAGAGGTGGGATCCACACTTGCTTCATTAAACAATGCATAAGCCTCTGTACGTTTGTTTTCATAAAACAACGTCCAAGCTTTAGTTAAAGAAGCTGATTGGGCAAATGTTAAATTAATTGAAGAAAACCAAAGAATAGTAATTAACGCAGATAATCGTCGATCTTTTAAAAATAACATAGAACTTAGAGATGTGTCAAAATATGAGGATGCAAAGTACCAATACTTTAATTATGACACAATAAGAGTTATAAACAGCTTGTTTATTATTTACTTATAAAACTTAAAAAGGCTTCTCAATCAAAGATTTAACTCTGATTAAAAAGCCTTTTATTATACAAGATTTGCACTTGTTATTTCTGAGTAATTTCCATTTTCTCAGCGAAATGAGCGCAGTAGTCTCTTAAATCTTCAACAATCGCTGTTTCACCGGTAGCACGTTGAAATGTATCTCCCATGGTCATTAACGTTTCATAGAAGAAACGCTTCATTTCATCAATAGGCATTTCTTTAGTCCATAAATCAATTTTTAAGGTATTTTGATAATTATGATCCCAAATAGCTAACATAAAAGCTTTTGCCGGAACAGCCTCTTTATTTGCAGAATCAGTAGATTCCCAAGTTATATTGTCAGGGATATTTTGATCGTCTAATTCAATTTTTAATTTAATTTCTGCCTTTTTCATTATTTATGATTGCGCTTTTTTTTGAGAAATTAACCAATTCGTGAATGGCTGTACTCTCTTCTATTTATTTATTTTCTAATTATCGTTTCTTTCTGGCTTTGGTTTTAGGTCCAAATCGGGCTTCTTTACTTTTAGGATCTACATAATTACGTTTTTGATCCTTTTTTGTTTTTTCAACTTTCTTAGCAAATGGATTTTTTTTCTCATGGAAAGCTCCTTTAAAATCTGGGTCGGCTTTTCGCTTTTGTTCATCAATTTCACGAGCCATGGCCTGATGCTCCTCATAAGCGGTTTCTTCCACAAAAACTCCAGCAGGAATCTCACACACCGGAATTTGCTGCCTAATCAGTTTTTGAATTTTTTCAATATGATACCTTTCAGCCTCATTACAAAAAGTTATGGCATCACCGGTTTTATTGGCCCTGCCCGTGCGTCCAATTCGATGCACGTAGTCTTCATAAATGAGTGGAACATCAAAATTAATAACATGGCTCACGTCAGAAACATCCAACCCGCGTGCAGCTACATCTGTAGCAACTAGAATCCGTATGTCATCATTCTTAAATTGATTGATGGCGTTGATCCTTGAATTTTGCCCCTTATTAGCATGTATTACCCGTACCTGATCCTCCCCAAACTGCCGAGTCAAATACTTGGAAATATTATCAGCAGTAGTTTTGGTTTTGGTAAAAATAATCAGCTTACGAACATCCTCCTGATTTTTCAACAAATGCATCATCAGGTTAATTTTTGAGCGCAAGTTAGGGACATAATACAAGGCCTGCGAAACGGTTTCGGCAGGTGTAGCCTGTTGAGTAACCTCAACCTTAACCGGAAATTTCAAGAAATCACCGGCTAAACTCTCAATCCTTGCGTGCATGGTTGCTGAGAAAAGTAAATTCTGTCTCTTACGAGGTATTACTTCCAAAATTTTATGAATTTGAGGCAAAAAGCCCATATCCATCATTTTGTCTGCCTCATCAATCACAAAATAGTTCAGCTGCTTTACAAGCAAATCGCCTTTCAGATAGATTTCCATAAATCGACCCGGAGTTGCAATAATCACATCAACGCCGGCTTTTATAGTTTCTATTTGTGTTTTTGGCCCTATCCCGCCAAAAATTGCTGTAATACGCAAGTCAGTATATTTCGATAAAGCTTGTGTGGCATCCAACACTTGCAAAGCAAGCTCCCGGGTAGGCACCAGAATTAATGCACGCGGATTTTGCCCTTGTGCATATTTAAGCTTCATCACCATTGGTAACACATATGCAGCCGTTTTTCCGGTTCCTGTTTGTGCAATACCCATTAAATCATTACCTGATAAAATAGGAGTAATGGCTTTTTGCTGAATTAAAGTTGGGGTTGTATATCCCGCCTCTTCTATTGCGTTTAGAATTTGGCGGTTGAACTGAAAATCCTCAAATGTTTTGGACATGGGGCAAAATTAGCATTAATTTAATAATTGCTGGTTACAAGTTAGCTGGTTACGTATTTTCAAATTACTTTTGCACCATGAGCACCATCCTAATCAAAAACGCCACAGTTGTAAATGAAGGCAAACAATTCAATGCAGATATTTTTATAAAGAATGGTTTTATTGAAAAAATAGGACCAGGTATAAATATTGCCGCTAACATAGAAATTAATGCAGAAGGAAAACACCTATTACCAGGCTGTATTGATGATCAGGTACATTTCCGCGAACCAGGATTAACCCACAAAGCAAACATTGCTTCAGAATCAGCTGCAGCTGTTGCCGGTGGCATTACATCCTATATGGAAATGCCCAATACAGTTCCCAATACGTTAACACAACAACTTCTGGAAGAAAAGTACCAGATTGGAGCACGTAATTCATTTGCCAATTATTCATTTTTTATGGGTGCGGGAAATGATAATCTGGAAGAAGTACTTAAAACAGATACTAAAAAAGTATGCGGCGTAAAAGTGTTTATGGGCTCATCAACCGGAAATATGCTGGTTGATAACGAAAAAACACTGGAAGGTATTTTTTCAAAGGTACCAATGCTTATTGCAACTCACTGTGAAGACGAAGCAACAATTCGTCATAACCTTGAGGTTTTTAAAGAAAAATATGGAGAAGATGGACTGAAACCAGAAATGCACCCAATTATCCGAAGTGCTGAGGCTTGCTATCTTTCGTCGAGCAAAGCAGTTGAACTGGCTAAGAAATTCGATACCCGCTTGCATATTCTGCATATTTCCACAGGTATTGAAACCAAATTGTTCGACAACTCTGTTTCTTTAAAAGATAAAAAAATTACAGCTGAAGCCTGTGTACATCATTTATGGTTCAGTGATGCGGATTATGCAACCAAAGGTAACTTCATAAAATGGAACCCGGCCGTAAAAACTGCAACTGATCGTTCTCAAATTTTTGATGCCGTTTTGAATGATCATATTGATGTAATTGCTACCGACCATGCTCCTCATACCATTGAAGAAAAAGAACTGCCTTACAGCAAGGCTCCATCAGGCGGACCATTGGTGCAGCATGCATTAACTGCCATGCTTGAGTTTTATCATCAGGGTAAAATTTCTCTCGAAAAAATAGTTGAAAAGATGGCACATAACGTAGCCGTTTGTTTTCAGATAGAAAAAAGAGGTTTTATTAGAGAAGGTTACTGGGCCGATTTGGTTTTAGTGGATTTAAATTCAGACTGGACCGTTTCTAAAGAAAATATTTTGTACAAATGTGGTTGGTCACCATTTGAAGGTCAAGAATTTAAGTCAAAAGTTACCCACACAATTGTAAGCGGCAACTTAGTTTATAACGAAGGAGTTCTTGATCATCATCAAAAAGGCCAGCGCTTATTGTTCGATAGAAATTAAATATAACAACCTCACTCTTGTGCACAACGTGCCCAGAGTGAGGTCTTTTTATCTATGGGCCAGTTCTTTAATATCTACAATTTCTAAGATGGATTTATCATATCCTTCAGTTGTAACATAAATCATCGCACGGCCTACTTCCTGCATAGTTAAAATGCTCTTTGGAGTAAAAACTTTGATCACTTTAACGATTGCTTTATAAATCGATTTCCAATTTTTCTGCCCATTAAAAGGAAACATTGCTCCAGGCCTGAAATTATAAACGCCCTTGAACGGAAGTTTCATCAAATCGTTTTCCGTTTTTCCTTTTACACGTGCCCACATGCTATTTCCTTTTTCAGAACTATCTGTATGCATGCCCGACACGTACGTAAAAACCATATTATGATTCACCTCTGATAAAACCTTTGCAAAAGCCAATGTAGTATCGTACGTAAGATAAGTATACTTATCTTCTTTCATACCTACAGAACTGACTCCAGCACAAAAAAAGCAGGCATCATAGCCTCTTAACAGGTCAATATGATTTGTTAGCTGAAAGAAGTCCGGAACAATTAATTCTTTGAATTTGGGATGCTTTAATTCATAAGATCTCCGGGAAACACTTAATATTTCTGCAACTGCAGGATTTTCCAGACATTCAAATAAAACACCTTCGCCAACCATCCCTGTAGTGCCTGTAATTATTACTTTTATCTTATTCATTAAATGATCAACTAATGATTTAACATTAGTGGTTAATTTAAAGAACTATTTTGTTTTTAAGACAGAACAGGCAGAATAGGCTTATTTAAGTTTTTATTAGACGAAACAAAGTTAAAAACGTTAATCTTCAAACTTATCAAGACGATCACGCGCCATTCCCGAAGTCCGTAACTGTCTCACAAAGTCATCACTCCAATAAATATCCAAATCCCTTTTAAGTGAAAGCCAGTTCAATAATTCTGCGGGAGAATTAATTACGGCTGTATGCCTGGATGCCATGGCATCTTCCAACGATTTGTAGGCCCATAATTTGGCAGCATGCTCTTTCACCGATAATTCAGTTTCATGAACAAATCCTTTAGGATATTCATAGTCAAAAGCGAATGCCGAATACCCTAACTCTTTTAACAGCTCAAGCTGTATGGCGTTAACACGAGCAGAATCCATAAATCAACTTTTTATTGATTGAAGTTACGGAAATTACTTCTAATCAAACTAATTAACAACTGAATATCAGACAATTAATTCAAAGATAATTAACAACCCATCCTTTCCACTAACTTCTCCAGCTGCCCTTTGTCATTATGTAAAACCGGACCATGACCGAAGCAAATAACTGAAGGATTGAGTTTATTTAACTTGCATACAGATTCTTTCATTTGATATGTATCCGTTGTAAACAGAGCTGGTGGCGTATTTAAACCAACCAGGGTTGTCAACAAATTCATGTTCACCAGTGCATCACCCGCAATCAGCACTCTATCCGATTCGCGAAAGAAGGAAATATGCCCAATAGAGTGACCGGGGGTTTCAATAACCGTAAAACTTCCTACTTCATCACCTTCCTTTAATGTTTGTGAAACTTTAACACCTTTGCCTGCCCAGTTTAATTGCTGAAAGCGAGCCACAAAATGCCTGGGATTAGGGTAATCGTCAACCACCCTCCCCGACTCTGCATTGTTTTTTTCCTTTTCGGATGTCCATAATGGAATACTTAATCGCTCGCAGATCAATGAACTGCTACCCTGATGATCGGCATGAGCATGAGTTAACAGATGTGCATTAATTTTATGCGATTTTATGGATTTAAGAATCTTACTAGCAGAAGCCCTTATGCCGGCGTCAATCAGCAAATCATCAACAACATAGCAGTTAATGCTGTTTCTGGGCAGTAACGGTAATTGGTAAACGTTTTTTGCAATTTCGATCATTTGTTAAATATTTAATTTCTGCAAAATTTCGAAATTGAATCCTTCTTCCCTTTGACAAATGTTAAGAATTACCATTTCGGATTCGGCTCAACGACTCGGGAGTAATTCCCAAATAAGATGCAATATGAATCAAGGGAGTCCGTTGAACAATTTTTAAAGGAGTAGTTACCAGAAAATTTGCATATTTTTCTTTGGCAGGTATGCCTTGTAGTTTCAGCACTCGATCAGCTATGCATATATAGTTGTATTCAGCCAATAACCTGCCTATGATTTGCCAGTTAGGAACAGCCTTATAAAGCTCTTGCATGTTTTTGTATGAAATAGAAAGAACTTCCGTTTGCTCAATTGCCTGCATCATTTCAACTGATGCCGATTGCGTAATAAAACTAGTATAAGCAGAAATAAACTGGTCATCACAAGCCAAATAAGTGGTTACTTCTTTACCATCTCTAACATAATAGGTTCGTACCAACCCTTTCGTAACAAAATAAATGGCAGTGCAAATCTTATCCTGCGGCAATAAAAACTCTTTACCCTTAAAGGTATTTGATGTGAATTTGGAAAGTATCAATTTCAATTCTTCATCGCTAAAGCTAGAATAAGAAAGTATCTTTTGTTTGAGGCTTTCGTAAGGCATTTGTTTAAAAATAGAAGTAAAGCGTTTGATTTGCATCAAACTTAGTTAAAGCTAAAAATTCTTTTTATTTATAAGCTTAGCTCTTCAAAACTTCGCTTATCACGGTAGACTCTGCTAACAGCTCTCCCAATAAGGCATTTTCATAAAACGTTCAGCACAAGCAAATTAATATTTAGCCAACCTAATACCCACTGTAAACAAATAACCTTTGGTTGAAGCATAAGAATTAAAATTCATATAGGATCCGACCTTAAAATAAACAGGCGCCTTTGCATGAGGCCGAAATAGTAATGAAGCATTTATTGTTCCATTAAAGTAGCTATCCTTAAACGCATCGGGGTCATCTTCACCACCATCTTTATCAAAAATATAATAAGTATCTAAAAACAAATTAGCAACATTGGTATTCATAATTGATACGCCCACCCCCAAATCAGCAGAAAGCATCGATACTATGGGTATTTCTTTACCACCATGTAATCCTAAGAACCACTGTTCAATTTGTTCATTACTATTTAAATTATTTACAGGAGGAACTGGAGTATATTCGTTTCCCTGAAAGTGAAGGCCAGCATAAATGCCGGATGCATCCATATAAGTAATTGCATAATTTGTTGAGACACCTGTTAAATTACCCTTTTTATACCCAACACTAGAACCCGGGCCTAAACCAAATTCCATATATAATGCATTGTGAAATGGGGACCTGCGTTGAGCCTGAACGGCGGATGATAAGCCTGCCAATATCAATAATAAGTAGAATGCCTTTTGCATAAAATAGTATGGTAATTTATTTAACAGACGTGTTCTTAAACCTGCAGGTTGCTTTGTAATTTTTTTAGTGCAAAACTTTTTTTTCTAAAGGCATTAATTGAATAAATGTGTGTTTTCAACTTCATTTTGCAGCAATTAGCAATCAAGTCACCTCAACATATCTCACTAACAAACAATTCATTACATTATAAAACTTGTAAATAAATGATTATCATTGCGATTCAAAATAAAATTTGCCTCTAATTGAACTTGATTATGATTGCTGAAGAAACTGAATCTATCTTTCCCTTTAGCTTGGAAAAAAAATTCCGTGAGCTATGGCGAATGATTGGTAATACTCCAATGCTTGAAATTGCTTATTCCTACAAAGGGGAAACAAGGAAGCTGTATGTTAAATGTGAGCATTATAACTTAACCGGAAGTATAAAAGACCGTATGTCTCTTTATATTTTGGAACAAGCTTATCGCTCAGGAAACATTAAAAAAGGTGACCGTATTGTAGAGGCGACCAGCGGAAATACTGGCATTGCATTTTCTGCAGTAGGGAAAGCTCTAGGCCATGATGTAACCATTATTATGCCTAACTGGCTGAGTAAAGAACGAATGGATATCATTCGCAGTTTAGGCGCCGATATAAAATTAATTAGTAAAGAAGAAGGTGGCTTTTTAGGAAGTATTTCGGTATCAGAACAAATGGCCGCCATCGATCCTAATATTTTCCTTCCTTGCCAATTCACAAATGAAGGAAATTCTCTGGCACACGAAAAAACAACTGGAGTTGAAATATGGAATCAATTAAAAAACATTGGTATTACTCCAGATGCTTTTGTTGCAGGTGTGGGAACAGGAGGAACTGTAATGGGCGTAGGTAATTACCTCCGTAAAATGAACCCAAACATTAAAATTCACCCATTGGAACCTGCTGAATCTCCTACTCTAACAACGGGTTACAAGGTGGGAGCGCATCGTATTCAGGGTATTTCAGATGAATTTATACCGGCTATTGTAAAGTTGGATGAATTAGATGAAGTTGTTCAGGCAGCCGATGGTGATTCAATTTTAATGGCACAAAAGCTGGCTAAGCAGTTAGGGTTGGCTGTTGGTATTTCTTCGGGAGCCAATATAATCGGAGCTATTAAACTTCAAAACCAAATGGGTGTTAATGCCAGTGTGGTAACCGTATTTGCCGACAGTAATAAAAAATACCTAAGTACCGACTTAATGAAAGAAGAGCCTGTAAAAGAAGGTTACCTTTCGCCTGAGGTTAAATTCATTGACTATCAACCAATAGATCGTTGCAACTGCATTTAATTATTATCATTCATAAATTATGCTTCCGCCTTTTCTTAATTGTAAAGGCGGTTTTTTTTCTGTCATTGACCTACCCCCCAAGCATCTCTGCAGTATTTCGAATAAATGATTAGATACTTTCAATTAAAATACTGACAGCATTTCCCCCAAAACCCACCGCGTTAATCAAGATTTTTCTCAAAGGTTTCCCGACCTCTTGATATGGCAAATAAGGCGTTTGGATAAATTGATTATGCTGAAGCATTAAAAGAGCCATCTCTAAACTTAAAGCCCCTGAAGCCCCAAAAGTATGACCGATCTTCCATTTATTGGAAGTAAGTAAAGGCATATACGTTCCAAAAACCGCTTTTATGGCATTCATTTCAGATTTATCACCTTTTATTGTACCCGGCGAATGCAATACAATTGCATCGATAGATTCAGGATCATGCCCCTTAATGGCCATCCGCATTGCCTGTTGTTGGCAAACAGCTTCATCAGAAATAGATGCTCCATGTTTAATTTGTTCTGTACCATAACCAATGCCGGATATATAGGCAAGAGCTTTATCCAAATTTCTTTCCAGACTAAATACGGCAGCTCCTTCTCCTAAAATCATTGTATTTCGCTTTTTATTCAAATTCATTGACTGGCACGGGTAGTTATCAGTCGAGTTTGAATACACCTTTAATGCTTTCATTTGAGCCAAGGTAAAAGGCGTGAGCGGAACCTCTGAACCGCCGGCTAAAAACTTATCTGAAAGCCCCGATTTAAGCCAGGCAACAGCATTTAAAATTGCATGCAAAGCCGTTGAACAAGTAATGGAGTGGGAAATATGAGGACCATGAACACCTAAATCAACTCCTACCCAACTTGCAATATTGCCTAAAGTGGTAGTCGGTGAGGATAAAATATCTGTATTCTGAAATCCCGAGTTTAGAAATTGTGAATGGAATTTTTCGAATGCCACAGTGGCGCCACGTGATGACCCTATATTCACACCAACTTCAACACCATTTTGCCAGCCGGCTTGTTCCCATGCGATGCGTGAAGCAGCAATGGCAAACCAAGCTGTTGGATCCAGCTGCTGATATTTTAAATTTTCATTCGAAATTTTTGCAACTAATTCCGCGGACTCTTCTTCAAGTACCGAAACCCATTCAGTACCCATTGGAAAGTCCTTATGGGTAAAACAGTGTTTACTTTTTAAATAATTTTCCCAGATACCTTGTTTATTCGTGCCCAGAGCAGAAATTGAGCCCCACCCAACTATAGCAATCTTAATATGATCCATCTTACTTAACAGGCCGCTAAATTACTAAAACCTGTATGGATTACTGATAAACAATTTTGACAAGACTATATCAACAGCTATGAAATACCGCTTTCAAGCTTGTTTTAAGGAAAACAAGCTTGAATCAATAAGGAAAGAAAACTAATCCTTATCTTTGCGGTTCTTTTAAAAGTAATAAGTTATTGGCAATTCGTTATTAACTACTCAAAGAGAGTAATCTCCTCAATAATTATTGACCAACAACTAATAACCAAGAAAAAATGGCTAAAATTTCCATCAACCTGGCAACAGGTTCATTGCAGAAAGAAGATATAATTGTAGGTATTGATTTAGGAACCACAAACTCACTGGTAGCATTCATTAACCCAGAAAACCACCCCCAAGTAATAAATGATGCGGGTAAAGGTGTTTTGGTACCTTCTATTATCCACCTTAATCCTCAAAACGGTGAATCCATTGTTGGAAATGATGCCAAAGCTCATTTAATTGAAGACCCTGAACATACAATTTTTTCTGTAAAGCGACTTTTAGGCCGTTCGTATAAGGACATTGAACATTACCAAAATTTCTTTTCATACAAGATTGTTGACGACGATAATGAGACATTGGTAAAAGTTAAGATAGAAGATAAATATTACTCGCCGATTGAGCTTTCAGCTATGATTTTAAAGGAGTTGAAAGCACGGGCAGAACATGCGTTAAAAACTCCTGTAAATCGTGCCGTAATTACTGTTCCAGCTTATTTTAATGATTCGCAACGTCAAGCAACACGTGATGCAGGTAAATTGGCCGGATTGGATGTGCTTCGAATTGTTAACGAACCTACTTCAGCCAGTTTGGCATATGGTATCGGCTTAAATCCTGAAGAAGAAAGAACCATTGCAGTGTATGATTTGGGTGGAGGAACATTCGATATTTCGATTTTAAAAATACAAAATGGCATTTTCGAAGTATTAGCCACCAACGGTGATACCTTTTTGGGTGGGGATGATTTTGACCGAGCCATTATTGAATTCTGGATCAAACGTAGCGGATTAACGGCTGAAGAACTGAAACAATACAAAGAAATTCGTCAAGTATTAAGATTAAAAGCTGAGGAAGCAAAAAAACACCTGAGCTTTAACGAACAATATAATAATGATGTTCAGGGAATTGATTGCAGTATTGACAAATCAACCTTTGAAGAACTGATTAAACCTAAAGTTGATCAAACGCTTTCGTGTTGTAAAAATGCCTTGGCAGATGCAGGTTTAAAACCAGAAAATATTGACTCTATAATTATGGTAGGCGGATCGACTCGCACGCCACTAGTTAAAAATTCAGTTTCAACCTTCTTTGGCAAATCTGTAAATGACTCTTTGAACCCTGATGAGGTTGTCGCTCTTGGTGCTGCCATTCAGGCCGATATTTTAGCCGGTAACCGTAAAGACATATTACTACTGGATGTCACACCGCTTTCATTAGGTGTTGAAACCATGGGTGGATTAATGGATGTGATTATTCCTCGAAATTCAAAGGTACCAACCAAAGCGGGTCGCCAATACACCACAGCTGTCGATGGACAGGTAAATATGAAAATTTCTGTTTATCAGGGCGAACGCGATTTAGTAAAAGATAACCGTAAGCTAGCCGAATTTGACCTAAAAGGTATTCCGGCTATGCCTGCTGGCTTACCCAAAGTAGATATTAACTTTTTATTGAATGCTGATGGAATCTTAACCGTTCAAGCGGTAGAGCTACGCTCTGGAGTTAAACAACAAGTTGAAGTAAAACCAACTTATGGGTTAACAGATGCCGAGGTTGAGCAAATGCTGTTGGATTCTGTTTCTCATGCGAAAGATGATGTAGCACAGCGTATGGTTATTGAAGCACGTACTGAAGGAGAGCAAATGCTTTATACTGCTGAACGCTTCATCAAAAATAACGCTCAGTTTTTGTCAGAAGAAGAACAGATCCATACAATAAAATTAATGGAAGAACTTAAATCCATTCTGCCTGAAGGCTCGAAAGATGAAATACTTTCTAAAATTGACGCATTGAACGAGTATACCCGTCCATTTGCTGAGCGTGTAATGGATGTGGCCATTTCAAAAGCGATGAAAGGTAAATCAATAGAATAAAAAATATTGATGATGAATTGTTGGCTATTCAACAATTCATCATCTGTGTAGGTTTAGTACTTAATCTTTATCGACCAATCTTTCTATCCTAGTGTCGGGTATTAACCACATTATAGCTACTCCAATATATATCAGCCCTGAAAACCACTCAACATATAATGCAATAATAATGGCTGACAAATAAAGCCCTATCGAGAGTTTTCCTTTCAGATCATACCCCACGGCCTTTGAAAGTAATGAATCCCTGCCATTGTGCGCTATTATCAAATTTTGCAATATTGAATAGGCAAAACCTGCCATTAAAAGCACAACACCATAAAACAACATTGGTATACTGGCAAAGTGATTTTCACCTATCCAACTTGTAACAAATGGAACAAGAGACAACCAAAACAATAAATGCAAATTGGCCCATAATATTTTTCCATTTATTTTTCCGGCTGTATGAAGTAAGTGATGATGATTATTCCAATAGATTCCTATATAAATAAAACTCAGAACATAGCTTAAAAAAACAGGTATAAGAGGTCTCAACCCCGAAAGATCAGCTGTATGAGGCACTTTCAATTCCAGTACCATAATTGTGATTATTATTGCCAATACTCCATCGCTAAACGCTTCTAAACGTCCTTTTGTCATGTTTACTATAAAAAGTTTTTTTTGAAGTTAACGACTTAGAAACTCAAAATCAAAGTTTGAAAGATGGTTATATGTCAACAATTTAGTAAGTATCTGAAATAATTAATTTTATACAGAAATTTTATGAATTTGAAATACTATTTCATTCACCTACATTAGAGTTAAACCCGAAAACATACCATTATATGACTAGAAAAAACTTATTACTTAGTATATTAAACTTAGCTCTCTTCATATTTCCGTCTATTCCCTTGCAAGCACAAAACTTGGATTTATTCCTCAAAAAGGAATTCATCCTAAAAAATGACACCTTAAAATACCGGATTTTATTACCTGAAAATTTTGATGCAGCAAAAAAATACCCTTTGATTTTGTTTTTACACGGAGCCGGCGAGCGTGGCAGCGACAACGAAAAACAATTGGTGCATGGCTCCAAACTTTTTTTGAGCGACAGTATCAGGAAACAATTTCCAGCTATTGTTATTTTCCCACAATGCCCAGAGAATCAATTTTGGTCAAACGTAAAAATCAAAATAACACCTGATCATCGAGAATTTACATTTCAAGCTAACGGAGAACCAACCACACCACTGGCACTGGTTCAGAAGTTTATGAAAAACTTCATTGCACAGGGTAATGTTGACAACAAGCGAATTTACATTATGGGACTTTCGATGGGAGGCATGGGTACTTTTGAGTTATTATGGCGTAATCCGAAATTATTTGCCGCCGCCATACCTATTTGCGGCGGAGCACATCCGGCGACCGTAAAACAATATGCGAAGCATACTGCTGTTTGGATTTTTCACGGAGCCGACGACCCGGTTGTTCCTGTTGATTTTTCAAGGCAAATGTTCGAAGCACTGAAACAAGCGAAAGCTGAAGCAAAATACACCGAATATCCAGGGATTGGACACAACAGCTGGGATAATACTTTTGCTGAGCCGCAATTACTATCGTGGTTATTTACACAATCGCATAAATAATGATGTTGATCTATAAATATCTCTGCTCTGCTTTACACATATTGCCCGCCATGGCCTTGGTTCAGCACTCATAGCATGTAAGTTTATAGTTTCAAATTAGGTTGCATGACCAATAGATTTTATCTTTACCATTTGCAGTTTGAATAATCATCTAATCAAACCAAAACAAATTACACTAAATGAAACATAAAATCCGACCGTCGGTGGTCCTGCTAAACAATGATTCAGTATTATTGATGAAATACATTTACGGAGGAACCGAGGTTTATGGCCTTCCAGGGGGGAATCCGGAAATTGGAGAAAGCTTACAAGAAGCTGTTATTAGAGAATTGAAAGAAGAGCTAGGCTTAACAATCGATATTGAGGAACTGTTATTTGTTGCCGAAACACATCGTACTGAAATACAGGAAGTAGTTGTTCACACAATTTTTTCGGGAAAAATTATTGAAGGCACCCCTGAATTAAATAACGATCATACTTCTGCCTTATCAGTAGAGTGGATTAATGTTGAAGATATTGACGGGAAAAACCTATATCCAAATATTGGCGCTGAAATTAAATTATTATTTGGCATAGGCTCAACCGACCGCACAACATATTTAGGAAATATTAACCAGCAATGGTTTTAGATCCAATTAAAAAAGTAAGAAGTTTGTAAAACTTCTTACTTTTTTAATTGGATGATTTAACTACTCTGTCGTTAAATCATCATCCAACATACCGGCTTCAGCATCTTCTTCCATAATTTGCAATATGCTTTTAACCCGGTAAACAGTTCCATTTTTGCGATTTCCAAGGATGACAACAACATAGTCTTCTTTAGGATTGAACCAAAATAAAGTACTGTATCCTTTCCACCAACCATTATGATATACATATTTAGGCTTCTTACTGTCTACGTCCTTTAACATCATTCTGAATCCGAAGCCATAATTTTTTATACCTTTTCTTTCGAAACTACGTGGCTCCCATGCTTCCTTTACAGTTTTTTTACTTAAGAAACAATCCGAATTTAGAGCCCTATACCATTTATACAAGTCATCGACAGTAGAATAGATTCCTTTATCTCCTACCACTTTGTCATAATAATCGGTTAAAACTTTCCGATGACCTTCATAACCATAAGTTCTGTTTATATTGATTGAATCATTAGATGTTGTGGCCAAAAATGTATTCTTCATCCCCAATGGATCGAATATATTTTTCTTCAAATATTGATCAAATGGCAAACGTGTCACTCGTTCAACAATGGAAGCCAGCACCATATAATTACTATTATTATAGGCAAACGAGCGGTTGGGATAGTTATATGGCTTAGGTCTTGATTGAGCAAACCATTTCAAAATCTGATTATTATCCGGAGGTATTCTTACTTTTCTTACACTATCATCAAAAGCGTAGGCATAATAAGGTAAGCCACTACGGTGAGATAAAAGCATTTTAACGTCTATACCGTGATACGGAAAATCGGGAATGAACTTTTGAACGCTGTCATCTAACTTCAACTTTCCTTCCTCATATAACTTTAATACAGCCATAGCCGTAAAAGTTTTAGACATGGATGCTAATTGAAATTTAGAATCAAAATGCAGGCTATCCTTCATTTTACGATCAAATGAAGCCATACCAAATACCTTGCGGTAAATAACCACTCCTTTTTGGGCGACAAGTACGTTCCCGTTAAAACCTTCCCGCTTTACTTTCTTTTGAAAAACAGTATCCAATTGCCAAGCCTTTTGATCAGCATGGATCTTTTCCCTGATTTTAGTAATGTCTTTAGCATCCGGTTCAAGCTTCTCAAAACAGGAGCGAGTATCAGCAACTGTTTTAGGCTTAGATGGTTTGGAAGTGCATGCAATAAGGCTTCCTAATGATATAAATGCAATGGTTTGGTAAATCGTTCCCCTCATTTATCGGTCTAATAAATTTAATTGTGGTGATGCAAAAATGACAAATTCTATCACATTGAAAAATGTTATTTCGCCTTAAAATAAAAAAAATTGGCTACCCGACAAATGCAAGTAGCCAATTCATTTTAATTATTTCTTTATTACTATTTATTCATTAAGCGAGCTACATACTTTCCAATGATATCAAACTCAAGGTTTACTGTTGTGCCTACCTGAATTTGATGAAAATTAGTCTGCTCATAGGTATACGGGATAATTGCAACTGAGAACTCATCATTTTTTGAATCAACAACTGTTAAACTGGTGCCATTAA
Organism: Solitalea lacus; assembly: GCF_022014595.1. Classification (NCBI taxonomy): domain Bacteria; kingdom Pseudomonadati; phylum Bacteroidota; class Sphingobacteriia; order Sphingobacteriales; family Sphingobacteriaceae; genus Solitalea; species Solitalea lacus. The sequence goes on along the minus strand of NZ_CP091740.1, from coordinate 1,704,507 downwards.
TTGTAATTGAACCTTTTTCAACAGTTACATTGCCTTGAGCACCATCGTATTTAAAAGTAAATTCCCAACTACCGTCCTTGGATTCAGCTTTTGTACAAACTGCCGTTTGATCAACGTGACCTTGAACAATATGCCCATCAAGACGACCGTTCATTTGCATGCAACGTTCAATATTTACTTTAGAGCCTACCTCCCATTCTCCTAAATTGGTCTTTTTTAATGTTTCCTCAATGGCAGTTACGGTATGTGTATTATCGGCCAATGCTACTACCGTTAAACAAACACCATTATGCGCTACACTTTGATCAATTTTTAACTCATTAGAAAGTGATGATTCAATAGTAAAATGAATATTAGAGCCGTCTTTCTCTCTATTTTTTACAACGCCGAGCGTTTCAATAATTCCAGTAAACACAATATAATTTTAGAAATGTGATAATTTGAAAATGCCTACATTGGTGAAGCATCTACAGCCTACTTCTCATTCTCCAGCTGCTATACCCCGATTGGCCAACAACTTTATGTTCTATTTGTTTTTTATTTTTTTCAATTGCAGAAATTGCCAAAAGTGCCGCAACCTCTGCTTCCTCTTCTACAAACTCTTCTTCAACTTTTCCGTTAAAGTATTTTTTCACAAAATGCGTATCAAAATTGCCCGACGTAAAAGCTTCATGTTGCATAACAAACCGGCCAAATCCAAGAGTAGTTTCAATACCCAAAATGTGGTAATCTTTTATAGCTCTAATCATTTTGTCAATGGCTTCCTTACGGTTTTCGCCATGAGTAATCAACTTGGCAATCATTGGGTCATAAAAGATTGGAATATCCATACCCTCTTCAAAACCGTCATCCACCCTTACACCTGTTCCTTGAGGAATTTTATACTTTTTCAGCTTACCAATGTCAGGCAAGAAATCATTATTCGGATCTTCAGCATAAACACGCAATTCAATCGCATGACCACTAATGCTTAAATCTTCTTGCTTAAAGCTTAAAGCCTCCCCCTTAGCTACCTTAATTTGTTCTTTTACAAGGTCAATTCCTGTAACCATTTCAGTAACAGGATGTTCAACCTGCAAGCGAGTGTTCATTTCCAAGAAATAGAAGTTCAGCTTTTCATCAAGAATGAACTCTACAGTCCCGGCTCCGATATAATTGCAGGCCTTAGCCACATCAACGGCACATTGACCCATTTTTGCTCGTATTTCAGGCGTTAAAACAGCTGAAGGAGCTTCTTCTATTACTTTTTGATGGCGACGCTGCACTGAACATTCACGCTCAAACAAGTGAACAATATTGCCGTGAGTATCTCCTAAAATCTGAAACTCAATGTGACGTGGAGATGCAACATAACGCTCAATGAATACCGAACCATCTCCAAAGGCCGATTTTGCCTCACTGATAGCTCTGTGCATTTGTTCTTCCAAATCCTCGGCTTTCTCCACCACACGCATTCCTTTACCACCACCACCTGCCGAAGCTTTTATTAATATTGGGAAACCAATTTCCTGAGCAATACGTTTTGCCTCCTGTTCGTCAGCAATAGCGCCCTCACTTCCAGGCACCAATGGAATGTTATATTTTTTAGCAGCAGCTTTTGCAGAAAGCTTATCCCCCATTATCTCCATTGATTCAGGAGAAGGACCGATTAATTTAATACCAGCTTGTTTTACCTTTCGTGCAAAGTCGGCGTTTTCAGATAAAAAGCCATAACCGGGGTGTATTGCATCAGCACCAGTTTTTACAGCCGCATTTATTATTTTCTCAATAACTAGGTATGATTGGTTGGATGCCGACGGACCAATATGTACTGCTTCATCTGCATACCGGACATGTAAGGCCTGACGATCTGCATCTGAATAAACAGCGACAGTTTTTATACCCATTTCGCGGGCTGACCGCATAATACGCAGCGCAATTTCTCCCCTATTTGCAATTAATATTTTGTTCATCAACAACTTCGATTTTGATTGGCAGGATAATATATTTTCTTTCCAAAACTTAGCGTTATTACTTAGAGGCATAGCTTTGGCAGTACTTTTTGAACGGCTAAAATTAAACTATTTTTTTTATGGAAGTTTATCTGTTTTTAAATGTCCATAAATGAACCACGACCTTATATAATTTTATATTACCTGAACAGGCATTTAATTGTGCTGTTCTATTGTTTCATATAAATTCGGATATCATGTTAAAACATATTAGCACACTAATTATACTATTAGTTACTGGCCCAACTTTATTTGGACAAACACTAGAGCACGCACAGGAAAATCTAAACACACTCATTGAGGAACGTAGTTCACTATTTCAGGAATGGAAACGTAACAGCGAAGAACGAAATGCTTTCTTTGGCGGTCAATCTAAAAGTGACCTTAAGCAAGTTATAGCCACTCAACAAAAAATAATTGAGGTTGACAATCGTATAATGGATGCCATAGAAAAACTCAATATGGCCAGAAATACTCGTGTAACTGAGAAAAAGGACTCATTATCAGCTCAAACATTTCGATTTGATAGTGAACAACAAAGACTTGGCAATCTTATTAAACAAAAAGAGTCTAAAATTAAAGTGCTTAATGATGAGGTGAAGTACCATGAACGCAATGGACTAATTCTTAAAATTGCGTTTGTGGTAAGTTTAGCCGGCCTAATAGGCTTAGGACTGTTGTTATGGTCAAAAAGAACTGCTTAACCAATAAGCCCGACTACAAGATACAACAATTTGATTTTAAAATATTTAAACACTTTAATAGTATATTTACTTAATCAACTGATTAATTAACAACTACTTATCTTTTGTTTATGGAAAATCAATTTGCAGTTACTGAGGATTACACTCTTAGCCCGAGTGTAATTTTGATCTACCTGGCAGTAATAGCCGTTACTATTCTAATCTATTGGAAAATTTTCACCAAAGCCGGAAAGCCCGGTTGGGCAGCCTTAATTCCAATTTATAACCTGATTGTTTTGCTAGAAATTATTGGACGCCCAGCTTGGTGGGTTATTTTATTACTAATTCCTTTTGTGAATTTTATTATTCTGATTATTGTTTCCATTGACTTGGCAAAGAGTTTCGGAAAGTCGACATTATTTGGAATAGGGTTAGCTTTTTTTACCATTATTTTCGGAGCTATCCTTGCCTTTGGAGATGCTGCTTATCAAGGCCCCTCTGTACTTGCCAATAATTGATTTATTTATCAATGACACTTGAGTTCCAATTAAGACTATTTCAATAATTGGAACTCATTTTAATACCAGTTTTTACGGTCTCTGTTTATTTTCTTTAAAGATTTTCTCAGCTTATCATTCAGTCTTTTTTCAATTGATGCCTTACTTGGTTTTGTTGCCTTGCGAGGCTTTTCAATCTTAAGTGCATTTTCTAGCAACCGAGCCATTTTTTCGATAACCCGCTGTTTATTCAACAGCTGACTTCGTTCTTCCTCCGAGCTAGTTTTTAGCAATCCTTCCTTGGTTATTCTATGGATTAATTTACTATACAATTGCTGTTTTTCCTCATCAGTAAACAAATTAGAATCCATAATAGAAAACCCAACCTCGACTTTTGTTGAAACTTTATTTACATTTTGCCCACCTTTACCGCTGCTCCGCGACATTTGGTATTGAAGCTCTCCCGCAAGCGCATTCCTATCTAGATTCATCTTGTTAATTTTTTAAGCAAAAAACTTAAGGCTAAATTTTCATCAAAGATCTATAATTAAAAAATTATCATTTCATTTATTAAATAAAAATATAATTTAGGCACACTAACAATCAACTAAAAACTAACTTTTATGGAAACAGGATCAGCAACAAATTATCAAACTTTCACAGAAGCACAATTAAAAACCTCTTCGTATGCTGGCTTTGGCAGCAGATTAGTAGCATGCATAATCGACGGATTTATTTTGGCTATTTTAACCGGAACTTTATTCACATTTATGGTTTTTTTCGGAATAGTTAGTTTTTCGCTTGCTGATATTGGTACTGCAGAAGATAACCCTGCAGCTGCATTTGCGATTATAGGAGCTGTATTCTCATTATTTTTAATTATGATCGCCGGTTCATGGCTATATCATTCATTATTAACGTCATCTGAAAAACAGGGAACCATCGGCAAGCAAGTTATGGGTATTAAAGTAACAGATTTGAACGGTAATAGATTATCTTTCGGTAGAGCTACCGGAAGATATTTTTCAACTATCATAACTGGCATGATACCACTGTTTATTGGATACCTATTGGCTGCCATCACTGAAAAAAAGCAAGCCTTGCATGATATGATTGCAAGCACTATTGTTTTAAACAAATAAATTTCATTACTTAGCAATCCACTCTAATCCAATATCTAAGAAGAAACAGGCGATTGTCAAAGATCGCCTTGTTTATTTTTATAGGTTTTCAACCTGTCGCAGTCTTTAACAAGCACTCAAAATCTCAATTGGTTTTTCATAGATTTGCGCGGATCTTAACTAATCAGCATGCCCAAAAATTTTATTATTGCCATTGACGGTTATTCATCTTGTGGAAAAAGTACAATAGCGAAAGCATTAGCCAAGCATTTAAACTTTATTTATGTTGATTCAGGTGCAATGTACCGGGCTGCTACCTTATATTTTCTTCGCAATAATATTGACTGGCATGACCATGATGTTGTTATTGAGGCTTTAAAAGATATTCATGTAGAATTACATTTAGAGAACGACTATACCCAAGTGTTACTTAATGATGAAGATGTTTCTGAAGAAATCAGAAAAATGCCGGTCTCGAATAATGTAAGTAAGGTAAGTACGATAAAAGAAATTCGTAAGGCAATGGTAAAGCTGCAGCAAAAGATGGGAAAAACAAAAAACATTGTAATGGATGGCAGAGACATTGGTACAACGGTATTTCCTGATGCACAATTAAAAGTGTTTATGACCGCTCAACCTCTTATTAGAGCCGAACGACGTTACAAAGAACTGAAAGCCAAAGGAGAAGAATTAACAGTACGAGAAGTTTTAGATAATCTTAAAGAACGTGATCACGAAGACACTACTCGTGAAGAGAGCCCGCTACGCAAAGCAGATGATGCTATTATACTGGATAATTCGCACATGACCCCCGATCAGCAATTAGAATTTGTGGTCAATCTATACAAAAACCTACAGGATAGAAATTGATGATTAAACAATTAGCATTTTAACTAGATCAAAAAGCACCTCCAAACATTACAACCCTCATTTTCAGGCAAATAATTTTTCATTTATTTCAAGGATTATGTGTACTTTTGCGTTCCGCCAAAGGGCGGAAAAAGGAGACATGAAAAAATAAATGGCAAAAAAAGACAAAGAACAAGACGTTCTAGCAGCTGAATTAAAGACTGCAAATGTTGAGGGTGTAGAGAAAACTTCTCACCGCGAACAAGTTGAATCTGAAGCAGATTCATTGTCTATTGAACAGATCAAATCATCAAGCCTGACCCAAAACACAGGTGATTTTGACTGGGATGGAAACAAAAAAGGTTTTGGAAACTACTCTAAAGCTGAACGTGAAAAATTAGAGGCTCTTTACGAAGGTACTTTAAGTTCAGTTACCAAAGGTGAGATCGTTACCGGTAAAGTGGTATTGATCAACAACAAAGACGTGGTATTAAACATCGGTTTTAAATCTGATGGTTTAGTATCATTATCAGAATTCCGTGATACTCCTGATTTAAAAGTTGGAGACGAAGTTGATGTATTCGTTGAAAGCCAGGAAGACTCAAACGGACAATTAATCCTTTCTCGCAAACGCGCTAAAACCCAAAAATCTTGGGAAACTATCAATAAAGCGCTCGAAAACGACGAAATCATTAATGGTTTTGTTAAGAGCCGCACTAAGGGTGGTTTGATCGTAGATATCCAAGGTGTAGAAGCTTTCTTACCTGGTTCTCAAATCGATATCAAACCTATCCGCGACTACGATGTGTACGTTGGTAAAACAATGGAATTCAAAGTTGTTAAAATTAACCACGAATTCAAGAACGTTGTTGTATCTCACAAAGTACTTATCGAAGACGATCTTGAAAATCAAAAAATCGACATCATCTCTAAACTTGAAAAAGGTCAGGTACTTGAAGGTACTGTTAAAAACATCACTGCATTCGGTGTGTTCATCGACCTTGGCGGCGTAGATGGTCTATTACACATTACCGATATTTCATGGGGTCGTATCGATCACCCAGAAGAGGTATTGAAATTAGATCAGAAAATCAACGTTGTAGTACTTGATTTCGATGATGATAAGAAACGTATCGCTTTAGGCTTAAAACAATTACAAGCTCATCCTTGGGAATCTTTAGCTACTGACATCCAAGTTGGTTCTAAAGTAAAAGGTAAGATCGTTACTGTAGCTGACTACGGAGCGTTCTTAGAAATCATCCCAGGTGTTGAAGGCTTGATTCACGTTTCAGAAATGTCATGGTCACAACACTTACGCAATCCTCAAGAATTCATGAAAGTGAGTGATGAGGTTGAAGCAGTTGTATTGACTTTAGACCGCGAAGAACGCAAAATGTCATTAGGTGTTAAACAACTTACTCCAGATCCTTGGGTAGGTGTTGCTGAGAAATACCCTGTTGGCAGCAAGCACAAAGCTACCGTTAAAAACATGACTAACTTCGGCGTATTCGTTGAGTTAGAAGACGGTATCGACGGTTTAGTTCACATTTCTGACCTTTCATGGTCTAAGAAAATCAACCACCCTCACGAATTCACTAAAGTTGGTGAAACTTTAGAAGTTGTAGTATTAGAGGTTGATGCAGAAAACCGCAAATTAAGCTTAGGTCACAAGCAATTAGAAGAAAACCCTTGGGATACTTTCGAAACTATCTTCACGTTAGATTCAGTTCACCAAGGTACTATCATCAAAATGGCCGATAAAGGTGCTATCGTAGCTTTACCTTACGGTGTTGAAGGCTTCGCTCCTACTAAACACTTGGTTAAAGAAGACGGTAAATCTTTAGGTACTGATGATACTGCAGACTTCATCGTTATTGAGTTCAACAAAGACTCTAAACGTATTTTAGTTTCTCACTCACGTATTTGGGAAGAAGAAAAAGCTCAAGAACGTGCTACTGAAAGAGATTCTAAGAAAAAAGAAGCTGGTGCTCAAGCTAAAGCTGTGAAAAAAGTAAAAGAATCAGTTGAGAAAACCACTTTAGGTGATCTTGATGTTCTTGCTGCTTTGAAAGAGCAAATGGAAAACGAAAAGAAAAAGTAATCTTTAACTTTTCTGTTTAACATATTGAAAGCCCTCCGTTTCTGGAGGGCTTTTCTTTTTAATAATAATATTGAATCCCCCTCCTATTCGATATTTAACATACAACCTTCCCTCTTTTTTTTTATCTTTGTCAAATTTTAAATCATTCAATGCTACACAAACCGTTGCTTAGCAGTACGAAATTTGACCTTACTATAAAACGTCTTTGCTATCAATTGATAGAAAATCACAATAATTTTTCAAATACAGTTATCATTGGCCTGCAACCAAGAGGTACCTTTTTAGCCAATCGTATTAAAGAAGAATTATCAAAGATTTTACCTAAAACAAATATTGATTGCGGCAATCTTGATATTACTTTTTTCAGAGATGATTTTCGTCGTCGTGAATCACCGTTGGTTCCCAACACTACCAATATCAATTTTATTATTGAGGGCAAAAAAGTGATTTTAATTGATGATGTTTTATTCACTGGCCGAACCATCAGAGCCGGAATGGACGCTATGTTAGCTTACGGAAGACCTAAAAAAGTGGAATTATTGGTATTGGTTGACCGTCGATTCTCTAGAGAAATTCCAATTGAACCGGATTATATCGGCATTCAGGTTGACTCCATTGCTTCACAAAATGTACGTGTATCGTGGAAGGAAACTGACGGAGCTGATATTGTGGAATTAATTAGCGGAAAGTAACTGATATGATTTCTGAGCCTTTAAATTATCGCAGAGACGCGAAGGCCCAGAAAAATTAAGCGTCTCTGCATTATTGCGGTAAAATTTTCAAACGCCATTCAATAGTTAATACAAACATGCAACAGCTCAGCACCCGACACTTACTTGGAATTAAAGACTTAACCGAAAATGATATCCAATTAATTCTCGAGACTGCCGACAATTTCAAAGAAGTAATTAATCGTCCAATTAAAAAGGTTCCATCGTTACGAGATGTAACCATAGCGAATATTTTCTTTGAAAACTCCACCCGTACAAAGCTATCTTTTGAACTGGCCCAAAAACGTCTCTCAGCCGATATTATTAACTTTGCGGCCTCGTCATCGTCGGTAAGTAAAGGCGAAACGTTAATTGATACGGTAAATAATATTTTGGCGATGAAGGTTGATATGATTGTTATGCGCCATCCTTACGCCGGAGCTGGAATTTTCCTTTCAAAACATATAAACGCCCAAATCGTAAATGCCGGAGACGGAGCTCATGAGCACCCAACGCAAGCCTTACTCGATGCCTTTTCAATTCGCCAAAAATACGGTGATGTTGCAGGTAAAAAAGTAGTAATTGTTGGTGATATTTTGCATTCACGTGTTGCATTATCAAACATACTTTGCTTACAAAAACTAGGCGCTGAAGTAATGGTTTGCGGCCCTACAACACTTATGCCTCGTTACATCAAAGATTTAGGAGTAAAAGTTGAACACAATCTAATAAAAGCTCTTAACTGGTGTGATGTGGCCAACATGCTCCGAATTCAATTGGAACGTTTTGATATCAAATATTTCCCATCAATTAGAGAGTATTCAATGATGTATGGACTAAACAAACAAATCCTCGATTCATTGGATAAAGAAATCATCGTGATGCACCCGGGGCCAATCAACCGCGGTGTGGAAATCACCTCAGACGTTGCCGATTCAAAACAATCGATCATACTTGAGCAGGTGGAAAATGGAGTTGCTGTTCGTATGGCCGTTATGTACCTGCTTGCAAGTCAAAATCCGTTGGCATAGGTTATTCCTGCTATCTATTCTTAATTGTTGTATTAATACCTGCATTTGGGGACCTGAATGCTCATTTTTATTGCTAGCTGATCTTAACATGTTTGGGTTTGGCGCAGGCAACGAAAATACAGCTAAAACCATGTGTAACAATGCACTTACACACTATCAATTTATCCACACCTGTGAATAATTCGAAAAGGTTTTAAGTCTTAATTACAATAATTTTAGATTTTGAATAGTTTAAGTAAAAACTATTCGTTTCAAAACGGTTTATATGGATATTTTATATCTGCTATAAGCCGACAAAACGCATGATAATATGCAGGGCAACAATTTCCCTGCAGCAACAAATCTAAACTTTTACAAAAAGTTCAATTGAAAATGATTAAAAAGTCAGCATTATTTACGCTATTTTCTTTATTACTTTATTCCGTTTCGTTGCAAGCACAGGTTACTGCCGAATATACTGTAAATGAAACCTATCGTAAGGCCCTTGAATTGTTTGACAGTCAGAAATACGCTGCAGCCAATGAACTTTTCCGTCAAGTTTATAGTGAACAAAACTCAACTACAAACAGCAATTACGATCCGAGTGTAAATACTACCACAAAAGTAAATGCGGAATATTATGCTGCAATTTGTGCACTCGAGTTAAATAATAAAAATGCTGAAAGCGAACTTTTATCATTCATTAAGTCGTACCCAAGCAACCCTAAATCAAAAACTGCCAAATTTCAAATCGGTAAAGTATATTTCAAAAACGAAAATTATAAAGAAGCATTAAAATGGTTTTCAGAAGTTGAAGAAATTGATTTAAATGCAACCGATCAGGTCGAGTACAACTTTAAAACGGCATATTGCTACTTTGCAACGAAAGATTACACTAAAGCAAAAGCCAATTTTGCCAAGGTAAAAGATGGAAATAATCGTTTTAGTGAAGATGCCACTTACTATTATGCGCATATAGCATACATTAACAAAGATTATACAACGGCTTTATCTCACTTAAACAAAGTAAAGAACTCGTCCAAATACGCTGAAATTTATCAGTTCTATACAGCTCAGATCTTTTTAATCAATGGTAAATATGATGATGTAATTGCTTTTACAGAACCAATCCTCAATAAAGGTAACTCTAAATATAAAGCACAATTACACAAAATATTAGGATCGGCTTATTTCAATAAGAAAAACTATCCAATGGCTCAGCGTCAATTTGATAGTTACCTTGAGAGTAAATCCGCAGCTGCAGACCAGACCAGCCAGGACACCTATCAAATTGGATATACTTTCTATCAGAACAAAGAATATGATAAAGCCATCTCTCAGTTAGAACGATTAATAGACGTTGACGATGTGTATGCTCAATACGCTATGCAGACTTTGGGAAATAGCTTTTTAGCTAAGCAAAACAAACTTAACGCACGTGCCGCTTTCCAAAGAGGTTCAAAACTAACTTATGATGAAGGAGTAAGAGAGGATTGCTTATTGAACTACGCTAAGCTGGCTTACGAAACTAACTTTTCACAACAAGGTTTGCTTGCGACCAAAGAATTTGTTAGCAAATATCCTCGTTCAAAAAACATTGATGAAGCCAAAACTCTTTTGGGAGAAATTTTGCTGTCATCAAAAAACTATAAGGAAGCACTAGAAACCCTTGAAAGTGTTAAAAAACGTAAAGAGAACACTGATTTATTATACCAAAAAGTAGCTTACTACCGCGGTGTTGAGGTTTTCAATGCGCGTGATTTTTCATACGCCGAAGAGCTGTTTGAGAAATCATTAAACAATCCGATAAATGGCAAAATTGAAATGCAGGCCTTGTTCTGGAAAGCCGAATCATTATTCGAGCTTCAACGTTATGACGAGGCTATCAATACTTACGATGACTTTTTAAGCTATCCGGGTGTAGCAGGGTTGCCTGTATATAAATTTGCTAACTATAATATGGGGTATGCATATTTCCAACGTGAAAACTACCCCAAATCTGCCGAATATTTTGAACGCTATATTAATAGCAATGGAGCTGACAAAAAAATGGTGATGGACGCCACCTTACGTGTGGGAGACTGCTTTTTTGTTGCCAAAAACTACGAAAAAGCCTTAACGCAATATAACAAAGTAATTATTGCAGGCGCTACCGGTGCTGATTATGCAATTTTCCAAAAAGCAATGATACAAGGCGTGCAAAACAAAATGAATGATAAGATTTATTCATTGAAATCATTGCAGGAATTATATCCAAACTCATCATACATTGATGATGGATTATACGAAATGGCTTATGGTTACTTTATGATGAACAATTTTGAACAAGCTAAAAGTGGTTTTAACGAACTCATTAAAAGATTCCCTAACAGCAGCTATGTTCCTAAAGCAATTTTAAATCTTGGCTTGGTTTATTATAATACTGAAGATGATCAAAACGCATTACAAGCTTACAAGTTAGTGGTGAACAAGTATCCGGGAACTCCGGAAGCAAAAGAAGCAGTATTGGCTATTAAAAATATTTATGTAGATAAGGGTAATGCAAGTGAGTTTTTGAATTATGCAAAAAATACTCCTGGAGCAGCAATCAGTGCCAGTGCGCAAGATTCGATCAGCTTTGAGGCAGCCAATAATTTGTACCTGAAAGGAAAATGCGATGAAAGTATACCTGCTTTAACAACTTATATTGAAGAGTTTGGTAATGGTTATTTTATTAACGATGCTCGTTTTTACCGTGCTGAGTGTTTGACTAAACAAAAACGTACTAATGAAGCATTAGCCGATTATCAGTTTATTGCATCACGAACCAACAATAAATACACCGAAAAAGCACTATTCAATACTTCAAAAATCTATTTAGATAATGGAGATTTAGAATTAGCGAAACCCTATTTGAAACGTTTGGAAAGTGCTGATTTCAGGGCTAATTACGGTTATGCAATTGTTGGGCTAATGAAGATTAGTAATGCAGAAGAGAACAATGACTCAACTTTATATTACGCTAATAAAGTAATTGGGTTTGATAAAATGCCTGCTGATGAAATAAGTGCAGCTCATTTATTTTCAGCTAAAGCATACATGGCTAAAACCGATACGATTACAGCCGTTAAATCTTTAGGCAATGTATCGGCAGCAACAAAATCAGTTTATGCAGCCGAAGCAAAATACCTTACAGCTTTAATTCAATACAATAAAGGACAATTTAAACAATCACAGAAAAATTGCTTTGAGGTAATTGACAACTTGGCTAACCATGATTATTGGGTTGCAAAGAGCTTTTTATTATTGGCCGATAATTACTTTGCACAAGGCGATACTTTCCAAGCAAAAAGTACGCTTCAAAGTATAATTGACAATTATGAAGGCAGTGATGATATTCTCCCTTCGGCAAAAGAAAAACTAGCTAAAATTAATCGTGTAGGTAAATAATTGAAACTAATGAAACTCAAACATAACATATATTTTTTACTGGCCGCTTCTTTTTTACTAGCATCACAAAGCAGTTTTGCACAGAAAAAACTGGAAGAAGAAATTGATGTAGTACGACCATACAAGCCTGTTTTGGGTGATGCAATTAAGATTCGTCGTAACCCTGACTTTAATGATGACAATACTGCCAAACCAGTTCTGCAATACACGCAATTCGACAGGCAGTTTACCCAAAACGGCAATGTTTCTAAAGTAAATCCACAACAATTACCTGCCGAAGGAAAGGCCGTTCTTCCGTTGTTTCATGCCAAGCTTGGAGGAGGAAACCTTTCTGGTGCTTTGGGAGAGTTCTTTTTTAACAGTGCCCAATCTCCAACTGAACAGTACGGGTTTTACTATCAAGCCTACTCTGCTAAAGGTGATATTCAAAATCAAAATTATTCCAAAAACAATGTTGGTCTATTTGGAAAATTCATAAACCAATCAATCACAACAACCGCAAGCTTAAACTACAGGCAGAACAATAACTATTTCTACGGATACGATCACTCTCTGATTCAGTTAGACAAGAAGGATATTCTGCACAAACTGAATAATTTCAACGGAGAAGTAGAACTGGCTAGCAATATCGATCCTAATAAGACACTTTCTTATGCAGTGAAACTTGGTGGCTATGCTTTTTCAGACAATTATTCTGCAAAAGAAAGTAATGTGTTTTTAAATACTTTTCTGGGAAATGAGTTTGATACATTTGGAGGTCATTTAGCTTTAAATCTTGATCTAAACAATTATAAAGACGTCATTCAACAGAAAAATCACTTCTTCCGATTGAACCCTTATGTTACTTTGGGAAAAGAGCGCTTACAAAGTAGACTTGGATTAAACATAGTTACCAACTTTGGTGATAGAAGTTCTTTTAAAATCTATCCTAATGTGTCCACCGAATTTCAAGCTATTGACAAATACTTAACCTTCTTTGGAGGGTTAACCGGTGACATTCAAAAAAATACCCTGCGCGACCTTTCAACCCGAAATCCATTCATGGACGCGAACATTGCATTGCAAAACTCCAATGAGCGAATGAAGGTTTATGCAGGATTAAAAGGCACAATTGTTACCGGTTTAGGCTTTAAATTACAGTTTTCGCATAGCTCTATTGACAGCCTGCCATTTTATGTTAACAATTATCCCAACCCTGCAAATGGGCCTGATATTTCTTCAAATAAATATTATGTTGTTTATTCAGGTAAAAAAAGCCAACGTTCATCAATTTCCGGCAATTTAGAATATGCCGCTTCAGAACGTCTAAGATTAGGTTTTGAAGCCGTTTACAATAACTTTGATTTAAACGACATAGCTCAGCCATGGTTAACTCCAAAGTACAGGATTAATATTTCCGGAACTTATCATCCAATCAACAATCTTACGTTTACAGCTGATTTGTTTAATGTGGGAGAACAAAACGCCTTGGTTGATGCGCAAACAAACGAATACAAAACATTGTCAGGATATACCGATTTAAACATCGGATTTAACTATCGATTCCATAAAAATTTTGGTGCATTTGCCAATGCTAATAACATTTTGGGTAAAAAGTACGATCAGTTTCTTAATTATCAGAGTTTCGGATTTAACTTTATAGCCGGAATTAGCGTAACGTTTTAATAAATGATAGACGTAAACAAATATATTATTAAGCTTCTCGAACGAAATAACGAGGTTACTTTACCTGGCGTTGGGGGGTTATATCTGAGTCGTACCCAAACGAAACTTCATCACGATAATGATACCCTTTACCCTGCTACCGTTTCTGTAACTTTTAATCCATTTCGTTTGTCGGACGATGGTGAACTAAGAGATGAAATTGCACGCGAAGAAGATTTGGTTAAGCATTTAGCTGAATACGAAGTTCAAAAGTTCATTATCAGAATAAAACAAGGTTTAAGCAGATATCAGCAATTTGAACTTCCGGGTATTGGAGTACTGATGAGCGACTCAATGTCTAATATCCGTTTTAAAACTGCCTCGGATTTTATCCTTAATAAAGCCAATTTCGGTTTAGCCGAATTAATTGCCAAGCCAAGCGAGCCTCATAAGGACTCTCTAGCGCAAGAGAAGAAAATAATTTACCGAGAGTCAGAAAAAGGTGAAAAAAGCGTTTGGAAATGGTTGTTAGTTTCATTGTTCATTATTATAATTATTTCGCTATTAATTTTACTTGGAGTACAGTATTTTTTACAAAAAGTACAATAACCATATAAGGGGTTTTCAACAGATAGATCATTTACAACAATTTGACAATAAAAATATTTTAAGACATGTTTTTTCTACAAACCGGAGATACAGTACAAAGAGTAGCCGACTCATTAAGCAACTTACCAATAAATACCAAGGCACCACAGGAAAGCTTAAACTTAATCGACCTTATGTATAAAGGTGGATGGGTAATGATTCCATTGGCAATTTTGTTCTTTTTAGCGTTATTCATCTTTTTTGAGCGCTATTTTACTATCAGAAAAGCAAATCAATCTGAATCATCTTTGATGATGCAAATCAGACAGTATATCATTACCGGTAATCTCGATTCTGCAGTTAGTGTTAGTCGTAACAGCAACACCCCAATTGGTCGAATGTTGCAGAAAGGACTAGCCCGTATCGGTAAACCGATTAAAGAAATTGAAGGCGCTATTGAAAACGTCGGAAAATTGGAAGTATCAAAACTTGAAAAGAACATCAATATCCTTGGAATTATTGCTGGTATTGCTCCAATGTTAGGGTTTGTGGGAACTATATCAGGTGTTATACGTATTTTCTATAACATTTC
The DNA here is from genome assembly GCF_022014595.1 of Solitalea lacus. Taxonomy (NCBI): domain Bacteria; kingdom Pseudomonadati; phylum Bacteroidota; class Sphingobacteriia; order Sphingobacteriales; family Sphingobacteriaceae; genus Solitalea; species Solitalea lacus. The sequence continues at coordinate 1,689,292 of NZ_CP091740.1, read as the reverse complement.
GCTCGCCGGTGAAATTAATATCGGATTAGTTTCGGGAGGCTTATATGAGAAGATGATCACTTCGGCTACCGGCTTGATTATTGGTATTTTTGCCTATATCGGCCATCATATTTTGACAATGATGGTTGACCGTGTTATCCTTAAAATGGAAACTGATGCAATTGACTTTATTGACTTGTTAGAAGAACCAACACGATGAATTTAAGACGAAGACATAAGATAGGAGCAGAAGTGAACACCTCATCGTTAAACGATATCATGTTCTTTCTTCTTCTTTTCTTTTTGATTGCCTCAACGCTAGTGGCCCCTCATGTAATAAAAGTTACTTTACCAAAAGCTGCTACAGGGCAAACTGTTCCCAAAAAGAACCTCAATGTTTCTGTTACGAAAGAAGGGCAATACTTTGTAGATAAAAACCCTGTAAATGAAACTCAATTAGAAGAGGTGCTAAAAAGTTACGGAGCAAACAAGTCTGAAGAGGTAACTGTTATTATCAGCGCAGATTCAGCTGCTCAAGTGCAACCTTTTGTAAATGTTATGGACATTGCCAGTCGCTATAAACTTAAGTTGGTAGTAGCTGCACAGAAGAAATAATTTGAAATGGCGTACGCTCAGCATAAAGAAGAAAACAATTCCGGTAAAGCCTTTATGGTTACTACAACTATTTATGTAGTACTGGTTGGCATTTGTTTTTGGGTTCATATTACAAATCCTTACACTCCTTTACAGGAGCAGGGTGAAGGCGGAATAGTAGTAAACTATGGCACTTCAGATGTTGGAATGGGCACTGACTACACCAGCATGGAGGAACCTTCAATTTCGCCTAATGCCAATAATAAAATACCGGAAGAAAAGGTTGAAAATATAGCTCCAACCAAACCTAGTGAGGCCACTAAGCAGGAAGATGCTTTAATAACTCAGGATAACGAAGATGCTCCGGCAATAAAAACGGCACCTGATAAAGTTGTTAAAACTGAACCCAAGCAACCGGTTACAACAACTAAAACTTCAACTGAAACAGCTAAGGAACAATTACCCAAGGTAAACCCCAATGCCTTATATAAAGGTAAAAAGACCCAAAGTGGAATTGGCGGAGGAGATGGAACAGGCAATGAACCTGGCAACCAGGGTAAAATTACCGGTGATCCTAATTCAACTAATTATAATGGTACCGGTACAGGAAACGGTGGTGTGGCCCTTACCCTTGAAGGAAGGAAGTTTTTAAGCCGTCCGAGCATTGAAGACGATGGGCAACAGGCAGGCAAGGTCGCGGTAAAAATTACGGTTGACCGTGATGGTAATATTACCGCTGCTAATGCGGGTGCCCGTGGAACCACTATTTCAAACACCGCTCTTTGGAAAAAGTGCGAGCGCGCAGTTTTGCAATGCAAGCTAAACCCTATTAACTCTGGACCAGAAACACAAATTGGAATGGTGGTAATTACTTTCAGAGTTGAATAAGTAGTATCACCTTAAAATCATCCGTTATTATTCGTGTCTGCAACATATCAACAAACATTAGACTATCTGTTTAGCCATTTACCCATGTTTCACCGAATTGGTGAAAAAGCGTTTAAGGCAGATTTACATAACATTAAAGCTTTATCTGAAAACTTAGGAAATCCACATAACCAACTAACCTGTATTCATATTGCAGGTACAAATGGTAAAGGATCTACCTCACACATGCTGGCGGCAATTTTGCAACAAGCCGGTTATAAAACAGGATTGTACACCTCCCCTCACCTGAAAGATTTCAGAGAGCGTATCAGAATCAATGGAGAAATGATTCCGAAACAGGAAGTTATTGATTTTGTAGAGCAAAATAAGTCCGTTTTTAAAGAGATAGAACCTTCATTCTTTGAAATGGGTGTGGCAATGGCATTTAATTTCTTTGCCAAAGAAAAGGTTGATATTGCTGTAATTGAAACCGGCTTAGGTGGCCGTTTAGATTCAACTAATATTATTACTCCTATTCTTTCAGTTATTACCAACATTAGCTTTGATCATACAGCCATTCTGGGCAATACTATCGAATCAATCGCTACTGAGAAAGCTGGAATTATTAAGCCAAATGTACCTGTTGTTATTGGCCAGTTTCAACAAGGAGCGGCTGAAGTGTTTTTGAACAAAGCAACAGAAAATGCCTCTCCAATTTATTTTGCATCCGAAGAGTGGACCATAAATGCTAAAAGCAGAACAGCTTCACTGTGGACGCTCGATTTAAAAAACAATCTTGGTAAAGCATTCCCTCATCTTCAATTAGATTTAACAGGGAATTATCAGTTAAAAAACATTAAAACCGTTTTAGAAGCAGCTGAACAACTCAAATTACAAGGATTTAAAATCGATGACGCTCATATTTACGATGCATTAAAAGAGGTAAAAAAACTAACCGGACTACTGGGCCGCTGGCATACATTAAGCGAGAATCCACTTATCATTTGTGACACTGGCCATAATGTTGATGGAATAACCCAGGTAGTGGAACAAATAAATGAAACTCCATACGAAAATCTTCATGTTGTATTTGGCATGGTGAAAGACAAGGACATTACCCAGGTACTTGAACTAATGCCTAAAGAAGCTCTATATTATTTTTGTAAGGCTGACATCCCGCGAGGGATGGATGCAGGAGAACTTCAACAACTCGCTTCAGAATATCACTTAAATGGAGCTGTTTACAATTCCGTTAATGAGGCTTTAACTACGGCAAAAACAAATGCTCGTTTTAACGATTTAATTTTTGTAGGCGGAAGCACATTTGTTGTGGCCGAAGTGGTTTAATGCTTTTGATATGAACAAAAAAGCCGGCATATAACCGGCTTTTTCAAAAAGTATTAAAATATCTTAAGCAATCTTTACATTCACTGCATTTAATCCTTTTTTACCTTGAGCAACTTCGAAGGTTACGTTATCATTCTCACGTACTTTATCGATAAGACCAGTAACGTGAACGAAGATTTCTTGACCTTCATTTGTTTTAATGAATCCAAAGCCTTTTGACTCATTAAAAAATTTAACTTTTCCTGTTTTCATTATAATTATTAAAAAATTGAGCATTCAAAAGAATGAGAGAAAAGACATTAATCTTAATCGGTCATTCAAAGAAACCTAAGTTAAGCTTATTTTTCAATTGAGCAAAACTAATTATCACATAGTTCTGTCAATTTACTCCTATCCTTATTTATAGAGAATCAGAGTTATCAAAAGCCTCTCTGAAAGGTTCCTATATTGTGTTATTGTATCAATTAACCCAGTGCTAAGAAATATAAAAAATTCTACGCTGTGAGGTTTTTCTTATTTAAAATATAGTAAACAGGGATACCCAGTAATACTATGCCTAAGCCAATTATACTCGGGCCGGTTTTTACAATTAACAAGTCAATACAAATGGTCGCTGCTAATACTATGTACAAAGCTGGTATGAATGGATATCCAAAAGCTTTATAAGGACGTTCAGCGTTAGGATCCTTCTTACGCAAAATGAAAATACCGCCGATAGTTAATGAATAGAAAATTAGTACTGCAAAAATTACATAGTCCAACAATTCATTATATTTCCCTGAAAAACATAGAATTGAGGCCCATATACCTTGAATTATCAATCCGAATGCAGGTACACCTTTATTGTTAAGGTTTTCGGCTTTTTTCAGAAACAATCCATCTTTTGCCATCGCATAGTACAAGCGAGCTCCTGCCATAATTAAACCATTATTACAACCGAAAGTAGAAACCATGATAAGCACAGCCATTATCAAAACGGCAACACTTCCAAAAATTATTTCAGCACCTGCGGTAGCCACACGGTCATTGCTTGCAAACATAATTCCACGAGACAAAACATCAGCACCAGTAGGACTTCCATTTACCGGTAATAATGATAAGTAAGCAACATTGGCCAATATGTACAGTATTGTTACTATCAATGTACCAAAAAATAAGCTTAATGGAATATTGCGTTTCGGATCTTTCACCTCTCCTGCTGTATATGTTATATTGTTCCAGGCATCAGAAGAAAACAAAGAGCCAACCAACGCGCCTCCAATAGCTCCTATTAACGACAATCCTGAAAGTTTTACAACATCTAAAGCATTGGTCTTGGCATCAGCAACTGTTTTAAAAGGTTCTGCAAAGAAATTGGAAAAATTCTGATGAAAAGCATCAGAGTTCATTCCAAAGTAAATTCCCAGTACAATTAAACCCAAAAGTGAAATAATTTTGGCTACGGTAAATACGCCTTGAATAATTTTGGCATTTTTTACTCCGTACAGATTTATGATTGTTAACAGCGCAATTAAAGCTACACCCAAGAACTGTTGACTTGAGAACGCCAATGGCCCAATACTAAATAGCGAGGTGGTATTGATAAATTCAGGTAATAAAACACCTGTGTATTTAGCAAAAGCAATAGCTACAGCGGCTATGGTCCCTGTTTGAATCACCATAAAGGTTGTCCAGCCGAATAGAAATCCTGTAAATTTATTATAAGCTTCACGCAGATACACGTACTGCCCTCCTGCTTTCGGCATCATACCAGCTAATTCGCCATAACTTAATGCTGCCATAAGGGTAATGGCTCCGGTAAGAAGCCAAACAAACAGTATCCAAAATGGCGAGCCCAACAAACGGGCAATATCGCTGGTTACAATAAATATACCCGAACCAATCATTGACCCTACTACAATCATAGTTGAATCAAAGAGACCCAGTTCTCGTTTAAGCTCAGTATGTTCCGTATTCAAGTCGTTTTTGTTTTGTTGAATAATTGTTTGATCCATTCTGTTTTGATTTAAGTTGATTGTTAAGGTAGTTTTTTCCTTTGAATTATAAAATGTTTAAAGGGTTGTAAATCTTTTCAAAATATTGCCTTGTAACGTTTATTTCTGTTGCGAATAAATAATTTTTTATTCTAAAAACATTGCAATTCGTAAAATTTTATTTGACTATTCAATTTCACAAAAGTATTTTAGGCAAACCGAATAACTCTAACCTAATTATTTATGACCTTTTTACAAGAAAATCTTATTTACATTATCCCTTTATTTGGGGTGGTAGCCCTGTTAGTTACCGCTATAAAGGCTGCCTGGGTAACCAAGCAAGATGCCGGCGAAAAGAACATGGTGGAACTTGCCGGCTATATAGCTGATGGTGCCATGGCATTCTTAAAAGCAGAATGGCGGGTTTTAAGCTACTACGTAATCATTGCGGCCTTGTTATTAGGCTGGTCGGGGACATTGCCCAATGTGCACTCTCATTGGTTAATTGCCGTAGCATTTATTATTGGTGCGGTATTTTCGGCAACAGCAGGTTTCATCGGTATGCGTATAGCAACTAAGGCTAATGTTCGGACCACCCAAGCCGCACGGAGCAGCTTAGCTGGCGCTTTAAAAGTGTCATTTACTGGAGGAAGCGTTATGGGGCTTGGCGTTACCGGTTTGGCAGTTTTAGGTTTAGGAAGCTTATTTATCATATTCTATAAAACTTTTGTTCCAGCCGGCGCTTCTATCACTGGTTTGGAAATGCGAACTGTCATTGAAGTGCTAACAGGGTTCTCATTAGGTTCTGAGTCAATCGCATTATTTGCTCGTGTAGGAGGTGGAATTTACACTAAAGCAGCCGATGTGGGTGCTGACCTGGTAGGTAAAGTTGAAGCTGGTATTCCGGAGGACGATGTTCGTAACCCTGCTACTATTGCCGATAACGTGGGAGATAACGTTGGTGACGTTGCAGGTATGGGTGCTGACTTGTTTGGATCATTTGTAGCTACAATCCTTGCCACCATGGTATTGGGACAGGAAATAGATTCGAAAGACAATTTTAACGGCTTGGCCCCAATCCTATTACCGATGTTAATTGCTGGTATAGGAATCATATTTTCAATCATCAGTATGAAATTTGTTCGTATTAAAGATGAGCATCAAAGCGTGCAGGGTGCTTTAAATATGGGCAACTGGTCATCAATAATTCTAACGGCCGTCGCGTCTTTCTTTGCTGTCAAATATTTATTACCCGAAACCATGTCGCTTCGCGGTATAGAATTCACAGCTACGAATGTCTATATGGCCATTGTAGTAGGTTTGATTGTAGGGGCACTAATGAGTCTCATTACCGAATATTATACAGCTATGGGTCGCCGACCTGTAAATACCATTGTTCAGCAATCGTCAACAGGTCATGCCACAAACATTATTGGCGGTTTAGCCGTAGGAATGCAATCTACTTTATTACCAATTTTAGTTTTGGCATCCGGAATATTCGGTTCGTACCATTTTGCGGGATTATATGGTGTAGCCATTGCTGCCGCGGGGATGATGGCCACCACTGCCATGCAACTAGCTATTGATGCATTCGGACCAATTGCTGATAACGCTGGTGGGATTGCCGAAATGAGTGGGTTGCCCAAAGAAGTTCGTGAGCGTACTGATATTTTAGACGCAGTGGGCAATACTACAGCGGCTACAGGTAAGGGGTTTGCCATAGCATCGGCTGCGTTAACGTCCTTAGCATTATTTGCAGCTTTTGTGGGTGTAGCAGGCATCAGTAGTATTGATATTTATAAGGCTGATGTATTAGCCGGATTATTTATTGGCGGAATGATACCGTTTGTTTTCTCTTCACTGGCCATTTCGGCAGTAGGACGCGCAGCCATGTCGATGGTACAGGAAGTGCGTCGTCAGTTTAGAGAAATTCCAGGCATTATGGAATATAAAGCCAAACCCGAATATGAAAAATGTGTAGCTATTTCTACTCAAGCCTCCATTCGTGAAATGATTTTACCAGGAGCAATCGCTTTAATTGTTCCTTTAATTATAGGCTTTGCATTCGGCCCTGAAGTGTTGGGTGGAACCTTAGCAGGTGTAACCGTTTCAGGTGTATTGATGGGTATGTTCCAATCAAATGCAGGAGGAGCTTGGGATAATGCCAAAAAATCGTTTGAAAAAGGAGTAAATATTAATGGAGAAATGTTCTACAAAGGTTCAGAGCCACACAAAGCATCTGTAACGGGTGATACCGTAGGTGATCCATTTAAAGATACTTCTGGACCATCAATGAACATTCTTATCAAATTGATGTCTATTGTTTCTTTAGTAATTGCTCCACACATTGCACAAAAATTGCATGATCACACAGGTGCAGTAAATCATGAAAAAAAGCAATGCTGCATGGAGCAGGGCAAAACAGCACAAGCCGGAGCTACTGCGACATCAGTTGAAATGAAGGCCTGCTGCAAAAAGAATTAACAAATTAACTATCAATTAAATAAAAAAGAGCAGAAAAATAAATTCTGCTCTTTTTATTTATAATCAACACTTCTTAGATCTATCTATTAACATTACTATAAGTCATCCGCCTGCTTTAAATTAAGTTAACAAATAAAAATTGGCAATGAATTAATACTGCATATATTTAAAACACATTCACATTATTTAATAAAATTTAATTAGGTTTGACCAAATTAACCTAAGAATAGTTTATATAGAGAATCTTATACGGACACAATTTAATCATGAATTTCAGAAAACCATTAGAGTCACTCATTAAAGAATCTGAAGCGGTTGGAGAACACTCACTTAAGAGAACTTTAACAAGCTATCATCTTGTTGCTTTGGGAATTGGAGCCATTATTGGAGCAGGCTTATTTTCAATTACAGGAGGAGCTGCAGCTAATAATGCAGGTCCGGCAATTACTATTTCGTTCATTATTGCTGCAGTTGGTTGTGCATTTGCTGGCTTGTGCTATGCTGAATTTGCTTCCATGATTCCGGTTGCAGGTAGTGCCTATACTTATTCATATGCCACTTTAGGCGAGTTTATTGCTTGGGTTATCGGCTGGGATTTGGTATTAGAGTATGCTGTTGGGGCCGCTACCGTATCTATCAGCTGGAGCAGATACCTGGTAAAATTCCTCGATTATTATAACATTCATTTACCGGCACAAATGACCATGTCACCATTTGATACAGCAACATTGGCTGATGGGTCAGTAATTTCAGGGGTTGTAAACTTACCGGCAGTATTCATCATTGTGTTAATGTCGTTGGTGTTAATTAAAGGAACAAAAGAATCTGCTTTTGTTAACGGTATTATCGTTGCCTTAAAAGTGGCGGTAGTTTTAATTTTTATAGCTTTAGGTTGGGCTTACATCAGAACCGAAAACTATGTTCCTTATGTTCCTCAAAATACAGGAACTTTTGGAGCCTTTGGTTTTAGCGGTATCGTTCGCGCTGCAGCTATTGTATTCTTTGCTTACATTGGTTTTGACGCGGTTTCAACTGCTGCCCAGGAAGCTAAAAATCCAAGAAAGGATATGCCTATTGGTATCCTGGTTTCGTTATTAATCTGTACCGTTCTTTATATTTTATTTGCACATGTTATGACTGGGGTAACCAATTTTACCTCATTTAAAGGACAGGATGGAATTGCCCCGGTAGCAGTTGCTATTGACCATATGGGTACAGCAGGTCCGGATGGAACTATTTCTCCGGCTTTCCCTTGGTTAAATAAAGCCATTATCGTTGCTATTCTTGCAGGATATGCTTCTGTAATTCTAGTAATGTTAATGGGACAGTCTCGTGTATTCTTCTCAATGAGTAAAGACGGTTTATTACCAAAAGTATTTTCTGAAGTAAATACCAAATTCCGAACTCCTGCAAAAAGTAATTTACTGTTTATGTTGTTTGTAAGTTTATTTGCAGCTTTTGTTCCAGCACGTGTAGTAGGTGAAATGACCAGTATCGGAACTTTATTCGCATTCATACTTGTATGTATTGGTATTATTGTAATGCGTGTTAAAATGCCTGATGCTCCAAGAGCATTTAAAACACCATTGGTTCCTTTAGTTCCAATTTTAGGTGTTGCCACCTGCTTGTTTATGATGGTGTTCCTTCCATTAGATACCTGGATCCGTTTAATTGTGTGGATGATTATTGGTTTTACAGTTTATCTGACATATGGAATGAAAAACAGCTTGTTATCAGACAATAAAAAAGAAACGTTATTTAACAGTAATAAAACTATTTCTCTAATAGGAATTGTTTTATGTATTCTTTTAATTATAGTAGCGGTTGCTCATCACTTAACTGCCGAAACTCCTGATACAGTAATCTATATGTTTTCGCTGATCTTTGCAGCAGTCAACATTTTATTCTATTTGTACAGGGCGTTCAGTTTTAAACCAACTCCTAAGCAAATTGAAGTACATTCATAGTGAGTGATACATATAAACATAAAATTTAAAGGCCTCTCCGAGGCCTTTTTTAATTTAAAATCGAAGCGTTAATTTTCCTGGTCGGGACCTTCCGATCTAAATTTTATAATTTTGTATTTTAATCCAATAAAGTGTAATGGCAATAACTATCAAATCAATTCCGGTCTTAAAAGATAAAGCAGCTGCTTCTTTTACCAAAAAGATAGAGTTAAATACTGCCAATAAATATTCTGTGAATTTTTCTCAGCAGACATCTATCTCTGCTATGGCTAAAGCAAAAATTTAGACTTTGATTATATACTTGACAAGTGTACTTTACAAGTATATAATCAAGCTTTTGTTAATTCATGTCTCCAGTCATCACCTCATTAATCAGAACGCACTTGCGGACCGAATGATTAGTATGATTCACCTAGTTTAGGTTGTTGAATTAATCAGAACCAGTATTCACCTTATCTAATTTTTTTATCTTTGCCGACTGTATGCACTTATCTTTCAACGAAATTATTTCAGTAACAATGATCCTGTTTGCGATCATTGATATTTTAGGTTCAATTCCTATAGTACTTGAATTACGAAACCGAGTTGGTCATATTCAATCTGAAAAGGCCACCTTGGTAGCTATGATACTAATGATTCTCTTTTTATTTGTGGGAGAAAAACTATTAAGTATAATTGGAATCGATGTAAAATCATTTGCCATTGCAGGTTCGTTGGTGATCTTCTTTGTTGCCATGGAAATGGTTTTAGGTATTCATTTTTTTCGCGATCAGATGCCTGAAACTGCATCAATTGTACCCTTAGCTTTTCCATTAATTGCAGGAGCGGGAACTATGACCACATTGCTATCATTAAAAGCAGAATACCAAACCATCAACATCGTTTTAGGTATTATTATCAACTTACTTTTTGTTTATTTTGTACTGAAAAATGTAAGTATGCTTGAGCGCTTACTTGGGAAATCGGGAGTTGAAATTTTACGTAAGGCTTTTGGAGTGATCTTATTGGCCATTGCGATTAAATTGTTTAGAAACAATACTGGCCTTTAGAATTAAGTATAAAAGATTATTAAATATATAACAATACAAATGACAGGTTGGACTATAGCTTGTTGATAAAAACACTATAAACATTCAGCCAAGAACTATTAATAACATGGGAAGAGCATTTGAAGCTAGAAAGCAGAGTAAAATGAAACGCTGGGGTAAAATGGCTAAGCTGTTTACCCGTATCGGTAAAGATATTGTAATTGCAGTAAAAGCAGGTGGTCCTAACCCTGAATCGAATGCACGCTTACGCGTAATTATGCAAAACGCCAAAGGTGCTAACATGCCTAAAGACCGGATTGAAGCTGCTATTAAGCGCGCAACCGATAAGGATACCTCTAGCTACGAAGAAATTGTTTATGAAGGTTATGGCCCTTATAAGGTAGCTATTCTGGTGGAAACCTCTACCGATAACATAAACCGTACCGTAGGCAATGTACGTAGCTATATTACTCGCTCGGGTGGAACTTTAGGTACTTCAGGATTATTGAACTTCATTTTTGAACGCAAAGCTGTTTTCCGTGTAGCCGCAGAGGGTGTAAACGTCGAGGAGTTGGAGTTTGATTTAATTGACTTTGGAGCTGAAGAAGTTTTCCAGGATGAAAACGAAATTACCATTACCACCGAATTTGAAGACTTTGGAAGAATGCAAAAAGCCCTGGAAGATAAAGGATTAAATATCATCAGCTCTGAATTTGAACGTTTCTGTACTACTTACAAAGAAGTTTCAGCCGAACAGGAAGCTGAGGTTCAAAAACTAATTGACAAACTGGAAGAAGATGATGACGTGAATGCTGTGTATCACAACATGGCTCCGCGTGAAGAAGCATAAATAATTAACTGAGCAACAGTCTTCTAATTGGAAGACTGTTGCTTTTTATAACGAACGCTGCCCTACATACTTGAAACTGCTGAAACTCATTTTAACCGCTTTAGCTTTCATTCTTTATACTAATAGCTCATCAGCTCAACAAAAACAAATCTGGACCGATGGAAACATACAGTATAAATTCAATAAAAATTGGATCTTATTTTCTGACTTTAGCTCGAGGATAACCGTTGAAGGCTATAAGCAGAATATCTTTACATTAAGGAGTTCGATAGGCTATAAACTAGCTCCGAAATTAGTTGCATCGGCAGGTTTGGCTTGGTTTTATACGGATGAACCAGGCTCTGTCAATACCAATGAGATAAGAATTTTTGAGGGTATCCGAAATGAATTTACGGTCCTAAAACGTGTTTCTCTAAGCCAGTTTTTACGTTTGGAGCAACGCTTTTTCAATGGATTGGTAGATCAATATAGTTTACGTTTACGTTTACAATTGGGTGCATTAGTCCCATTAAATCATCCACAGTTACAAGCCAAAACTTGGTTCCTTAATTTTATGGCTGAACCCTTTACTAACCTAAAAGGCACATCAAGCAATTTATTCGTTAACAGATACCGGTTTACTGCTGGTACAGGCTATCAATTCACTTCCAGCTTAAGATCTGAGTTTAGTTACAATTCACAACCGTTTAGAACCGCGAACAATCCTGAACTAAGGACGGGTGAGCAATTTGTTAGGCTCCGTTTTTTTTATAATTTCAATTAGTTAATTGGCCGCAACAGGAACTTACTGGAAAGTAGCTATTACTAAAAAACTTCTTCCTAACAAGTCCTAAAAAACATAGGACCGAATTAAGAAAATGTTTTCGAATAATATAATTTCGAAATGCATTAAATTAGTCGCTTATGAAAAAATTAGTCCTTACCATAGCAATGGTTATAGTTTCTACTTGCGCTATGCTAGCCCAAACCATTTCAAAAGCGGACAGTCTTTATCAAATTGCTTTAAAACATTATGATAATAAAGAAGCTGAAAAGGCCATTAAGGGATTTGAAGAAGTTCTGCAAATAAATCCTAAACACATTGATGCCCTATTTAACCTGGCGGCTTTACAATACGAAGCAGGAAACAAACAGAAAGCAATAGACCTTTTTCAGCGTTCAGCAGCTTTAGGAGACAGCCAATCAAAAGAAATTTTGAAAAAGCAATTAAACGTTCGTTTAAATTATGCTGACACTATGGATGTTGCTGATGTTGACCAATTTCCTGTGCTTTTGATTGGGGATAAACCTGAAGATTTGTTTTTCAACAATAACATTAACACCAAATTATTAAAGACTATTGGTGAAAAAGTGATACAATCCGCTGAAATAAAAAAACGCATTTTTGAGGTGGAAGCGGCTAATAAAAATATTCAGGTTGCTGAAATTTCTCAAGTGAAATTGACAGCCGGATTGTTGTTTGGAAAAGATGGTAGTATTACTGTTATTCCTGCAGATGAAAACTTTGCAGATCGAAAACTAATTATTGATCTTATGACCGTTTCCGGACAATTGGGTAAGGTAAAACCAGCACAATATGATGGAAAACCGGTTTGTGCACGTTATTATTCTATTCCATTGATGTTCTATAAAGAAGAGAAAAAATAACTGCTAAAAAATGCCATTGCTCAATCTTAAAAAGTATTTCCGTTTAGCACTTTTCAACTTCTTTATTCTTTCAATAGTTGGATTGTTGTTGCGATGGCTCATGATTAACCCGATTAATGGGTTGAACTATCAATATATTTTACATGCTCACAGCCATTTTGCCTTTAGTGGTTGGGCATTTATGGCTTTAGTATTGATACTTAGCCACAGCTTCCTTCCATCCGAATTATTCGAAAAAAGGAGTTTTAAAAACCTCATTCGTCTTACTGCTTTTACCGCGTATGGAATGTTGCTTTCCTTTCCATTTAAAGGTTATTTCGTAGTTTCCATAGCATTCTCAACGTTATTTATTGGGGTGAATATCTGGTTTATTGTATTGTTTTTCAAAGCAACACATTATAGCCACAAAGTGCTTTCACTTAAAACAGCTCGCTTGGCGCTAATCTTTTTAGGATTATCATGCTTAGGGCCGTTTGCCTTAGGACCCATTATAGCAACCGGCTTATCGGGTACGCCAGTTTATTATAATACCATTTATTTTTATCTACATTTTCAATACAATGGCTGGTTATGCCTGGGTATTTTATCGTTACTAATAAATCTAAGCGAAAAACAAGGCTTTACTTCTTCCCTAATCAATTCAAAACTTATTTACTCCCTTTTGCTCATTTCGGTTTTGCTAACCTACTCCCTTTCGCTTCTGTGGAACAAACCGCCAACAGTGTTTTATTTTCTTGGAGGAGTTGGAGCCATTCTGCAATGCCTTGCTTTATTACTCCTGTTCAAAAAATTAAATTGGAGGACATTGCTTTCCTTACCACGACTTCAAAAAACGCTGTTATTTTTAAGTGTATTGGCTTTTGGGTTAAAAGCCGGCATGCAACTACTCTCGGCACTTCCCTATTCTGCCAACCTTGTATATCAAATACGTCATCTGATTATCGGTTATCTGCACATGGTATTTTTGGGATGCTTTAGTTGTTTCGTTTTGTTTTACAGTATTCATACAGGGCTACTTACCATTTCCAAACAACTTTCTATTTCAGCTTACTTGTTTATTGCAGGCATTGTTACTACTGAACTATTGCTTTTCGGTGAAAGCTTATTTATGATTAATAAAGCTTCTATTCCTCATTTTCAGAATGTTTTAACACTTGCCACAGCGGGCTTACCTCCTGTCCTTTTTGGTCTTTGGTTGTTCTCAAAAAAAGAATAAAAAATAAAAAGACCTTTTTATCTTTTATTTAAAATATCTTTTTATCTTTGATTCATAAAACGAAGATAAAATATGAACAACATGGAAATATTGGACGTAACCGTTCTGGAACCTAAACAAAAGCACCCCACAATTTTTAACCTATTTGATAAATTACAACCAGGAGAAGGCTTTATTATTCATAATGATCATGATCCAAAGCCACTTTATTATCAGTTATTAGCCGAACGAGGGGCTATATTCAGCTGGGAATATTTATTGGAAGGTCCTGAATGGTGGAAAGTTCGAATAAGTAAAAATGCAGTTGGTGAAAATGACAGAACTGTAGGAGAATTAGTGGCAAAAGATTTCCGCAAGGCTGAAGTATTTAAAAAATTCGGAATTGACTTTTGCTGTGGTGGTAAAAAGTCGGTAAAGCAGGTATGTGCTGAAAAAGGCGTAAACTATGACGAATTGGAAACTGCACTGAATGCTACAGCAAACCTAGATACAAAAGCTGAAAACTATGATCAATGGTCAGTAGAGTTTTTAGTTGATTATATTGTAAATAAACATCACACCTATGTAAAAGAATCGTTGCCGATAATGCTTGAGTTTGCACAAAAGGTAGCGCGGGTTCATGGTGATAATCATCCTGAAAACATTGAAATCGCTGAAAAAGTTCATGCGCTAGCAGCCGAACTCAACATGCACCTGATGAAAGAAGAGCGGGTACTTTTCCCTTATATTCAACAACTTGGTAAACTAAAAAGAGAAAACAAATCTGCGGGTACTCCAACTTTCGGAACAGTGAAAAACCCTGTGAATATGATGGAAATGGAGCATGATTCGGCTGGAGAGCTGATGCAAGCCATTAGCAAACTATCTAATAATTATACTCCCCCTGCCGATGCATGTACCACCTACAGGGTACTGTATGCCAAGCTACAAGAGTTTGAAAACGATTTACACAATCATATTCATTTAGAGAACAATATTTTGTTCCCCAAAGCTATTGAACTTGAAACAGAGCTGATGGGTAAAGATGAGCCGCTTGAATCGGCTGAAAATTCATGTTCAGTAAAACCTTAGTAACCATGGAAACAGAAAATATGGTACTGCTGGATGTAAGGCCCCTTCTCGCGCAAAAGCAGGACCCATTTAAGCAAATTATGGAGATGGTAAACACACTCCAATCTAGCTGGGGCCTACTCTTGATTACTCCGTTTGAACCTGTTCCACTTTACACAGTGATGCAGTCAAAAGGTTTTGTTTACCGGACAGAGCGTAAAAGTAATAACGAGATACATTCCTACTTTGAACCCGATCCGTTATCAGTGAAAAACCTGGCAAAAGAACCGGAATGCAATTTCAACTATAACGATGAAACATTTGTAAGCCTGCTGAATACCTTTAAGGGCAAACTGCATGAAGTTGATGTAAGAGAACTGGAAATGCCGCAGCCCATGCTTACTATTTTGGAAGCGCTTGAGCATTTACCAGAGGAGCATGCCCTACTGGTTCACCATAAAAAAATACCACTTTTTCTGCTTCCCGAATTAAAGGCACGCAATTTTGAATACCTGATTTATAACAAAGAAAAGGTAGAGATTCTCATCTTCAGATAAATTTAATTTTACAACCATGAGCCACGCTATATCAATTAAAACTGTTTCTGCCAAAATGATTTCTGCGCATTATATGGCCGGAAGCATCGCTTATTTGATAGTGTGTGTGCTGATGTTAATGTCCGGCAATGCATTTGCCGGACATTTTTTCCATCCTCAATTGCTTGCCATGGTACATTTAGCTGCTTTAGGATGGATCAGCATGATCATCATAGGTACAACCTACCTTTTGGTTCCGGTTATTCTCGATGTTGATTTGTACAGCAACAAATTAGCCCATTTCAGCTTTTTCAGCCTGATAGCAGGCGTAAGCGGTCTGGCATGTTCGTTTTACCACTTCAAAACAGGCCCTTTAATGCAGGTTGCAGCATTGGTGCTGTTATCAAGTATTAGCTCATATTGTTTTAATCTTTGGAGAACTACAACGAAACATAAAACGGAAAATATTCATGCTGATTTTATTCAAACGGCCTTACTCTGGCTGCTGGCAACTGCAACTTTAGGAACACTACTGGTTTTCAATTTAAGCTACGCCTTTTTACCCGAGGACCATTTGCACTACCTCAAGTTGCATGCACATTTAGGCTTTGCAGGGTGGTTTTTACTACTGGTTATGGGTGTGCTTTCAAAATTGATGCCCATGTTTTTACTCAGCAAAACAACCAATAATAAACAACTAAAGCTGAGCTGGTATTTGGTAAATGCAGCTATTTGTGGCTTTCTTATCGATATGTGTTTCAATCAGGGACGGTTAAACATAGTTTGCTGGCTGTTGGCCGCCGCTGGCATAGGCTGCTACGCCAAATTTCTTCACTCTGTTTGGAAATACAGGATGAAGCGTAAAGTTGACTTGCCTATGAATGCAACTTACAAATCGTTGCCTGTCGGTCTTGCTTCAGTTATCATCGCTGCTATATTATTGTTTTTGAATAACAACGAAATTGTACTGCAATTGGCCAAAACGTATGGTGTACTGTTTTTAGGTGGATTTCTCACGGGCTTGATTTTAGCCCAAACATTTAAAATTTTACCTTACATCGTTTGGCTCGAAAAATTTAAAGAAATGGCAGGTGCCGACAGTATTCCTCAACCAGCAGATATGTACAATAAAAAATGGCTCAGCTTGCAGTTTATATTTTATATACCGGGATTAGTCCTGGTAATAGCAGGCATCGCAATAAAAAGCACAGTGGTAATTACATTTGGAGCATTGTTAATGCTTATCAGTGCAATTTTCTATACCACCAACATAATTAAACTCATCAGAATGAACGTTAATTGAATAATGTCATGGAAATCGATATTCTGAAAAATAAACCTTTTTTTATCGCAGAATTATATGAAAATTTACGCAGTGTTATCGACCCGGAACTGGGTATAAACATTGTTGACCTTGGTTTAGTTTATAACATTGAGGTATGGGAACATTCGAAAGA
The DNA here is from genome assembly GCF_022014595.1 of Solitalea lacus. Lineage (NCBI taxonomy): Bacteria > Pseudomonadati > Bacteroidota > Sphingobacteriia > Sphingobacteriales > Sphingobacteriaceae > Solitalea > Solitalea lacus. Next base: position 1,672,297 of record NZ_CP091740.1, on the reverse strand, counting down.
AATCAATGTCACCATGACACTCTCAACCAAAGGCTGTCCCGCCGGTGAATTCATCATAAACTGTATCTGGGAACGACTGAAACAACGGCATCCGGATTGGCAGGTTGAGGTGCAACTTGTATGGGAACCAGAATGGACGGTAGATAACATTAGTGAAGAAGGTAAAACTCAACTTGGATTAAATTAACGAATATGCTTTCGAAAACCTGTGAATATGCAATCAGAGCTCTTGTTTATATTGTTTATAAGAGTGGAAACGGCAATAAGCTGGGAATAAAGGATATTGCCAAAGAAATTGGTTCGCCTGAGCATTTTACAGCCAAAATACTGCAAACACTTTCGCGGCAAGGGATAATTTCTTCTACCAAGGGCCCTAACGGTGGTTTTTATATTGAAAAAGACAGCAATCCGATACCCATCATCAATGTAATAAAAGCCATTGACGGCTCCAAACCGCTTGGAACCTGTGTGCTTGGGTTAAAGGAATGCAACGATCTGCAACCCTGCCCGCTACATGACAATTACAAGCTTATCAAGCTTTCATTAATAACCCTTTTCACTACCAAAACCATTCAGGATTTAGCTGCCGATGTGGCTAAAGGAAAGGTATTAAACATCGTTTTAGAAACTAAATAATAATACTTTTAAAATTATATATTATGAAAACCAATGTTTTATTTAAAAAAAGGATAAAAAGATCCTTATTTCCCTTTTTAGCAATTACTATCGTATCTTTATTTTTAACCTCATGCGGGGGCAATTCTTCACAAACTTCCGAAACATCAGAAACAATGGCTTCATCTGATGAAAGTCAGCAAACTGAAGCCACCGCCACAATAGACACAAAAGTGCACAGCGACAGCAAAGGTATAGGAAAATTTACCGATGTAAAAGTTGATGGACTTAACGCCGACCACGCCACTAAAGGAAAAACCGTTTTCGATTCGAAATGTTCAGCCTGTCATAGAGTGGATGAGACTAAAGTTGTTGGCCCTGGCTTAAAAGGTGTCACCAAACGACGTACACCTGAGTGGATTATGAACATGATCACCAACCCAGCTGAAATGACCCAAAAAGACCCGGTGGCCAAAGCACTACTGGCAGAACACCTTACCCAAATGACCTTCCAAAACGTATCTGACGATGAAACCAGACAAATTTTGGAGTTCTTACGTAAAAATGACCTGTAAATTAATTTTACACTAAAACAAGATTAAAAGATCTTATTTTCTTAATAAAACCAAAAATACAATGAGTTTATCAACTCCATATTCAAAACTGGTGTTGGCCACAGCAGTGGCTGCTGTAACCTTCACTACCGCTTGTAAACCTAAAAAAGCAGAAACAGTGATTTCGGGTGATGCTGCACAGAAAGTGTACGTTGCTCCCGGCAAATTAGACGAGGTGTATCTGTTCGCTTCAGGCGGCTTTAGTGGCCAGGTTGCCGCATATGGCTTACCTTCGGGCCGACTACTTAAAGTGATTCCGGTATTTTCGCAAAACCCTGAAAACGGATGGGGTTATTCTGAAGAAACCAAGGCCATGCTTAATACCTCACACGGCTTTATTCCTTGGGATGATGCCCACCACCCTCAGATTTCCAAAACCGATGGTTCTGACGACGGGCGTTGGTTGTTTATCAACGGAAATAATACACCCCGTATAGCACGCATTAACCTCGCAACATTTAAAACCGAGGAAATTCTTGAGATTCCCAATTCTGGCGGTAACCACTCTTCGCCTTACTGTACCGAAAACACCGAATACGTAGTGGCTGGTACTCGGTTTAGTGTTCCAATTGAAGGCAACACTGATGTTCCTATCAATACGTATAAAGAAAACTTCCGCGGGGCCCTTTCTTTCGTAAAAGTAGACCCGAAAGAAGGTCACATGAATATTGCCTTCCAGCTTTTGGTTCCGGGCGTAAACTATGACTTGGCCCGAAGTGGCAAAGGAGCTTCACATGGCTGGATGTTCTTCACTTGCTATAACTCTGAACAGGCCAACACTTTGTTGGAAGTAAATGCCAGTCAGCGCGACAAGGACTTTATTATGGCCGTAAACTGGAAAAAAGCAGAAGAGTATTTGAAACAGGGAAAAGGCAAAAAAACACCAACCACCTATTATCACAACAATTACGATGAGCGAACACATTCAGCAAGTTCTAAAGTTGAAAAAGAGGTGTTAACACTCGATACACGGGTACTAAAGGACATTGTTTACTTTATCCCTTGTCCTAAGTCGCCACACGGTGCCGATGTAAGTCCGGATGGAGAAAGCATAGTTGCCAGCGGTAAATTGGCAGCCGTTATTCCGGTGTTTTCATTTAAAAAGATGACTGATGCCATTGCCAAAAAAACGTTCGAAAGCGAGTTTGACAAAGTACCAGTTATTAAATATGAAGCCGCTTTAGCCGGTGAGGTACAAAAACCTGGTTTAGGCCCTCTGCATACCGAATTTGATGACAAAGGTTATGCTTATACTTCAATGTTCGTATCATCAGAAATTGTAAAATGGAAAGTGGATACCCGCGAAGTAGTTGACCGTATTCCTACCTATTACTCAATCGGCCACTTATGTGTAGTAGGGGGCGATAACAAAAAACCATATGGTAAATATGCAATTGCACTGAATAAAATTACTAAAGATCGCTACCTGCCTACAGGACCTGAGTTAACTCAATCGGCGCAGTTGTTTGATATTACGGGAGAGAAGATGAATCTCTTGTTAGACTTCCCTACCATTGGAGAGCCTCACTATGCCCAAGCCTGCCCTGCCGATGTAATCTTGAAGAATCAGAAAAAGATTTTCGAACTAAGCAAAAATGAACACCCTTATGCTGTTAAGAATGAAAAAGAAACCAAAATAGTTCGTAACGGTAAACGGGTGGATGTATGGATGACTGCCATTCGCTCACACCTTGCACCTGATAATATTGAAGGTATAAAATTGGGCGATGAAGTATATTTCCACATAACTAACTTAGAACAAGATTGGGACGTACCGCATGGTTTTGCAGTAAAAGGCGCCGAAAACGCTGAGTTACTAATTATGCCGGGAGAAACTCAAACCATAAAATGGACACCTAAATCAACTGGGATATTTCCATTCTATTGTACTGACTTCTGCTCGGCCCTGCATCAGGAAATGCAAGGATATGCTCGCGTTTCTCCAGCTAATTCAACCGTTGCTTTAAAATCCGGAATCGGTGAAACAGCTCCTAAAAACGAACTTGCTAAAAATTAAAAACGAGAACTGAAAAATTAATTTATAACCGAAACCAAGTGCAGGGCAGCAACGCACTGCCAGGTTTCGGTTATTTCCTTATACATCATAATACAGCTGTCAAAGTAATTACAATACTTTAGGCCCCTACTCTGACAATAAAATGTTAGTCCAGGAGATATGATTAACTATTCAATATGTTGATCAAAATTAATTCACAGCACTTAGACAGCCTTTTAAAACGCAAACAGATGAAAAAGTCTTCCCGAATACTTGTAATTGTTAGTGCAGTGTTAATGCTCGGTGCTTACTTCTTCCCTATCTGGAAAATTTCATTAGAAGCCCCTCAATATCCTGAGGGGTTGGAAATGAATATCTTAATAAACAACATTACCGGTGATGTAGCTAAAATTAACGGACTGAACCATTACATCGGCATGAAACACATTCATGCTGAAGATTTTATTGAACTAAAACTACTCCCCTATGCTGTTGGCCTGTTAGCAGCTTTTGGTTTGCTTACCTATTGGCGCAACAATCAAAAACTGCTTTACACCTGGGCTGTACTATTAATCATTTTCGGGGTGGTCGGTGCAGTTGATTTTTATCTGTGGGAATACGATTACGGCCACGACCTCGATCCGATGGCGGCCATAAAAGTTCCTGGCATGTCGTACCAGCCTCCACTGTTTGGCTACAAACAACTGCTTAATTTTTTGGCAGGTTCGTTCCCTGCACTTGGCGGTTGGATGGTAATAGGGGCAATTAGTACCGTTATAGGAATTTCGATAATTGAGTTACGGACTAAGAAAAATAATAAACATGAAAAATCAAATGTTAATACTATTGGCCATAGTAATGTTGGCCTGCAATAAAAAAGGTGCTGTTCCTATTCAGTATGGAACCGATGCCTGTGACATGTGCAAAATGAATATAATGGACGATAAGTTTGGGGCAGAAATTGTAAATAAAAACGGCAAGGTATTCAAGTTTGACTCGGCAGAATGCATGATCGACTATCTACACACCGGAGGAGAGCAGCAAGAACAGTTTTTTGTCACCAACCATTCGCAACCCGGCATATTGATTAATGCCCAAGAAGCCGTTTTTCTTTACGGAGAAAATATAAAAAGTCCGATGGGAGGCAATCTTGCAGCTTTTAATTCTGAAAAGGATGCTATGAAAATGAAACAGGAATTAAGTGGTGAAACTTTAACTTGGGAGCAGGTAAAAAAAGTGAGAGGACATTAAAGAGTTGATTTTCGGTTCATAACAAAGGAGGGTAGTCGGATAATGATTACCCTCCTTTGTTACTCAAAAACTAAAATGTGCCGGATTTATTATAATAGAGGTGAAAAGTAAAAAATAAAAGATAAAAAGGTCTTTTATTAATTTATTTAGACTTATCTTTGTTCTATAAGAATTACACCATGATTAGACACCTTATACTTTTATTAACCCTCATTTGTTGTCACCATCTGGCCTTTGCTCAAAAAAAGCTATTCGTAGGCCCCAATGAGCAGTTTAAACGTATTGAATCAGCGTTGGCCACCGCCCAAAATGGCGACGAGATTGTGGTTAAAAAATCAATTTACCCAGCTAAGAACATCATCATCAGTAAAAGCATAAAACTTACCGGACAAAATTACCCTGTGCTCGATGGTCAGGGGAAAGATGAAATACTGACCATTTTAGCTAATAACGTTACCGTTAACGGTTTTGAGATAAAAAACACTAACAGTGGTTCAGCAAAAGATTATGCAGGCATTCGTGTATTTAAAGCTAGCAATATTAAGCTGGTAAACAACCGGCTGCGAAACACATTTTTTGGAATTTATCTATCTGATGCATTGAACGTTACCGTAAAAAACAATGACCTAAACGGTACAGGCCACCCTACCCGCTCAGGAAACGGCATACACCTATGGCAATGCAAATACATTCACATAGAAAACAACAAAATCAGCCGGCATCGCGATGGTATTTACTTTGAATTTGCCAAACACAGCCTCATAAAAAACAACAGAAGCGAACAAAACATTCGTTACGGTTTACATTTTATGTTTTCTGATGATGATGCATACATTGGCAACACATTTACCAATAACGGCTCGGGCGTAGCAGTAATGTACACTAAACGCATAAAGATGCTGAACAATGTGTTCGAAAATAATCGTGGTTCTTCCTCATACGGACTATTGCTGAAAGATATTAGTGACAGCCGAATTGAGAACAATCGTTTCATTAACAACACAATAGGCATCTATCTGGAAGGCTCGAGCCGTATCAAAATTTTAAGCAATGATTTTTCTCAAAACGGTTGGGCAGTGCGTCTGCTGGCCAATTGCGAGAACGATCATTTTGAGAATAACAACTTTATCGCAAACACCTTCGATTTGGCCACCAACGGCACGCATTTTCAAAATTCCTTCAAAAAAAATTACTGGGATAAATACGATGGATATGACATGGATAAAAACAAAGCAGGCGATGTGCCTTACCGGCCGGTGAGTCTTTACTCGCAAATAATGGAGAAAATGCCATACTCGGTAATGCTGATGCGAAGTTTCATCGTCAATCTTTTAGATAAAGCCGAAAAAGCAATCCCTTCTATTACTCCTGAAACTATTAAAGACGAACAACCACTCATGCAATCTATAACACGATGATAGAAATTAAGCACTTAAAAAAATCCTTCGGTAAGCTGGACGTGCTGAAAGGCATCTCTACAACTTTTGAATCAGGACAGATCATTTCTGTATTAGGACCCAATGCATCAGGAAAAACCACGCTGATTAAATCAATTTTAGGAATGGTGATTCCTGACTCGGGAGCCATTTTGTTTGAAGGAAAAAACATCACTTCCGACCCCTATTACAAAAAGCAAATCGGTTACATGCCGCAAATTGGTCGTTATCCTGATAATATGAAAATAGGCCATCTATTTGAAATGATGAAAGATATACGCAACGAAAAGGCTGTTGACGAAGAATTGTTATTCCAGTTTGATCTGCCTTCAATGTTTCATAAACCGATGCGATCCCTCTCGGGCGGAACACGACAAAAGGTGAGTGCAGCACTGGCCTGCCTGTTTAATCCTTTGGTATTAATTTTAGACGAACCCACTGCCGGCCTCGATCCCTTTGCTGCCGAGATCTTAAAGGCCAAAATTCAAAAAGAAAAGAAAAAGGGCAAGCTTATTCTCATCTCTTCTCACATTATGAGCGAAGTGGATGAACTGTCAGACCGAATTTTTTACCTGATGGAAGGCCATGTTAAATTCGATTATTCAGTTGACGATTTGAAATCTATAACCGGCGAATACAAACTCGGAAAAGCAATTATGAATTACCTTAAAATTGATAGCTATGCTGAAAGTTACTAAATATGTTTTACACGATATTATCCGGAACAAAGTACTTATAGGTTATACCGCATTCCTGTTAATCCTCTCCTGCTGCATGTTTTACCTGGAAGAAAACCCAGATAAAGCTGTGAGCAGTTTGTTAACCGTTGTCAACATCATTATACCATTGATGTCCATGATTTTTACAACAACCTATTTCTATAATTCATATGAGTTTATTGAATTGCTGGTTGCACAACCCATTAAACGAAATCGAATTTTATTGGGTGAATATATAGGTATTGCAGGTTCTTTGTCAGCCGCCCTACTGATAGGTTTAGGCATCCCGATAGGCATATACGCTTTTTCTTCGCTTGGCCTAATGTTATTTTTCACAGGTTTCATGCTGTCCTTAATCTTTGCGTCATTGGCGTTTCTATGCTCGGTAATAACACGTGATAAGGCCAAAGGAATTGGCTTGTCCCTATTAATCTGGTTTTTCTTTTCCGTTATTTATGATGGGTTGCTGCTTGGTATTATGTATAGTTTCAGCGACTATCCGCTTGAGAAAACCATTCTGATGTTAACTGCACTAAACCCTATTGATCTGGGACGGATAATCGTAATGCTAAAAATGGATGTTTCAGCATTAATGGGTTACACAGGAGCCTTGTACAAATCCATATTGGGCAGCAACCAAGGAATGGTCATTTCATTCATCACGATGTTGGTGTGGTTTATAGTTCCGCTATTAGTTTCGGTAAAAATTTTCAGGAAGAAAAATTTGTAAACAATTTCAATATAAGATGAAAAGTAAAAGGCCCTACAATATAAAACTGTGGGGCCTAACAAACTATATTAATTATTCAAATTAAGATTGTTCCTCAATTCGTTTTGCGGAATGGCAAACAGGTAATATTCGCTAATTTTTGTTTTGCAAACCCTACTTCTTTCACCTAATAGCTATGAGCAATGTATTGATTACTAACTGTTCCGTCGTCAAACAAATCAATAATGGCATATCCAGGCGGAGTCTGCTTATAGAATGATTTTCCTGCCGAATCCTTATCTCCTTCCTCCCACCAAAAACCACTTAAAGCACCATTGCAAAAAAATTGAACCCCATTATATTCTGCTTCATCTTGCAAATGAATGTGACCACTCAAACAAGTAATCCTTTTATCCTTATGCTTATAAAACAGGTCGGTAATATATTTCGAGTCAGTATGATTACCTCCATCCAAAATAGTGCAAACTGCCAAAATTGGATAATGACTTAAGCACATTATGGGTGTTCCATTTGTCAATTTGGCCAAGTCCTCTTCCAGCCACCTACACTGTTCATCATCCAGCGAGCCTGCATTTTTATTATTACTATCAAGAATAATGAAATGCCATCCATTTTTGTCAAAGCTATAATAACGATTGGGAATACCCAATTGCTTAACTACGTGATCCTTCCCGTGCATTGGATCATGCTTATCTGGGCTGGCCCACCACATATCATGATTACCCAAACAACTATGCATTTCGTAAGAACTAAGCTCATTACGTAATTCATTCCAAATCGTCCATTGCTCATTTACTCGCTCACGCGTTATATGATTGTAATCGGCGGCATAAATAGTGTCACCTCCGTTTAAGAAAAAATCAATTTTATGCTTCTTAATCTCTTCCATACACTTTCGAAAGCGGTTAGGGGCATCATACTCCGGACGAATGTGCACGTCGGTTATATGTGCTATACGCAACACTCGCTTTCTTTTTAACTTTGGTTCTCCGGCAATGGCCACCCCACCGCTAAGCGCTATACTACCTGCAGCAAGTCCAATATTTTTTAAAAGTTCTCTTCTTTTCATTGTATTTAAAGAGTTTTTTATTTCCCAATAACCGTTTTAATTGATTCGCCAACCGGATGATTGGCTGTAAAGTGAAAGCCCAGTAAATTGGCAATTGTTTGAGCAAACTGATTCTGATAGATTTGACCAGTAGTCTTTACTTCTCCTAATGGTTTCGAATCAGGACCAATAACCATTAAATATGTTTCATTTGAATGTGGAGCACTGGAACCATGATCGGTCCATTTGCTTCCGTAGCCTCGCCCATGGTCTGTACAAACAAATAGCGTGGTTTGATCTTTATAAAATGGGTCGTTTTGCAAAGACTCCCACAGATCTTTGAACATCCGATCCGTTTTATGAGCAGCATCTAAATATTGATCATAGTCACCTTCATGCGCATAACAATCCAGATCACCAAAGTCCATATAAAATAAACGTGGATGCTGGGCCATCAAATAAGCTTTAGACATAGCATAGGTACTAACATCTAACCGCTCTCCTTCTCCCCAAGTATCGGGCATCATATGCTGAAATGCATTAGCTTCCTTTTGCATTTTTGTAAGATTTGCCCCTTTTACATCTTCGCTCCAAATATTCACAAACATACCATTGCGATTACGGTTCAGTATCCATGCTACCACATCCCACGAAGCAAACGCAGCCACTTTGCCTTCAAAGCCCTTTTGTCTATTGATGAACTCCATCACGTTTTCATTAGGGTTATCAATTTTATTATTAGAATTAATTGCTTTGTCAAAGTAACCAGTCCATGTTTCACTCCTCCCCGGATATGAAAACCAATATGTATTTTTTAAGTCGACGTTGTTTCCAAGAGAACGGTTGCCATAAATCTGACCTTTTCTAGAGATAAAACTCCAAGTGAAAGGCATTAATTTTTCTCGACGTTCTGTTGGTGTAGACGCCCAATATTTTTTCACTGTCCAAGCCGAATCACCCGTGTATTTTTTATTGAATAGTAAAGCTGAATCAGCGCCTTGAAAAAGCTCTTTCCAACGATAGCCATCTAATGATATAACAATTACATTTTTTGTCTTTCCAGCAACCTTGGTACCTTGTTGTGCAAATGCATTACATGCAATAAAGAGTAATAAATAAAATATCCTCTTAGCTTTCATTGGTTTTGTATTTAGTTTAGAATTTGATTTTACTTTTAAAATCACCACGATTTTGTCTTAATTCAGAGCAACTTTAACAATTGACATTATATCTCCACTTTCTGTTTTTTTTGGTGAAAAGGGTTGCTCAGTCCATTCCTTTTCCCATGCATAAAAATCTACAGGCTGAGGATTCTCACCTTTCAAATCCTTCTCCAAATAATCAAAATACAATTTCCAACGAGGGAGGTAAAAAGAAGCCAACATACCGGCCCATTCCTTATGGGCATACTCATGTAAATCTGTTTCAGGATTATCAGGGCCCCAATAAGTAATTTGTTGCTTGGCATTAAGAACAAACAGGGCTCTATCTGCCGAAGTTTGCCCCATGTTATAGGCTTGCTGAAGCCACCATTCTAAATTAAAATGATCATTAGTACCCAGTAAGGCTTCTTGAGTTGTAATCAACTGAAGAAATTCAGCGGTAGCCTGCTTAAAATTTTCGATATTTTTGGATTGATAGGCAATAATTATTCTCTTGTAAACTGTGTCGCCTTGATTGGCAAGCACCTGACGAACAAAGTCGATTAAATCAGTTTGATAAGTTTCGCTGTTTTTAAAATCAGGAGCAGCTTTTGCAAACTCTTTAACAGCTAGTTTAAACCTGTTAACATCATAATTACGCTTACGTGTTCCCCAGGATGATACCGTTTTTACATTCAAAGATGGCCGCGCACAAAAGATAGATTCACTCGGACCTTCCTGATAAATGGAAAAGCTACTATAAACAGTTTGAAGTAACTCCTGCCACGCCGTTGATATATGACTATTCTGTTTGCCATAGCGTGAATAAGTAAAACCTTTAATCCACTCCGATACATCTACTTTATCCTTTTGCCAGCCCAGATTTAACATAAGTTCATACACTACAGGGTTATTATGAATTCCTTCGGGCATAATTCCAATGCCTTTCATCAACTGACGGTATGAGCTGTTTTCGGCTCTGTGCACTTCATTGGCAAAACGTTGCAATTTGCCATACAGTCCCACTTTTTCGCCGAAATTATTTACTGAGCACCAAATAAAAGGTGTCATCTCATAGCCCGTCCGAGTTTCCCAGTTATTAGTATTTTCTCCAAATAACTCTTGAACCATTACGTGCTTTTTATCCAACCTAGAAAGCAATTCTTTTTTAGGGTTAACCTGCCAACCTTGCAAAACCCATGTAGAATTGGGAAAATACTGTAGCATTTGCTGCTGAATAGTTGTTGCCGATTGAGAAACATCTATTCCATTGGTCTTTCCCCCTTCGTGAAAAGGATCTCCACCAAAAAACTTGATATCCTTTCCATATAATTTTTGCATTTCTTCATAATAGGTCCCCGCAATCTTAGCAAAGGATGGGTCTGTCGTGACAAGAAAATCAGGGCGCTGAAAACCTCCGGCCCATTTCCCTTGCTCCAAAACATTTATCTTCATTATATTTTTCAATGAAGTGGGAATCATTCCATAGAACCCCTGCATAACAGGCTTAATTCCTAAAACCTTCATGCGTTGCAAAATTTGCAGCTGTAACTTTGATTGTTGATCTATATAGGTTTGAGATACTGGCCCACCCCATCCTTCCAGATTTCCCATTAACCACCATGCATTAAAGCCTGGCCCTGGAATAAAATCCAAAATCTCCTTTTCGTTAAAGTTCAACCGACGTAATGTATTTTGCCATACCGCTTCAGTTCCGGTAATAGCCAACATCATGTTCACCCCATTCAAGGCCATCCAATCAAGCTCCCGTTCCCATTCTTTCCATGTGTAAAAGCTCATGGTGTAGTTATGAGTACAATAATTCAAGGCATAGCGATACTCAAATGGAGATTCCACTTTAACAGGAATCTTAACTAATGGTAATGGGTTAACTGGAGTTAAGTTGTCTCCCATGTGCGACATTGAACGATGACAAAAATCAGCCAAGTATCTATTTAACCCAACTGCAGCACTATTAGCATTTGACGCTTTGATCAGTACTTTGTTATTAGATGAACTAATCTCGTAAACATCTTTCTCAGCTTTTATTTTCTCAAAAACAATATGGGAAGACAGCCATTTAACACGACGATTCACCAAAGCTTCAACACCTGGAAAATCGCCTGCTAAAACGATTGAGGGAATCAATAAACAAAATAATAGTACACGTACCATTGCCTTAAACATTGTTTATAATTATTAAACAACAAAACAAACATATTAAACTGATTAATCAAGCAAAAAAAAATAACTGTAGATGAAAACCTCTTTTAAAAGCCCACACACACGTTTGCGTAAATCAAAGATTTAATGCTAGAAAGCTGTCAAAAAAACTTCAACAGCTTAACGAAGAAATTTCAGTAGAATTTGAAAGGATGCCTATAAACAGGGAAATGAGAGAGAGATTATTTCTTTTTTATTAATCTGGCAACGAACATAGTATCAGCAGCATTTTCGTAACCTTTTAACACTTCGAAACGCTCACATTCAAAGCCTAATTCAGTGCAAATAAAGTTCATAACCTCTTCGTTCTCTTTTTGAAAAGCTGAACAAGTTATATAAATAAGAGGTTTGCCTGGTTTAAGCCATTTCACAACATTTGTTGCAATGCGTTTTTGCAAAGAGCTGAACCATTCAATTTTATTTGGATCAAAGGTCGAAATCATTTCAGGCGTACGACCCCAGGTTCCAGAACCACTGCAAGGAGCATCCAGGATAATCCCATCAAATTCCCTGTTCAGTAAATATGGATCAAGGTTTTTAGTTAAATCAAGTTCTTTTTTATGATAACCCCTAATACCTGCAGCTGTAAATCGTTCATCAAGGTTAGCTAGAATACTCTCCCTGATATCAGAAACCAAAAGTTTAACACCAGGCTCCTGCTCATGAAGCATTAAGGATTTCCCTCCGGATGCGGCACAACAATCCCACCAGTTTTCCCCATTTAATGGCTTAAAGTAAACCGCAGTATGTTGGGAGCTGTAATCTTGTATTTCAAATGGACGGGGAATTACTCCTTCAAACAGATGGTCGAGCTTAGTAGTATTTTTAAATGAAAGACAAGTTTCAGAAAGTGGTTCAAAAGAAATTTCAAGTTCCTGCAATTTACTTTTCACCATTTCACTTTTTCCCTCCCTAACACGAATGAACAACCTGGGTTGATTAAGGTGAGAAAGGCAAAATTCCTCTTTATTAATCCTTTCTGACAATTTATCTTGAAATGGAAAAATCAGATTCGCATTAAACTCAGGATAAAGCTCTTTTAAATATTCAAACTTCTCGTTTAACGAAAGTTCAATTTTTTGGTTGAATACTGGCTGTAGTTGATCGAGTAATGGGGTAAACGACGACTTGCAAAGAAATTGAGCTACCAAAATCCGCTCGTCAATAGAACGGTTAGCCAATGATTGTCCTAATCTGAAATATGAATAAACAAGGTCAGAGGCCATTTTACGGTCTTTGGAACCCATTTGTTTATTCTTGCGAAAAAAATTTGCTAAAAAACGAGAAAGCGGCATCTCAAAAGCATATTCTTCTATGATTGATGCCGCAATACGTAACTGGTTGTCGAACCTCATTATTTCTGTTCTACAAACTTCGAGTTTTCAACCTTTAATACCTTCAGGCTTTCGTTCAAAAAGCCATTTTCGGTTTTAACAAATTGAAAATTGTTATGAATTCCGTTATAAAACTTGTTGATGTATTTATCGTAATCAGTAATATGCGATGAAAGCAGCTTTGCAAAGAAAAAGCCTATATCGAATCCTTTAATAGCATACTCGCTAGGTTCAACCGCATATGCTTGCTTATACCGTGTAAAAAAAGCGGCAGTTCCTGGTTCATTACGATCAATATGGTATGAAGATGTAAAATATAGATTGTACTTCTCCAAATTTTTCAACCCCAATGAAGTTGCCAAACGTTCAGAACCCGGATAAGCAAACACAGTGAAACTGTATTCCTTAGAATTTTTATCCAGAAACTTTAATAAAGCTTGCCAAAATGCTTTATTAGCTGATGAAACCAACAGGATATTGTTCTGCCCTTTTACCAGCTTACTCACCATCGGATCAAACGTATTAGAAGTAGTTCGATACTCACTTATTGCTGTTCCAATACTTTGTTCTTCAAATGCAGCCTTAAATGGCTTAACAAAGTTCTCTTCGTCAGAGTCAGGTCCTTTTAAAATCATTAGTCGGTTTGTTTCAAACTTTTTGATGATAAACTCTGCAGCCTTGCGGGCATGAATCTCCATCGGACAAACCGGAACAATGAAATATGGATTGCCTTTTACAACCACACGCGGCGACAAAGGAGACACAAAGTACTGCTGATTTTGAACAGCAATAGGATTAAACGAGCGGATTTCTGACGGATACAATGGGCCGATCACTAAATTACTATTGATGATAGCTTGCTTTCGAGCAAGGTTACGCACCTCAACGGTATCGTCTTTACTATCAAAAACCATTAATTTAATTTTCTTGCCATTTTGAGTAGCCGAATCCAAACCCAAGCGGAAGCCTTGATAAAAATCAAGGGCCACAGCAGAAGGTTCAAGATCTTTTTTGGTACTTGCTGTCGATAAATCAATTTTATCAACATTGAATGGCAACACCAATGAAATTACCGGCTCTTTATTGGCATTTCTTGAAAATACGGCAGGTTCCTTAGCTCTTTTATCATCATCTTTAACCGTTTTCTCAGCCGACGGACCGGTTGGCATTTGAGGTTGTATTGTTTTCGTTGAACAAGAAGCAACTGTAAATGCCGCCGCTAAAATCAGCGCACTGAAAAAATTATTCCCACTCAATAGTTGCAGGCGGTTTAGAACTGATGTCATATACAACGCGGTTAATTCCTTTTACGTTATTGATGATTTCGTTTGAAATTTTTGCTAATAACTCATATGGTAAATGACACCAATCGGCGGTCATACCATCAACTGATTCAACTGCACGTAAAGCGATTACGTTTTCATAGGTACGCTCATCGCCCATCACACCCACTGATTGCACTGGTAAAAAGATTGCACCAGCCTGCCACACCTTATCATACAAACCTGATGAACGAAGGTTATCGATATAAATAGCATCAGCTTGTTGCAATATATGTACTTTCTCTGGTGTAATATCCCCTAAAATACGAATTGCTAAACCTGGCCCAGGGAAAGGATGACGTCCCAATAACTCATCTGCAATTCCTAAGTTTTTTCCAACCCTGCGCACCTCATCTTTAAATAATGAACGTAATGGTTCTACCACCTTTAGTTTCATAAAATCAGGCAAACCACCTACGTTATGATGTGATTTAATGGTAGCTGAAGGTCCTTTCACTGAAACTGATTCGATAACATCAGGATAAATGGTACCCTGACCTAGCCATTTAACATTTTCAATTTGATGAGCTTCATCATCAAATACTTCAATAAATACACGACCAATAGCTTTACGTTTAGCCTCCGGATCTTTTAAGCCTGCTAAAGCATCATAAAAACGTTGTTTAGCATCAACCCCCTTCACGTTTAAGCCCATTCCTTCGTATTGTTTTAATACGCTTTCAAACTCATTTTTACGCAACAGGCCGTTATCAACAAAAATACAATACAGGTTTTTACCAATTGCTTTGTTCAATAATACAGCTGCTACAGTTGAGTCCACTCCCCCTGAAAGACCTAATACTACTTTATCATCACCTAACTTATTTTGTAAATCTGAAATAGTAGTTTCAATGAATGAGTTAGGAGTCCAGTTTTGAGATAATCCACAAACCTGTACCAAGAAATTATCTAATAACAATTTCCCTTCCAAAGAGTGTGTAACCTCTGGATGAAACTGAATTCCGTAGGTTTGAGTATTTTTAATATGATAGGCAGCAACTCGAACTGAATCCGTGCTTGCAATAACTTCAAAATTTTCCGGTACTTCAGAAATAGTATCACCGTGCGACATCCATACCTGGGAATTGTCGGTTAATCCCTTTAAAAGCTCATGATCATTGTTGATGGTGCTCAAATTTGCACGACCATATTCGCGAATTTTTGAGGGTAATACATTCCCGCCCATACTTTGTGCTATAAACTGTGCACCGTAACAAACTCCTAACACGGGATATTTATTATGGAATAGCGACAAATCAACACTAGGGGCATTTTCTTCTCGAACTGAGTGTGGAGAACCTGAAAAGATTATACCTTTAACACTTTCGTCAAATTCAGGAAGGTGGTTATAAGGATGAATTTCACAGTAAACATTGAGTTCTCTAACTCTACGGGCAATTAATTGAGTAAACTGAGAACCGAAATCAAGAATGATAATTTTTTCCAGCATGCGCAAAGATAGGCTTTTGAATTTAGATTTCAGAAGCAGATTTTGAATTAGAGAAAATGATTAGCCTTTCCAAATTCACTATGCCACAAAGGTGATGATGCTATTTTAAGGGACTTCCCCCAATTGCCCTTAATTTAAACAGTAACGGCGGATGGAATCAACTCTTTTTCATCCACAGATAAGTATTTGGATACTTCAACCCCAAACCGTCGTAAAAAATCAACTCCTTCATCACTAGGCAGGCCTTTATACTCGGCATATGATTTTAAGAAGATAACTTTTTTAATACCCGATGTAAAAATTAAACGTGCACAAGGTAAGCAAGGTGATAACGTAACGTACAGGGTAGAGCCTTCCAGCGAAGCTCCATTTTTTACGGCGTATAAGATGGCATTTTCTTCAGCATGTAATGCCAGGGAACAACTTCCTTTTGAATCACGAGGGCAACCGTGTTCAGGCCAATCTTCATCACAATTATGAGTCCCGGCAGGAGGGCCATTATAACCGATAGAAATAATACGGGTATCTTTTGTCAACACTGCTCCAACATGGGCTTTTACACAATGTGAACGGCCTGCCAACTCCGTGGCCAAATTCATAAATATATCATCAAATTCCGGACGCTTCATTCCTGCTAAGTTCAATTCGGTGCCAAAATAAACACAAATAATTTGGGTTTTTATCTTATAAGTGAGATTTTTACCGAAACCTTTTGGAAACCCACGAATGCTATTGGCCATTTTTTCAGGAATTATTGTCGGATTAGTGCTTTCATTGCTTACTGGCCCTACATTCTTTTCATTACTAAAAATAAGTATCAGCAGAGGCTTTAAATCAGGCGTTTACTTTTCTGCTGGTGTATTTTTAAGTGATGTTATTTATATAGTTTTAGCTGTAGTTTTCAGCTTACTTATCGGTTTTGAAGAGCAATACCGGCAAATAATCTACATTATTGGAGGCACGTTTTTAGTGGGCATAGGAAGCTATTATATTTTCAAAAAGGTAAAAATTTCCAATGAACCTACTAAAGCATTAAAAAATACAGCCTACTTTTTCAAGGGTTTTTTAATGTGTATGTTAAACCCAATGATGCTCTTTTATTGGATTACCATTTCAACCAAATTTACTGAGTCATACACCCACCCTGAACTTCTTGGTTTCTTAGCTGCCACATCTCTAACAATTCTGAGTTCTGATATTGGGAAATCATATTTTGTAAGCAAATACCGCAGTTATATCAATACACGACATATCATGTGGCTCAATAAAACTGCTGGAGTGGTGATAGTTGGGTATGCTGTATTCAGATTGCTGATCCCTGTGATCTTAAAACATGTTTAAATAGTTAGACAAAATTCACCTCTCCTAAATTTCCCCACACTCCTATTAACTAATTTTAAGTAAATTAGTGTCTGTCTAAATTACTACGCTATGTCTAAACACGCCATTAATTGGTTCGAAATTCCGGTGGAGGATTTTGAACGTGCTAAAAAGTTCTACTCGCACATACTCAATTTTGAAATGGTTGAAATGCTTATGGGATCAGATCGGATGGGCTTTTTCCCAAGTGAAGCAGGAAGTGTAAGCGGAGCCATCGTTTCAGGAAAAAATCACCACCCTGGAGATACTGGCGTTTATATTTATCTTAATTGCGGCGATAATATGATGGAAGTTCTCAATAAAGTACAGGAAGTTGGAGGTTCTATTTTAGTACCCAAAACCATCATTAGTCCCGAATACGGATATTTTGCTTTTATTAAAGACACTGAAGGAAACAAAATAGGTTTACATTCACATCACTAGAAGCTTTTACAAAAATGAAATATAAAAAAAGGACGTATACACAACCGTATACGTCCTTTTTTATAACTATTTATTAAAAGCCTTATGCGTATGCACGCTGATTGCGGCCTTCCATAAAGTTGATAAATGCCCTATTCACTACTTTATTCCCCCCTGGTGTCGGATAGTTTCCTGAGAAATACCAATCTCCCAAGTCGTTTGGACAAGCTATATGCAAGTTATCCAATGATTGGAAAATCACCTCTACTTCAGCATTTATGCCTTCAGGAGTAACAATGCGTGAAACTTCAGCCGAGATTTCTTCATCGGTAAACGGCGCATAAATTTCTTTCACGTAATTTTTAACATCTTCTTTAGGCAGGCCCTCCTGAGCTTTACATTTTTCGTAAACTTCTTTAATAAGCTGCTCTTTACCTGACTTTTTCAGTAAGGAAATTGCAGCCTGGAATGCCACAAACTCACCCATTCGACTCATATCAATACCATAACAATCTGGATAGCGAATTTGAGGAGCGGATGAAACAATTACGATTTTTTTAGGCCCCAAACGATCCAGAATACGGATAATACTTTGTTTTAAAGTAGTACCACGTACTATTGAATCATCAATGGCCACCAAATTGTCCACGCCTTTTTTGACAACCCCATACGTTACGTCATACACATGATTAACCAAATCATTACGATCTGAATCTTGGGTAATGAAAGTGCGTAACTTAGCATCTTTAATAGCCAATTTTTCAACGCGAGGTTTCAAGTTCAAAATTTGATCAATTCGCTCGTCGGTAAGATTATCGCTTTCTTTTAGCAAGTCTTTCTGACGGCAGCGAATGTGCTCATGTACACCTTCAACCATTCCATAAAATGCAACCTCGGCGGTATTCGGAATAAATGAAAATACTGTATTTTGAATATCGTGATTTATGGAATTAACAATTGCAGGCACCAATAGTTTACCTAATTTTTTGCGCTCTTGGTAAATACTGGTATCACTTCCTCTTGAAAAATAAATACGCTCGAACGAACATGATTTACGTTCCAACGGATCGCGGAACATTTCTTCAGAAATACTGCCATCCTTTTTAATAATTAAAGCATGACCTGGCTGTACTTCAGAAATAGCTTCAACAGGGATATTAAAAGCAGTTTGAATTGCAGGGCGCTCTGATGCAACCACAACAACTTCATCATCGATATATTTAAATGCCGGACGAATACCTGAAGGGTCACGCATAACAAAAGCATCTCCGTGCCCCATTAATCCACAAATGGCATATCCCCCATCCCAGGTTTTAGCTGAGCGAGTTAAAATTTTATTAACATCTATGTGCGAAGCAATTAGTTTAGAGATCTCGACATTTGAATATCCTTGCTTCTTAAACTTATCGAACAATTTTTGATTCTCGTCATCCAAGAAATGACCAATTTTTTCCAACACTGTTACCGTATCAGCTTTTTCTTTAGGATGCTGGCCTAATTCATATAATTGAGCCAAAAGTTCATCCACATTGGTCATGTTAAAATTACCGGCTACCACCAAATTGCGGGTTTGCCAGTTATTTTGACGCAAAAATGGGTGACAGTTTTCAATGCTGTTTTGCCCATGAGTACCATAACGCAAGTGGCCAAGTAACACTTCGCCCATAAAAGGCACATGCTCCTTTAACCATTGTACATCATTAAGTAGTTCAGGATTTTTACGTTGAAGATCGGCATATTTGCCTAAAACGTATTCGAAGATTTCGGTTACAGCTCTAGAAGAAGTTGAGCGCTGACGGCTTATATATCGATTTCCGGGTTCGATATCTAACTTGATGGTTGCAATTCCGGCACCGTCTTGTCCACGGTTAACCTGTTTTTCCATCATTAAGTACAGTTTGTTTAAACCGTACAATGCCGTTCCGTACTTCTCGTGATAATAACTTAAAGGCTTACGTAATCGGATTAGTGCTATTCCGCACTCGTGTTTAATCGCGTCACTCATGAAATTATTCTATCCCTCTGGAAAGCTCCAAAATTAAGGTCGCAAAAATACTAATTATTTATTGAAGAAACACGAGTTATGCTGATTAGTTTTTGAGAAAATACAGTGCTATTGTAAAATAATTAATTCAAATCAACTAACTGACTATCAATAGTTAACATTATTAAACTCTATTCAAAACTTATTAGTGCTTTTCGCGCATCATCTTTTGAGCAATAAAGCTGCAAATAACCAACTGCATGGCGTGGTAAATCATTAAAGGCAACAAAATTACTCCCAGCGATCCGCCGTTTGAAAAAATTACTTTCGACATAACTGTTCCGTGCACTAGCGATTTCTTCGAACCACAAAAAACTGCTGTTATTCTATCAGCCCTGTTAAACTTCAACAGATTAGCACTGGCAGAAATCAGATAAAAACCTACAAAAAACAGGGCTATCATCAAGCCACCTAACATCATCAACTCCAATATTGAATAGCCATCAAAAACACGGCTGGCAAATGACTCACTAAATGAAGTATAAACAATGAGTAAAATGACCGATTGATCAAAATAACGCAATTGCATTCTGTATTTATCAGCTAATTTACCCAGGTGAGGATTCAACCACAAACCCAACATCACTGGAATCAATACCTGAAAAATCAGTTTTAAAACAACATCTGTAAAATCAAAAGTACCGGATGATGCGGAAAGAAATATTTCCATCCAGAAAGGCGTTAAAAAAACACCCACTAAACTTGAAATACTAGCATTAAAAATTGCAGCAGGTATGTTTCCACCTGCAATAGACACCATAACCACTGATGATGATACTGTAGATGGTATGGCCGATAAAAACAATGCCCCTGTCCAGAGCAAAGAAGTACTGTTTATGCCAAAAAATTTAAATGCAGTGAAAACTACAAGTGGAAATATCAAATAAGTAGAAAGCTGCACCATCAAATGCAATCGCCAGTTACTTAAGCCATTAATCAGTTTTTCTCTATTGAGCTTTAACCCATAAAAGAAAAAGATTAATGAAGCTCCATAAGTAGCAAAAGATTTTAAAGAAAATACACCTTCATACACTCCCGGTCCTGGCAATAATTTTCCTAATAGAATTACCAAAATAATCCCGAGTATAAATCCGTCTAACCCAAACTGTGCTAATCGGGTTAAAATACGTTGTATAAGTGTTGGTTCTTTATGTAGCATTAATCATTAAAGTCCATGATCCATAGTCTACAGACCATAGCAATTTTTGAATAACAATTATTTAAACTATGATCCATAGACTATCAACTATGGACTTTAATTTACACTGATGGTTCCTGCTGGCTTAAACAGTGAAAACTGCCCAGTCCCCAAATTATATCAGTAGAATCCAGACCGATAACTTTTCTATCAGGAAAACATTGAGTCAAAATATCTAAAGCAGCCTGGTCTTGCTTACAACGATAGGTTGGCACCACCACTGCGGCATTTGAAATATAGAAGTTAGCATATGATGCCGGCAAACGTGTATCTTCATAAATCACGGCATCTGGCATAGGTAACTCCACTATATTAAGTTGTTTACCATTAAGTAAACGCATTTTCTTCAATTCATCCAAATTCTCTTTTAAAGGCTGGTAGTTTTCGTCGTTCTTATTCTGTTCAACAACTGTAACTACTGTATCCTCATTTACGAATCGGGTAATGTCATCTATGTGTCCGTCAGTATCATCCCCAACAATACCATCGCC
Source organism: Solitalea lacus (assembly GCF_022014595.1). NCBI lineage: Bacteria > Pseudomonadati > Bacteroidota > Sphingobacteriia > Sphingobacteriales > Sphingobacteriaceae > Solitalea > Solitalea lacus. The sequence continues at coordinate 1,650,902 of NZ_CP091740.1, read as the reverse complement.
AAGCCATAATATTTGTTCTGCACCATAGTATTTGTGCAGGTATTCTTCTATTTGCCCCTGATTTAAATGTGGGTTACGGTTTTGATTTAACAAACAAGCTGTTGTTGTTAAAATTGTTCCTGCGCCATTAAAATCTACTGAGCCCCCTTCCATTACAATACCAGGATAGAAAACCGGAATATCGTAATGTTTTGCTATACGGGTAGGGATTACGTCATCCAGATCATAAGGAGGATACTTCTCACCCCAAGCATTGTACCCCCAATCAACAATGATTTTTTTCTTTTCAACAGGATTAATCAAAAACGCAGGACCATGATCACGACACCAGGCATCATTGGTAGGATGAATGAAAAACGAAACTTTTGACAAATCAACACCCTGTATTTCTAGCTGGGTAATGGCAAATGATTTCATTTGCTCATCGTTTACATTAATGCAAACCTGCTCGCCTTCGGCAACAGCTTTAATAAACTGCGCATAGATGGGATAAATAGTATCAATTTTACCAGGCCATGATGCCTCTTTATGAGGCCAGCTAAGCCATGTTGCTGTATGTTTAGCCCATTCGGCAGGAAAATGATAGCCTGAAGGGATAGAAGTATTTATATTTTGCATATGAATTAGTTCATGTTGCATTTAGTTAGACAAAGGTATTTATATAAACTTGTCATCCTGACTAAGGATACTTCTGCAACAGAAGCTTCACTCTTCAGCATGACAAGCTTATCTTTTCTATTTCAAATATGAATTTCTAGCTCTTAACTATTCCTCATCAATAAACCGCTTGGTAATTGGCTGATAACTTTCAATTCGTCGATCACGAAGGAATGGCCAATGAGTACGATAACTGTCACTTTTTTTAAGATCAACTTCAACCACTGCAACTTCTTCTTCCTCATGAGACGCTTTGTAAAGTAGTGAGCCAAATGGATTACTTACAAAAGATCCTCCCCAGAATTTCATTAAACCCTCTTGTTCAAATCCTACACGGTTTACACTTACTACGTGCACTCCATTTGCAACTGCATGGGAGCGTTGAATGGTTTGCCAAGCATTATATTGTTCTGTATTGGTAGCTTCATCCTGAGAAGTTGCCCATCCAATAGCAGTTGGATAAAACAAAATCTCAGCCCCCATTAATGAAGTAATACGGGCCGCTTCTGGGTACCATTGATCCCAGCAAATTAATACTCCAAGAGTAGCAAACTTCGTTTTAAATGTTTTATAACCTAAGTCGCCTGGAGTAAAATAAAACTTCTCATAATATGCAGGATCATCAGGAATGTGCATTTTACGGTATTTACCCAAATAGGCCCCATCTGCATCAATTACAGCAGTAGTATTATGATATAATCCTTGTGCGCGCTTTTCAAACAGCGAAGCAATAATAACAACTCCTAATTCAGCCGCGATCTTTTGCAAAGCATCTGTAGAAGGGCCAGGAATTGGTTCGGCTAGTTTAAAGTTTTCGTAGTCTTCAACATCGCAAAAATACAATGAAGTAAAAAGCTCTTGCAAACAAACAATTTGAGCCCCCTTTGCTGCGGCCTCGCGAATTTTAGCAATTGCTTTTTCGAGGTTTATTGCCGGCTCTTTAGCGCACGACATTTGAACTAATCCTACTTTTACCACTTTTTTAAAGTTTAAATTTTCGCGCAAAAGTACGAAATTTTAATTTGACAGGGTACGACAACTGTAATCCCCTTCTATGCACTTAGCCGCTAGGCTGTAATAAACAGTAGTTCTTCAACTAAAACCTTTTCTCGTGCATTTTGTTCACCTAAAATTAAAAAACAATGAAAGCAATTTGTTTCAATCATTTCGGCGAACCAGATTGTACTATGGCAATTTCCTGACCCAATTTATTCATAACACTTTTGGCTTTCCAATGACGAAAGGCTTATTAAACTATAATACAACTCTTACAACTACTTTGGCTCTATGAAAAATTAAAGCATCTTTGTACTCTATTCTATAAAATGAACAATGGAAGAAGTAATAGAAAATATAGAAATTGTATTTAAGCTTTGCCGAAAAACAGATGCTGAGTTAATTGCTGAACGTGAAAACATCTTATTGTTTCAATATGATGGCAAAAAAACTGCGCGATTTGTATTAAATGAGCGTAAAAAGGATTATTTAATTGAAATTTCATGTCTTAAAGCCGAAACTCCATTTTTTGCCAACGAGTTTGTGCCTAAATGGAAAAGCATAATTGACAGCGACCTGCAAATAGGAAATGTTTACGGAAACTTGGATTCATAAAAATATAAAAGCCGACTCGTTCGGCTTTTTTTGTGAACAATGGCACCTTTATACTAATAACAAGTCGGTTAAGCGTTCGGCAACCTTGCTTCCCAATGCTACACCCATGCCGTTAAATCGAAATCCTGCGACAATACGATCGCTGGCTTTTTTCACTTCAGGCGTAATTTCTTTTCCAAAAGCCATGATTCCACTCCACCGGTAGTCAATGGTAAATTTTTTTTCAGGTAGAATCATTTCACGCAGGTAATATTCAAGTTGCTGTTGAATAATTTCCGTTAAAGCAAATTCCTCGGTAGTTTCCCGATCGTAATCAATATTACGGGCACCACCAAATAAGATTCGATTATTAATGTTACGGAAATAATAATACCCTTCGGTAAAATTAAAAGTTCCTTTAATTTTGAGATTTGGGATTTCTGAGGTACAAACAACTTGTCCTCGTCCAGGCTCTAAATCAGCATCAGGAAAAAAGCGTTTACTAAATGCGTTGGTGCAAATAGCTACTTTTTCAGCTTTAAAGTTAATTACTTCTTTTTCTCCCAATACTTGATTTTTAACCATTACTTCAACCGATTGTGAAGTTTCGTTGATTTCAAGTACTTCGGCTCCTGATATCACTTTCACTCCCAAATGATGAGTATATTGAAGTAATGAACTCATCATTTTTCCTGTATCAAGTTGCCCCTCCAATGAGTTAAAGATCATTGTTTTCACCAGATTCTTATTGAACCCAAATCGTTCACACCCTTGCTTATCTTCAGCAAAAACATCCGTTTTAAAATACGGCTTAAAAAGGCTATTTACTTGTTTAATGCCTGCAAGGTAATCGTATGTATCAGTGTGAAGAATTAATTCATATCCGCCATTTTGCTGAAAATCAATCATTTTATCCCCTAGGCGCTTGCGTAACAAGCCCAATCCTTCCCAACGATCAATTGAAAGCTTTAACAACTTTTCTTCCGTTAGATGTCGCAAGTCATCAGTAATTTCACCAACATTTCCAAAACAAGCAAAACCGGCATTTTTGGTACTGGCTCCGGTAGGAAATATTCCTCTTTCTAATACTAAAACTGAAGCACTGGGTTTACGCTCTTTAAGACAACAAGCGGTTGACAAACCCGCAATACCACTTCCAACTACAATAAAATCATAATGAATAAATGAAGTATGTTCCCAATAACTCAACATGCTTAAAAATAGGAATTATTGGAAGAGAAAGAAATTAAAATACGTCCCCCCTTTTCAAGAGAAGACGTATTTGAGGTATCTACAAAGACTCTGTATACCTTTTAAAGTTGTCTATAATAGCCTGCCAACCAGCTTGTTGTAACTCTGGAGAATTCTCAGTTTCTGCATCAAATGTTTCGGTAACAGTTGTAACACCTTCATCGCTCTTGAAGGCAATCTTTACTTTACGGCCATCACCCATTACATATTCAATCAGCTCGTTAGTTTTTACATTTTCATAAGTTCCTTCAAAGTCGAAGCCCATACTTCCATCTTTAGCTTCCATGCGCGAAACAAATTTTCCACCTACTCTTAAATCATTTGTAGCTGACGGAGTATGCCAATCATCATTTGCACTATTCCATTTAGTTATATGTTCAGGAGAAGTCCAAACTGACCACACTTTTTCTACAGGAGCATTTACTGTTGACTGAACGGTAATTGTTGTTTTTGCTGATGTTTCCATATTTATTTTTCAGAAATAATGAGTGAATAGATATTTTATTGTTATGACAAACCTACGCTAAAATATTTACCAAAAACAGGTTCAAAACGACATTTAAATGGGCTCGATACGACAAAATATTTTAGGTTAGTGAGTATTCAAAACCATATAAACAATTTATCTTCAATAAATTAATATTGTTTAATTAACTTGTTATTATATTGTTAATTCTCCCTAATCAGAATCCTTCTTTAGTCAAATCGAGTAGGAGGAAAATAAAATAGGTTTTCCTCCTATTTCATTTTCCGACCTCTCACACCACCGTACGTACCGTTCGGTATACGGCGGTTTCTTAATTTACACAACGCAATTTTTGATAGTAGTCAGTAAAGAACAGGTAACCCGACTGCTTAAGGCGTTCATTGGTGATACTTCTGCTAAGGATTGGACTATTAGCTATGTGCCAGTAGCTTTTCCTTGTGTTGCCGTATTCCTTTGCCTTGTTTTTCGGGATATCCAGTTTTATCAGATTCCTAATTCGGGTTTTGATACTTTTCCATTGTTTCCATATCAATGACCTGATTCTTCTTCGATACCATTCATCTATGCGTTCCAACAATCCTTTCATGTCTGCCAGCTGAAAATAGTTAAGCCAGCCTGTGATGTACTGTCTTATTGCTTCCTTTCGGCGTTCATTGCCCCATCCGTTGCTCCGTGAGGTCAGTTCTCGGATTTTCTCTTTCATCTTTTCAACACTTTTCTTATGGGCGCGCATTTTGCAACCATTTTTGTTGAAGTAAAATCCATACCCCAAGAACTTAACGTCCTTGATGTGTGCAACTGTGGTTTTCTCTCTATTTACTTTCAGATAAAGCTTTTGTTCGATGTAGTTGGTAAGGCTGACAAGCACCCTCTGGGCGGCTCGGCGGCTTTTACAGAATACCATACAGTCGTCAGCGTATCTGACAAAACGATGTCCTCTTTCCTTTAGTTCCTTGTCCAGTTCGTTGAGCATTACATTGCTCAACAGCGGACTTAGGTTTCCTCCTTGCGGAACTCCCATCGATGTCTCTTGAAATTTTCCCTGTACCATTACGCCTGCTTTTAGGTATTTATGTATCAATGATACTACCCTGCCATCTTCAATGGTTCGGGATAAAATCTCTATCAGCCTGCTTTGGTTAACAATATCAAAGAATTTCTCCAAATCCATGTCCACAACGTAACGATAACCTTCGTTTGCGTTGGTTTGGCACTGCTTTATGGCCTGATGAGCACTGCGTTTTGGACGAAAACCGTAACTGTTGGACGAGAACTGTTTTTCGTAAATAGGTGTTAATTGTTGGGTGATTGCCTGCTGAATGACTCTATCCACTACCGTAGGGATGCCTAAAGCTCGCTTTTTGTCGTTCTCTTTGGGTATTTCAACCCGGCGAACAGCTTGAGGCTTGTACCTCCCATTTTGTAGTGAATGAAGCAATACTTCTCGATGGGATTGTAAGTAGGGTAAGAGCTTTTCCACACTCATCCCATCAACCCCGCCTGATCCATCGTTACGCTTAACTTGTTTGTAGGCCGCATTAAGGTTGGATGGTGAGAGTATATACTCCAAAAGTTGGGCTTGTTGCCCTTGCGTTGTGTTGGTGTTTCCTTTTTCAGTCATCCATAGATATGTCTGCCCTCCAGAGCTTGATTCGGTTGCCGACCTAGTTCCGCTCTGCCAGGTGTCTTGCTCCGTTTTCTGCTTTCTACCATTCATACAGTAACCTTCATTTGATGCTCACCTCTTAAGATTCGACCCTTCCCCTGCTAGCTCGTAGCAGCGTACTTTGATCTCTGCTGACTTCTGACAGCAATTGTTAGCCGTGTTTCATACTGCTTGTTTCCGCACGTCTGTCAGACCTCCCGTGGTAAACCTATACACTTTCTCCCCATGTAACCGCCTTATTTACACTCCAGTATCCGGGTAGTTATTGGACTTCGATTTGTGTTGCAATCTCATCCTGCTGGATATGCCTGATAGGGTTCGTGTGCCTCGGTTCAGGGATTTGCCTCAAGCTTCCTTCTATGTTGTAAAGCAAGAGATCTGGAAGTTTTTTTAATGATTACCTTTGTGATATAAATCCGAAGAGGAAGTGGGCGCTGCTGGAGAGCAACTCACCAGCAATAGGATTTATGACGGTGAATATAGCTTTGAAGCCCCACAATGACAGGGGCTTTTTTGCTGTATTCATTGTCCTAAATGGCTAAAGAAAACTCTCTTGCCCTGAATCTTCAGACACACCTGTCTTTTCAATGAACTAAAAGCCTATAAAAACATCCTTCTATTAGCAGAACCGGTAAATCGGGCTGCAATGCCGTGTTTAATTTTTTATAGATAGTGAGCTGTAGCCTTCAGATAGCAGATACAGAATGACCAGCACTGCAGGAAGCGTGTTATCAGTCTCAGATTAAAAGGATGTTTTTATATGGCGTTTTAGTTTTATTTAACCACTGCACACTCATATTCTTGTTTGTTTATTAATACATACCTGATTCTGTTGAGTAATTTCCGGGCTATTCTTACGATGGCCTTATTCGGTTCCATTCGCCGGCAATACTCATGAAAACTTTTAGTCAGTGCCGGATCCAGGCGTGCGGCTACCCATGCACTTTCAATCAGGGCGCTGCGCAGCACGCTATGCCCCCGTCGGGTGATAGTACCGGCTAGTTCTTTTTCCCCACTTGAATGCGTCGAGGGGATGAGTCCTATAAAACTGCAGAGTTGATCCGTGTTTTTAAACCGGTTAATCGTCTCCAGCTCGGTTAATAAGGTCATGGCCGTTAATAATCCGATGCCAGGGATACTTCGCAGTAAAGCGATGGCTTCCTGGTAAGTACCTGTTTTTGATAGCTCTAGTAAATGCCGGGTGAGTTGCAATACAGAGGCTCTCAAATGTTTCGCTTCTAAAATCATGGCCTGCAGGGCCGTTTTACTACTCTGCTCAGCCATAGCGATGCTTTCCAGCCAATCAACAAAAGGTTTCGACCAGTGGGACTGTTTTTTGGTGAAGGGCGCAGGTAGTTCAATGCCATGAAAGTACAGGAACGATTTTACCCGGTTTTTATACCGGGCAAGGTCCTTGGTCAGTATGGACCGGGTGCGAACTAAACAACGGTCCTCTAGGGTTTTACTGGAAGGAACATAAATCGGGATTAAGGCGCCACTTCTTAATGAGTGTGCGATTTTACGGCTATCCCTGGAATCCTCTTTTTGCACTTTTTCTTTATCGGTGGTGGGAATATCGGCAGGATTGACCACGATGGAGTGAATGCCCAGAGCCTCCAAGCGGTTATGGATCCAGTAGCCGCAGAAGCCTGCTTCGTAGGCGGAATGATAGGTGCCGCCGGGGAAATTCTGCCGGAGATACTGGTGTAATACTTCGGGTTTAGGTGGCTGCGAAAAGGTTTTATGGGTGAGCAGTTCAGTCATAACGGTAACCTGCCAGCTTTTTAAGTGCACGTCAAAACCAACATAAATGTTTTGACCGCTAAAATCTAATTGATTAACTTGTGGTTGCATAAGTTCCAGTGTTATAAAATTTTAGGGGTTCTTTCTTAAATTTACATAACTTCCTGGAACTTATTCCTTTACAAACATACGGCCTTCAGATTCCGCTTCGCAACGGACACCCTTGCTCTTGGCTAATGGTTGGTAACTACCGACCCCCATAGAGGACTTGCACCTCCTAGTTTATAGATATGCACGGCACACAACAAAAAACAGTGCAGTAAAATACTACACCGTTTTTCTGATTTGTTAACAAGATAATTAAACAAAATATAAGGTCAATTACTTTTAAAGATTAATTGTTATACCCTCACCTTCTTTTAATGAATAACTTTTTTCCCTGCCCTTTTGTACTACCACCACAATATTCCTATCCTTTTCACGCTTAACTGTTAAGTCAAATACGGTATTAAATGCATGGATATTTTTCAATGTCATATATGGCCAATTCGATGGTAATCGAGGAGTCATTTCAAACTGCCTTAAACCGGTTGCACGAATTCCAAACAAACCTTCGGTGTAAATTCTACAATATAACCCACTCTCCGCTGAAAGATGTCGCTGGTTTCCTTCCGGGAACGCTTCAACCGGGTAAGGCACATGCTCACCTAATAAACGACGTTGAGAGTAATACTTTAAATAAGCCATTGATTTTTCTATTTCTCCTGCGGCTAGCATGCCCCGCAAGGCATAAAGTGTAGATCGGTCCCAAAAGGTTTTGTCTCCAGCCTGAGTTGCCAGCCCGTCTTCCGTCCATAATCTTTCAGACAGCAACGCTTCAATTGTACCTTTCTTTCTATCATAAATAGTAACCGTTAATGGTATACATATCCACGAGCGTAACACATCATTTTCTTTGAAATACCGGTAGGTTTCAAACCCTTCAACTGTAGCTCCAAAATATTTTTCAATAGCAGCGCATAGTGCCTTTGCCTTAGTTTGATAATCAATGGCAATATTTTTATCCATCTGCAAAGATGCGCTCAACAATGCCGCAGACCGCAATGCATCATAATATAAAGCACTGGTACATAAATTAGCTTTTCCTGCAGGAAATCTCCCTTCTAGTTCATCGCTATCAGAAGTGATTACTCCCTCAGCGTTTTTCTTTCGATCGCAATAAGTCAGACACCACTCAATTAAAGGCCATAACTGTTTTGCCGTTTCTGATTTGCCATAAGCTAAAGCAAAGCGTACTGCGCCATAAGCAATCATTGCCTGATCTCCCCTATCACCTGCCCCATTCCAAAAACCATCGCCTTCGGCAATAATTGAACTTGGTATTGGTTTATACTCTGGGTTGATGTAACTGGCAAACAACTTATAAGCATTTATTGCAGATCCACATGCTATAGAATCACCAAGAAAAGCAAAAAACGGGTTCACATATTCAGCTTGGTCATTTGCCCAAATTGCTGCATAATATGATAGTCCTCCGGGAGCATGCATGAGCCCTCCTTTGGTAGCAAAAATACTTTCCGCTGCTCTAAACTTGGCAAAAGAAAAAGCTGTATTCAGTAGTTCATCCGGTGTTTGCAATTGTAATAGACTTGCCACGCTTTTTACCCTTGCTTCTCTGGCTAATTTTTCTGCCTGGGGAACTACTTTTAGTTCTTTCATTCCATTTTTTACAGCCTGATAACCTACTGAAAAAGTTACAGAATCGCCTGGTTGAACCCATTCAACCCCATTATTTAATGTTTTACTGATTAGTGAATGAGGGCCATTGATACTTCGTGAAGTATCTGTCTTCAATTCTCGAAATGCATATTCCATCTCCAGTTTCACTGGTTTACTATCATTATTAATAAAAACGAAAGTTTCGATAACAAGAGGTTTATCCACAGAAGGGTATAAATACCTTTTTAGCTGCAACGTTCCGTCCCTTTTCAGCTTACTATCCACCTGCATGATTCCATTATGATGAATACCTGTAATTTTTTGCGGAAAAGAGTTATAACGGCGTCCGTTTATTATGTCATCTGTTAATGGTTTGTTATCAATAAAAAAACGAGGTAAATCGCTATCATTAAAAGAATACATAAAACTGGCATGGGTATCATTCGGTTTCATTCTGAATGATGGAAATACCAAAGTACGGGTTAGCTTTAATTGCTGAGCTGTATCCACTGTGTAATTTAACCATAATGAAACCTGCTGCCCGCTCATTTCGATATGATCGGTATGTGGCAATGATGAACCCGCAATTTTCCAATAAATACTTCCATCCGGCTCTATTTGCCAGCGATTAACATTTGTTTGAGCATAGCCAACTGAAAAACAACAGATGTAAAATGAGATGAAAAACAGGGCATTTCTGAGAATTTGAAGCATTTTGTAAATGATTATTTTACCATAAATTTAAGATCGTTACTTCTTAGTTAACTTTAACATAAGTACATCATGTGCAGGAATAATACCCGTGATATTCTCTTTGGTTGTTCCGATATCCTTATGTTTCCAAAGATCTCTCACCACATATGAATCATCAACTTTTAATTTCTTGATAGTGGTTTTTAAGTCTTGGTTGATGGCTATAGATTGGTTACTTCTGTTTATTAAACAAAATGCGTAATTATTATCACTTAAGGGTTTAAACCATATTTCTAAATCCCCATATTTCATCCATCGTGTAGCCGAAATTCCCAGTATATCTTGATCAATATCCAGTACTTCTTTATTGGTTAGTAATTTAAGTGTTTCGGCCGAAATATTCCTGATATCATTTCCTGCCATCAAAGGGGCTGAAAACATTGCCCACATGCTTAAATGCAGTCGTTCTTCGGCAGGGGTTAAAACACCATTCCCAATTTCGAGCATATCAGGATCGTTCCAGTGATCAGGACCTGAATAGTCGCCAATCTCAGTATGAAGATCAATAATTTGTAATACACCAAGGCCTCCCCAGTTATTCTTACAATCAAAGCAGTTGATGATATCTTCAGTGGTTCTCCATAGATGACCTACACTTTTCCCCCATTCCCAAGGTTTGGTAGTGCCCCATTCGCAAATGCTTAAAACCATAGGTCTGCCGGCCTTATATAGGGCATCTCTCATTATGGAATACGAAGCTTCTGAATTTTGTTTACCATGGAAACACCAATCATACTTCAGGTAATCCACCTCCCATTTCGCATAGGCCCTTGCATCCTGAAATTCGTAGCCTCTACTCCCAGGCCTTCCTTGGCATGTTGCCGTTCCGGCATCTGAATAAATGCCAAATTTTAATCCTTTCGAGTGGACATAATCTACCAGACTTTTCATCCCTGAGGGAAAACGTTCAGGATCTGCCACAATATTTCCTACACTGTCCCTGCCTATTTGCCAACAGTCATCAACAACGATATACTCGTAACCGGCAGCCTTCATTCCATTACTAGCCATTGCATCTGCAACTTCTTTTATAATCTTTTCATTGATCTGGCATCCGAACTTATTCCAACTATTCCAGCCCATTGGAGGTTTAGGAGCCAAGCCCTCAAATTTCTGAGCCTTTATAGTCAAAACCATTAGGCTGAGCGTTAATGCCAATATTATTTTTTTATTCAGATTTAACATATTCTATTATATTCTATTCTATATTATTAAAACACAAAGCTATTTTTTTTATTTTTCTACTATTATTCCCCTCTCCTTAAAGAGAATTCCGACGAATTAATATGGTAGGAATTACATCCCTAACTTTTTCTTGAGTTAATACAAAACGGGCAGCTTTTTGAGCCATCAACGAAAAATCTGTTGAATACGTAGTAATGCCATCGCAAATGAGCTCTTTAATAGGGTCATCATCTTGCGAAAGAACGCCAACGTCTTTACCTAAAACAAGATTCTGTTTTTTGCAATCTTTTAACAGCATCCATGTTTGAGTATCGTTTGTTAAGAAATAGACTTTACCCTTTTCAACACTTCCTGACAGGTATTTTGATTTTATTGAGTGATTTACCTGCATACCAGTAACATATTTTTTAAACGAGGCTAATATTTCTTTTGGAGCATCAGAATCAGGCCGAGAAAAGAAAACAAACTCATCAAATTGCTTTATGGTATCGTTCAGTTTGATCAGTGCATTGTAGGTAGATTGCTCAAACTCCTGAACAACATAAGAAAAATCACCTTCCATTTGTTCAAAACGGTCAATCATCAAGAACTTATTTATCGGTAATACTTTAAGTATTTCAGCAGTTTTCGGATTGGGAAGAGGAGCAACAACATACATTCCATAACGCCCGGCAACTTTATTTACCAATGTTTCAAATATTTCAATGTTATTGTTGTGAAAATAGATATCGATATGAACATCAGCCCCTAGCGCAGCTCTAAAAGTATTATAAAAAGTTTCCTGAACTGAATCAAATGCATACAGAATGAGGGCAATTGTAAGTTTTTGATTTGTATTTTCGTTAGCAACAAAATAGCCCATTCTGTTTTTGGCTTCAACAATCCCCCTTTCAATTAGTTCTTTATATCCTTTTACAATGGTTTCACGAGCAAAACCGGTTTCCTTAATCATGTTATTAACAGAAGGAAGCATATCCCCTTGTCGCAACAATTTCTCATCAATTGCATTAATAAAGCCCTGCACAAGGCGCTCATGCTTAGAAAAACCAGGTATTTCTTCTAAAGACTGAATCTTATCAAACACTTTTTGCATAAGTGAATACTATTCTATTTTATACTACGTCAGTTTCACAAACTTAGAAACATTTTACCAGCTCCAAAGAAACGTATCAGAAAACTCAATAAAAACATAATTGTAAAAAGCAGGATGGTATTAATTCATCCTGCTTTAATGAACTCAATTAATACAACGGATTTTGTGTTAACAATTTATTTTTCTCTCGCTCATATTGTGGTATTGGAAACAAGTAGTTAGCCTCCTTAAACTTACGTTCCTGTAAAGTATAGTAAGTATAATTAAAGGATCCATCAAGGTTCTTCGTAATATTAACAGCTCTTAATGGTTTATTTTCTGTTTGCGAAGCCGTTTTCCACCTTCTTACATCAAAGAAACGGTGACCTTCAAAACAGAGCTCAATTTTTCGTTCCAATTGAATTGCGTTTTTCAGTAATTCACCAGAGGTAACAACAGCTGGCATCTTTACGCTATTTCTACTGCGAACTAAATTAAGATACTGAAGGGCTGTGGCTTCATTTCCCAATTCAAATTGGGCTTCGGCATAATTAAGATATATTTCGGCTAGACGAAAGATAATCCAGTTCTGTGTACTGCCGTTTGTATTCAAATCATTTGACTCATCAGCATATTTTCTCCAATTGTAACCTGTAAGTGTGGCATTCCAGTTTTCCACAGGACTCTGAGGGCTGTCCATTCCACCATCAAAATATTCAACAGTCCTCCCTTTAAAGGTAGCACCGTTATAAAGAATACTTGCATAAAAACGAGGATCTCTATTTTCATACGGTTTGGTAGAATTATAACCCGAAGCAGGATCAGTAATGGACTTGCCGTTAGCCATTTGAAAAGCATCAACCAGGTTTTGCGAAGGAGCATAAACTGACCAACCATGATAACTATTAGGACTAATGAAAATATCTAACAATGATTCCCAATTGATGCCATTCATACCGTAAGACAAAATGATCTCGGAATTAAACTTTTGAAGGAAAATCTGCTTGTAATCAGCTCCCTGATATAATGAATATTGGCCCTGATTAGCAAAATCAATAACTGCTTTAGCGGCATCGGACGCAGCCTGCCACTTGTTTTTATCATTTGAAGGATTGTTTAAAGGACTGGCCGCATATAACAAAGCTCGGGATTTAAGTGCCATTGCTGCTCCTTTTGAAATTCTACCAAGATCAGAGCTATTATAATTGGCGGGTAATAAATTAACAGCATCATCAAGCTCTGCACTTATAAAATTCATACACTCAGCATAGGTGTTCCTCTTAACCATAAATGCCGTATCCGATAAGGTGTAAGCTTTAGTAATAAGGGGTACTCCTCCATAGCGTGAAATCAAATCAAAATAACACCAGGCCCTAATCACCTTCATCTCACCTTTTAGACGTTTCTTTAAACTTTCTTCACCTCTTACTCCATCTATCTTCTCAAAAAATATATTACAGTCTCTGATATATCCGTAGTCGGTACTCCAACTATCCATCGAAAGATTATCAGCGGTAATACTTCCGTCATTCCAACGAAATACACTTTCGTAATTGAATTTGGAATACCCTTCGTCAGACGCTGCCGACAAACCTGTTCCACTTGCCACATCCCAATTGTACACATGGGGCAAGGCTCTATATTTAGAATTAACATAGGTTTGCACCAAATTTAAATCTGTCCACACATCCAACTCGGAGTACGTGTCTAATGGCTTTCTGTCAAGAAAATCCTTTTCGCAGGCACTTAAACCGGTTAATAGACCAAAAGCTAAAGTAATTATGTATAATTTATTTTTCATTTTTATCAGATTTTGAGCTTACAACTAGAGTGAAATATTTACGCCTGCACTTATAATTCGAGTTTGAGGGTAATAACTGCCGGTTACATTATTCAATTCTGGGTCGTAATCTTTAATATCACTAAATGTTAACAGGTTAAACCCATTTACGAATACACGGGCATTTTGCAAATGCAATGATTGGGTTAGACTTTTAGGAAGTGTGTAAGAAAGCTCAACATTTTTTAAACGTATGAATGCTGCGTTACGCAACCAAAAATCAGAGTAACGATTATTAACAGCATCATTCCGGTCAAAAGAGGCAGGATATGAACCGTTTGGATTACTTGTCGTCCATCTGTCTTCAAACAACCATTTGGGCGGAGTGATAGCATTTCCTTGTTGAGGCAAAATCAATTGCTGAGCATTTGTCTGCCCTTGCCATAACATGTTCAAACCAATACCCTTATAATTTAGACCCAAGGTTATGCCATAAATACCTCTTGGAGTAGGGCCTTCGTAAACTCGTATTCTGTCATTAGAAGTAATTTGCTTATCACCGTTTATGTCAACATAACGCAAATCACCCAAACGGGTATTTGGTAAATGCACAGAATTATCAATCTCGGCTTGTGTACGATAAATGCCATCTGTTTTATAGACCAACCACGAATCCATAGGAAATCCTTGTCTCTTTTGCCATTCCGGAACGTTAGCTGGTTCATCCATAAACTTCACCTCATTTTTGGTATACGTGTAGTTGGCTCCAATGTTATAGGAGAAGTTTTCGTTGATAGCTCGTTGGTGAGAAATTTCTAACTCAATGCCACTGTTGTTTACCCGACCAATATTTTCGGCAGGTAACTTACCGTTTAAACCCGTACTGCTTGGTACTGAAGCGTTGCGAGCAACTAAAATATTATTACGGTTGGAAATGAAATAATCAGCATTTAAGGTTAACAAACCATTCCAAAAAGTTGATTCAAATCCGAAATTGCTTGTTCTTGCAACTTCCCAGGTAATATTAGGGTTTGGAGTAACTCCAGCCGACAATCCTTGTACAAGAGCGCCTTCAGATCCAAAATAATAGCCTCCGTCCAAGTAGTATTGCTGAATATTTTGATATGGCAACACTTTATCATTTCCTAATTCAGCCCATGATGCTTTTAGCTTAAACTGATCAACGAAATGTACATTATTTTTGAAAAATGCTTCTTCTGAAACTCGCCAGGCGGCAGAAACACCAGGAAATGTCCCCCAACGTTTATCTTTAGGGAAGATGTAAGACCCATCATGGCGCAAAACTAAATCGATCAGATATTTTTGCTTATAACCATAGCTTAAACGTCCAAATAGGTTTTGCCTTGCTGTTTGCGCAGCATTTCCACCGTTGTCCTTATCCTTGTCTGCACCAATGAAAATCTGGTCAATTTTATTACTTAAATAGCCTGTTCTATAGGCAAAAATGCCTTCATTATAACTGTCACTTTGCTCATAAGCTACAAAAGCACCTATGTCATGATTACCTACAACCCGGTTATAACCTAACTTAATGTTATAGGTTTTCATTTGATAATTTCTGTAATCAGATCTTAAATTGATAGGGCCAATAGAATTGCGTAGATTTTCATATTCATTAGTATTCCTATTATAGCGATATGCATCCCAGTTGTCCTTGAAAATCTTTTCATTTCTGAATCTAAAATCATATGCAGCCAATCCAGCAACATACAACCCTTCGGTGATGAATGGAAGTTTAATATCAAATGATAAGTCTGACAACAGGTTATAATCATTGGTGTAGTTATATCCTGTAGCTCCAGAAGCCATTAACACAGGGTTTCTCCCTCCTGACAATCCAGGTCCGGGCAGTCCATTGGGATAATAAGCTGGCAAAGTTGGATAAGCAGATAATACTTCCGCGAAAATATTATTACTTGAGTAATTGGAATAGTCCCTGTCTTCCAAACGGCCAGAAAGATTAAACGCCACTTTTAAAATTGGCAAAATCTGAGTATTTACATTGGTACGCAGGTTGTATTGCTTATAATCGGTTGACGAGTTTCGGTAAATACCATCCTGGTTTAAATATTCTCCGGAAAGAAAGAAATCTGTTTTTTCATTTCCCCCTGAGACAGATAATGCATGACGACTTTGCAGCGAATTGTCTTTAATTACCGCATCGTACCAGTTAGTATTGGGGTAATTTACAGGGTCACTGCCATTGTAATACTTTTGAATATCTGCCTCGGTATACTGGTGAGGTTTACCATAACGATCATTTACCTCGTTTATATAGGTTGCATACTGACCCGCGTTTACAGAATTAGGCAATTGAGTTGGTTGTGTTGTGCCATAGCTTCCACTGTAGGCAATTACAGGTTTACCCGATTTTCCTTTTTTTGTTGTAACCAAAATAACTCCGTTTGCTGCTTGAGCTCCATAGATGGCTGCTGATGCATCTTTTAGCACTGATATACTTTCTACATCATCAGGATTTAAGCGTTCAAAAGAGCCTCTGTTGGCTACACCATCAATTACAATTAATGGGCTGTTATCATTCAAAGTTCCTTTTCCACGTATCAATAGCGTAGAAAAATCATTGCCTGGCTCCCCAGATCGGTTGGAGGCAATAACCCCGGGAGCTCTACCTGCCAATGAATTTGAAATATTTGCAGAAGGGCTTTGCTTAATGTCACCCCCCTTAACGGTAGCAACAGATCCTGTTACCGTTACTTTTTTCTTTGTTCCATAGCCAACAACGACTATTTCTTCCAATGCTTTTGAGTCAGATTTTAGTTGTACATTAATTACAGCATTATTACCAATCGTTACTTCACGGGTAACAAAACCAGTAAATGAAAAGCTCAAAGTGTTGCCTGCTGAAGCAGCAATAGTATAGCTTCCGGAAACATCAGTGGTAGTACCTTTGCTTGTTCCTTTAATTAATACTGTAGCGCCGGGTAATTCCTCACCCTTTTCATCGGTAACCTTTCCTTTTACTGTCAGCTCAGTTTGCTTTACTGATTGGCCGTATAACTGATTTATCGAACCAATCTGGACTCCACAAACAGACACCAACAGTACTAGCAGTTTTAGTGTAGTTTTTGTTCTCATATAAATTAAATTGGGTTTATTCTATTCTATACTATACCACTAACATAAAGTAAACTTTTTGATTTTCAAAATCATAACCACTTGAATTTTATAAGAAGAAATTTTTAGACAGGGGAAAAGAAATCACTTTTCAGGATAAAAGAAGTATACTAATAGTATTCATTGGACAAATAAGCGTCACTATTCTCAGTTAATGAGCCTAAGAAAGAAGCTGGCAAATAAACATATGTAGTTAAAATAAGCGAAGTATTGGTTAAAATTTGATTAACTCAAGATCCTTCTTTACCTTTTCGTTCCATATCAATTGTTCAGGTTTTCTCAAACCATGATTAGTTTGTTCATCGTATTGATTTTGAGCGATCAAAAGCTTATTGTAATGGCGCTTATAAAGTTGACGTATGGTTTGTGTAAAATTACCATCCACTTTAAGATTGTTTAATTCCTTAATAAAACCGTTGGCAATTTGTCTGGTAATGTCAAAATGAAGTTGCTCATGAGCCAGTTCGTAAGCAGTTTTAGCCTCTTGCTTTACCCATGATTTGCTCTTAATAAAATAAACTGAGGTATAAATTGTAATCGTTGTAGAACTATCATCGGAAACGGAAGACCATTGGTACCCAAATCCACTGTTTGTCATGGCAACAAAAGGCAATGTACCGTTCGGCGTTGCTGTGAAATCATTCCAAGTCAGTTTATAATCTGAGGAGTGGTAAATTGTATCACGATTAGAACTGTATGGCTTGTAGATTTCCTTTACAACTATCTTATACTGATATGTATTAGGAGATTGAACTTTTATCAAACCAAAGCCTAAAAACCATAATATTGATAAGCAACTGTAATATATTTTCAGCATGATAACTTACCAATTCATCATCCCCATAAGCTTATTTGGGAATATACCTAAGAATACTGTCAAAACTGCAAGCATAATGATTAAAACAGAGTAAAACAGATTTCCCTTATCTAATGAAATTTCGGTTTTAGATTTACGTAGATATAAATTTAGAGGTATTTTCAGGTAATAAAATAATGCAACAACTGTATTTACCACTCCGAAAATTACCATTATAAGGAGTAGCTTATTGCCACCTAAAAGATAAGCTTCTACTGCGGCGGAAAAAATAAAGAACTTACCCACAAAGCCTGCAGTTGGAGGTAATCCGGTTAAACTTATCAAAAAAACAACCATTGCCGCAGACACCAGCGGATACTTTATCCCCATTCCTTTATAATCATCCAATTCTTCTGAATGAAAAACGTTCGAAAAATATCCTATAGATAAAAAAGCTCCAATATTAGCTATCGCATAAACAAACAGGAAAAACAAAATAGCCTTTTGACCGGTCATGGAATAAGCTGCTACACCCATTAAAATAAAACCGGAGTGTCCAATCGCTGAGTAAGCCATTAGTCTTTTTACATTATTTTGCCACAAAGCCGAAAAATTACCAAGCGACATGGTGATGATTGCTATAACGGCTAAAAAGTTCTCCGCTGAAAGGTGGAATATCGAACCTGATGCAGGACTACTGTTGAGTGATATCACAAAAGTAATTAATAGAGCTATTCCTGCTACTTTAGGAGCCACTGATAAAAATGCAGTAACAGGTGTAGGCGCACCTTCATACACATCCGGAACCCAAACTTGCATTGGATAAGCAGAAATTTTAAAAAATAAACCTGCTACCGTTAGGAGAATTGCTATTAATGCACTAGCAAAATGAACAGAAGACAAGCCTGAATAAAATGAGGAGTCATAAATGCTTAATGTTCCTGTAAAGCCGTACAACAATGACATTCCATATAGCATAATAGCTGAAGCTACAGCCCCAAACAAGGCATACTTCATCCCTGCTTCTTCTGAACGTTTGTTTCCCGTTAAATATGCAGCAAGTACATATGAACAAACTGAAACAAATTCAACGGAGAGGTAAATCATCAACAGGTTTTGGGCCATAACCATGAAGTTAAGCCCAAGGGTAACCACCAGCATTAAACTAAAGTATTCGCTACCGCCTTTTTCAGTATTTCTCAACTGAAAATCACGTAGTGAAAATAACATTAATAAAAGACCGGAAAGTTGAATCAACAGTTTATACCAAATAGCTGCAGGATCAAGCTTTATCATACCTGAGAACAACTGAACAGGAAAAGACCTAATGAGTAAAAACTGGTCAAGAGTTTCCAATATGACAATGGAAAGCCCAGAAATAGCTACAATTGCCACGATGTTCTTGGTCTTTTTTGACCAAAACAAATCCACAAAAATCATGATAATGAAAACTAAGGCCAACGAAATTTCCGGCAAAAGAAATATCCAGCTGCCCATAATATCATTAACTGAAGCCTGAATAATATCAACGAAGTTTTTCATCCCTAGTTTAATAATTTACTCAAGGTTTCTAATTGTTGATTTCCACTTTTCAATGTAATATTCACTAATTCAAGCATAGCGGAATTACTCATATCAAAAAACAAGAAAGGCAAAATCCCGAGAACTAAGGCTGTTACAGCCATCGGACTCAGCGCAACTACTTCTCTAAAATTAAGATCGGTTAATTGTTTGCTCCATTCTTCTCCGCCTTTAAAGCGAGCCTTACCGAAAAACATTCTTTGCAAAGTCCATAGAAAATACGAGGCTCCCAATAATATACCTATCGCACCGACAACAGCCATCCAACGTGGCAGCAATTGATTGATAGAAGCTGAATTAAACGCTCCAATCAATGAAAATGCTTCGGCAATAAATGCAGAAAATCCAGGTAAACCCAAAGAGGCAAAAAAAGCTATGAATACAAATACAGAGAAAACAGGCATCTGGTTATATAACCCGCGGAAGTTAGCAATTTCTCGATCATGAACCCGATTATAAATAACACCCACTAAAAAGAATAGCATACTTGAAAGTACACCATGACTGATCATTTGGAACATTGCACCGCTCAAACCCTCAACGGTCATTGATGCAATACCTAATAAAACAAACCCCATGTGCGACACTGAAGAGTAAGCAATCAATCTTTTCAGATCTGTTGCAGCTAATGCGCTCATTGCACCATAAATTATTGATACAATGCCTATCAGGCCTATTATCCAACTGAAATAAATGGCACCATCAGGGAAAATTCCAATACAAACCCGAAAAATTCCATATCCACCTATTTTCAATAAAACCCCTGCCAGGATGATTGAAATTGGAGTTGGAGCCTCAACGTGGGCATCAGGTAACCATGTATGTAATGGTACAATCGGCACCTTAATGGCAAAGGCAATAAATAAAACGGCAAAAGCAATTAAGCGTGGTGAAAAACCAAACAATAATGTTTTACTATTAATATCAAAAATTGAACCCGGAACATAATTAGCAGGATTCATCATTGAAAGCATATTAAAACTATGTGCTCCTGTTGATGGATCCTTTACCGAAAAATACAATCCGATTATCACCAGCAGCATAAATACTGAGCCCAATAAGGTATAAAGGAAAAACTTAATGGAGGCATATTCTCTTCTTGTTCCACCCCAAATTCCAATCAGGAAATAAAGTGGCAACAGCATCAATTCATAAAATATATAGAAAAGGAAGAAATCAAGGGCACAGAACACTCCCATTATAGCTGCATTTAATAACAAAAACAGACAGAAGTAGCCTTTTTCATTTGATTTTATTTCCCATGATGCTAGTGCGGCTATAGCCATTACAAAAGCTGATAGTATTAACAATCCCACACTAACGCCGTCAATTCCTAGAAAATACTGAATTTGAAGTTTTCCAAGTGAGCCTAGGTTAAGATTTATCCATGAATACTTCTCAACAAACTGAAATGTTTTTTCATTAAACACACCGGCCAGTGACTGATCATAATGTAAATACAAGAAACCGGCAATAATCAATTGAATAATTGAAACACCAAGAGTTATGTATTTAAAAGTATGTTTTAGTGATGATGGCAAAACAACCACCAAAATCATAAATACAATAGGAAGAAAAATGAGTATACTAAGGGTCATCTATCAAAAAATATAACTCAAAACAACAATCAAAATTAAACCCAGAACCCCAAGGGCCATATAATTCTGAACCCTTCCGGTTTGGAAACCTCTAAAGAAATTACCGATTTTACCTACCAACAATGCCAATCCATTAACAAAACCATCGATGATATTTCTATCTATCCAATCAATGATAGCAGAAAAACCTAGTACTAAATTTGCAGCTCCATTAACAATTCCATCAACCACCTTAACATCAAACCATTTCACAAATCCGGCAAAACGCATCAACGGTTGGACAAACAGCACTGCATATAGCTGGTCGAAATACCATGCATTAAAAGAGAATTTATAGAAAAAATTATGCTCAGAAAGAAAAGTTGCTTTTTGTTGAACATATGCCCTAAAGGCAAGGTAAATCATCGCTAATGAAAAAAGTACAGTTGTAATCGGAACCCACAATTCTGCTGTTTCTAAAGCAACACTTGGCGAATTTAAGGGATTCACCGGTGTTTTTAATCCTTCAATCACCCAGGAATGGGTACCATGCATTGGATTAAATGAAAAGATTATGAAGGTTGAACATACAGCCAAAACTATCATTGTTCCTGTCATTAGGCTTCCTGATTCATGCGGTTTTACATTTAAATCCGGGTATAGGCCGGCCAATTTATTTTCACTCCAAAAGACTTTGAAAATCAATCTGAAAATATAAAACGATGTAAATACCGTTGTAAGGGTTAAGAGCACCGGCACTAAAATTAGCTTAGACGACCAAGCCTCTATTAGAATTAAGTCCTTTGAAAGGTACCCTGAAAACAATGGCAATCCTGATAGTGCTAAACCAGCAACCAAAAACACAGCATAAGTAATTGGCATATCTTTTTTCAATCCTCCCATTAACCGCATGTCTTGAGGGTCGAAATCGAGATGATGCTTATGCTGTACATGATGCAACTGGTGGATAACTGAGCCGGCCCCTAAGAACAATAAACATTTAAAGAATGCATGTGTTACCAAATGAAACAAAGCCATAGGCCACGCCCCAATACCCATAGCCGCCATCATTATTCCCAACTGTGAAATGGTTGAATAAGCTAAAACCTTTTTAAGGTCATTTTGAGTTAAGGCAATGCTAGCTGCCATAAAAGACGTTAATGCTCCGATAATGGCTATTACATTTAAGGCCTCCGGACTAAACAACGGAAACACCCGTGCGGTTAAATATACACCAGCAGCAACCATGGTAGCAGCATGAATTAGTGAAGAAACCGAGGTAGGTCCTTCCATGGCGTCCGGTAACCAAACATGTAATGGAAATTGAGCTGATTTTGCTACAGCTCCAGCAAATATGCACAAGCCGGCAATTGTGTTGATATGGGTGCTTGAATGTTGTACAATTCCACCGCTGCCTTCAACACCAAACAAAATGTTCAGATCAAGAGTTCTGAACTGGGTTAATAAAATCATTATACCAACAAAAAAAGCAATGTCACCAATACGGTTAACAATAAAAGCCTTTTTATTAGCTGCTGCTGCAGTATCTCTATCAAACCAGAATCCAATTAAAAGATAGGATGAAAAGCCTACCAATTCCCAAAATATATAGATAAGCAATAATGAATCTGCCAGTACAACCCCCAACATGGAGAATAAAAAAAGACTCAGGTGTGAAAAGTAGCGATGATAATAACGCTCCCCTTTCATATATTCCATTGAATAAATAAGGACTAATGTGGTAATAAAAGTAACCAACACTAACATCAACGCCGCCAGATTATCAATTGAAATGCCAGCACTTAACTTGATGATTCCCGTATTAAGCCAATTGATTGAGAAATGATGAACCTTTTGATTCCAGGTATTGATAAAACAATAGGACGATGCAACAAAACTGATAAAAGTAAATGACACAGCAATCCAATCTCCTTTACGAGGAAGTTGGTTACCCCAAAAACCAATAATCAAAAACGATAATAAAGGAAGCACAAGTGCCAATAAAGCAGCTCCGGTTATCATTGTTAGTTGTACTGTTTCAATCAAATTTTTAATAATTAAATGATTACTAGCCCAATTTAGCCTTTCTTAAAACTCGAAATTAATTTAGTATTTCATCTCTTCAATTTTAGATGGATCAATAGTTTTGAACTGGCGATACACATTTAAAATAATTGCGAGCGAAACTGCAACACCAGCAGCTGCCAATACTATTGCAAAAAGAGCAAAAACTTGTCCTTCATTTTTATGCTTATCAAATGCGCCAAAAGTCACCAAATTTAAAATAGCTGCATTTAGCATCATCTCAATACCAATAAGTACCATTATGGCATTTTTCTTAGTTAACACAGCAAATAAACCTGCACAAAAGAGTACTGCGCTTATAATTACAAAATGTTCAAGAGGTATATCGTTCAACATTATCTTACACGTTTTCTGCGCGCCAAATAGGCAGCGCCAATTAATACAGCCAATAAATACACCGAAATTGTTTCGAATGGCAACAAGTAGGATGTCATAAAGTTAACACCTAAACTGTTAGCAGAATTTTCATCACCCTGATAGGCTATATTGGATGCTATGTTGCTTTTTATCCAAGCAAGCTCACCTAGGTTACTAAGCCATATTATATTTAATAGTCCGGCAAATACTAAAAGTGATAAAGCTATCCCTCCTAAAACACTTATTGGAAATAGCTTGGTTTCAGCTTTGGTTTCGGTTAAAACTTCAAACAGTTTTCGGTTTGAAAGCATAATACCAAACAACATCAGAATCACAATACCTCCAACATATACCATTATTTGTGTAATCGCGACAAAGTCGGCAAAGGCAAAAACATAAATACCGGCCAAGCAAAAAAGAGTAGCAAAAAAAACAAATACAGCCCTTGCCAAATTGCGGCAGGTTACTGTATAAATTGCAGATGCAACGGTAATAAAACTTAGAATGTAAAAAACTGTCTTTAGCAATTGTTTAATGTTCTTGTTAAACCTTGGTCCTTATCCTTTTTTCAAAGCTGCAGCTTTAGCAGCAGCTCGCTCAGTATTGTATTTATCGAGCATCATTTTCTTTTCGTCAGCTTCAGTTTCAGTCATCACGGAAAACTTGCGATCCATTTCTTTTATATCGAAAACACTGACATCATATTCACTGGTCATTGTTATGCATTCAGTAGGACAAACCGTTGTACATAATCCGCAGTACATGCATTTAGCGTGATCTATAAAAAATTTCGATGCGTGTAAGCGTTTGGTTGTACCATCTGAAGTCTTACCTATGTCTTCAACTGCTTTAATAGATTCAATGGTAATACAATCAACAGGACAAATTTTTGCACAAAGATCACATACTACACAATCATCGATTTCAACATGCAATTGATAACGACCTACTTCTGGAACAGGAATTTGCTGATGAGGATACTGAATGGTAACCACCCCTTCCTGCTGCTCAAAATACTTATCGTTAGCAATACCGCCATGTTTTCGGCCATTTCGGGCCGCCCAAATGTGCTGTATTGTTAAGGACATCCCCTTCAGCACCGACCTTATTCCACTTATGATATTTGAACTGTTCTTTTTCAATTTCAATACCTTAAAATTCTCTAAAGGTTTTCCTTTAATTCGATATAAAGTTTATCAGCTATAATGAACTCAATAGTTTACTTTAAGGGTTCATTACCACCAATCTCCAAATTCCAGAAATAAATAAGCATGCAAAAGCTAATGGAGTTAACAATTTCCAATTAAAGCTCATCAGCTTATCTACACGGAAACGAGGAAGGGTCCACCGAATCCACATTTGCACCATCACTAACAATATCGACTTACTTATAACCCAAAATATACCCCAAAAAGTCCCAGTAGTCCAGTTGGCCAATTTAAGTGGGCCAATATTTGGTAAAATCGAATTCCAACCTCCCAAAAACAATACCACTGCCACCATTGAAACCAATAGCATCATTCCATATTCAGCTAGAAACACTAAAGCAAAACGGATACCTGTATATTCTATATGAAAACCGGCAACCAGTTCTGATTCTGCCTCCGGAATATCGAAAGGAGTCCTATTGGATTCAGCCAAGGAAGCAATAAAATAAATACCAAAGGCAATCAATAAATGAGGTGCTTGAAAAATATTCCATGCCAAAATACCACCAATATCATTTACTTGCCATATACCCAAAAATTTAATTGACTCTGCAGCTAAAATGCCTTGATTGATTGTGATAGCCTGCAAACTCAAACTTTGGGTAAGCATAACTGCAGAAATAACTGCAATACCAGCAGGAATTTCGTATGATACAATTTGGGCAACTGATCGTGTGGCTCCATAAAGAGCATACTTATTGTTAGACCCCCAGCCTACCATTAGAAAACCAACTACCTCTACTGAAATGATTGCCAGAACATAAAAAACACCCAAATTTGAATCGCTTCCAATAATATCAGGAGCGACAGGAATAGTGGCAAAACCCATATAAACAGAAACGAAAATAATAACCGGAGCAATTACAAATAACCATTTATCAGCAGCTTTAGGAATAATACTTTCTTTCTGAAGCATTTTCATTATATCTGCAATTGTTTGCAGCCAGCCAAACTTTCCAGTTTCCATAGGCCCCAACCTGTCTTGAATAAAGGCGGAAACTTTCCGTTCGGCCCAAACAGCACCTAACGTATAAAAAACTACAAATAAAAGTATACTGATTGCAATTATCATCCAGCTTTGCTATTGGCTCTAGCTACAAAGAAACTAAATTATTTGCTGTATTAAGGAATTATTTGGAAAAAGTCTACAAACTCTGTAGTCTATCATAAAACCTATCAGTTTCTTCATATTAAGTAAAATAGAATAACATTTAATCAAAAATCTGAAGTTCAGTTTATTATACTACTAAATTCCCTGCCTAACAAGAACAGCTGAGATACGCGAACTGATTTAATAAGGAAATATAAACCCGAATACTAACATTGGGAAGCGGCTAAAAAACCGTAATACCATACCCTCTCCCAAAAACAGCCAAAATATGCCGAAGAACTCGGCAGATACATTGTTCGACATTTTCATATAGTAGATAAATTCAGAATTCGAAGTATTTGATCATTTAAAGCATAAAATAAGCCATGATTTACTTAACAATTATGACCACTTATATTCCTAATATAATAGTTAAAATCCACATTAAAAAACTTTAAAGAGGGGTATCCATGAATCAAAAAAGCCGAAAGTTTTATCCTCCGGCTTAAATCCAAATTGATTACAAAAGGCTAATTAAGAATTTTCTTCGAGGCTAAAATACTATCCAAACTCTCACCTGCCTTATATCGCTCTATATCCTCAGTTGTTTTTGGCACAAATCCACCAAATACTCTATATCCATCCTCTGTAATTAATACATCGTCTTCATTTCTAAGTCCGCCAAAACCTATATATTCTTCAACTTTGTCATAATTAATAAACTCGATGAACCGCTTTTCTTCTTTCCACATTTTTATCAACTCAGGTATAAAATAAATACCTGGCTCAATTGTAACGACCATTCCCGGCTTTAATACTTTTCCCAACCGTAAAGATTTCAATCCAAACAATAATAACTCTTTAGGTTCTTCAGCGGTATAACCAACAAACTGCTCACCTAAATCTTCCATATCATGGGTATCAAGTCCCATCATATGTCCTGTTCCACATTGGAAGAATAAAGCATGAGCACCAGCTTCGACAGCAGCCTTTATATCACCTTTCATTAAACCAATCTGCTTAAGCCCCTCTGCTATAGAGGTAGCTGCAGTAAAATGCACATCTTTGAATTTAACACCAGGGCCGCATTTTTGTAAAGCAGCCTCATGCGCAGTAAGACAAATATCATAGATGATTTTTTGTTGTGCCGTAAACGTTCCACTTACAGGAGTAGTTCGAGACATATCCCCGGCATAGTGCATTTTACTTTCGGCCCCAGCATCAAGTAAAAACAATTGTCCCTCTTTAAGAATATTTTTATGATGATGATTATGCAAAACTTCACCCCTAATAGTGGCAATAATTGGGAAGGCAATATTACAATCAGCAGCTAAAGGAATTTGATGCACTGCCGCAGCAATTTCTGCTTCAGTAATACCTGGTTTTGCCATTTTCATCGCGGTCAAATGCATTTGATTGGTGATTCCTACAGCCTTTTCAATTTCAATAATTTCTTCTTCAGATTTAATTTCTCGCTGCTCAATAATTGCTTTAATCAAATTAACCGAAATTATATCCTTAATTTCATCGAGCTTCACATCCAATAGTTCAACCAACTTTATCTTATTCTCAGGTCTATATGGAGGCAAGAAATGAACACGTCGCTTTTTTTCTTTAATAGTACTTATATACTTATTTAATTCAGCCTTTGTGTGAAAATTTTTTATACCTGAATAATTTAATGCTTGTTGTTGCAAAGTATCCTGAGGCCCCATCCAAACTATGTCATCTATTGATAATTCAGTACCATAAATTGCTTCGAAGTCGTTTTCTATATCAATAATAGCAGCCAGTCCAGGAATATCTAACCCAAAAAAATAAAGAAAAGAACTGTCTTGCCTAAAATGATACGTATTATCAGCATAATTCATACTGCTTTCGTCATTACCTAAAAGCAATATAACACCAGAAGATACTTGTTCTTTTAGTTTATTACGTCTTTTGATATAAGTTTCTTTATTAAACATGTTATGAGTAACTAGGTAAATGCTCAAATCTAGATTAAATTAATGACCTATACTATTTAAATATAGCTTTCGTCAAATAGCGACCAAGTATTGTTAATTTAGTATTAGCTGGTGGTAACCGGAAAAGCAGGCAGAATAAAAAGGCTATAAACAAGCAAAGGGAACCTTTTTGGGGTTCCCTTCGTATAAAAATCGGCACCGACCTACTCTCCCACCTGTTACGGCAGTACCATCGGCTCTGGCGGGCTTAACTTCTCTGTTCGGAATGGGAAGAGGTGGACACCGCCGATATAGGCACCTGAATATCTTTTCAGTTCTGTTTCGACATATTGTTGAAAGAAGTTACTGCTGCTTTTTGGTAAACGAGGCTTTCTTTTCAGAAAGTTTTGGAGAATTAGTACTACTCGACTGTGATGTTACCACCTTTACATCTGTAGCCTATCAACGTGGTCATCTTCCACGATCCTGTATGGATATCTCATCTTGTGGTGAGTTTCGCACTTAGATGCTTTCAGCGCTTATCTCGACCGAACGTAGCTACTCAGCAGTACAGCTGGCGCCATAACTGATTCACTAGCGGTTCGTCCAACCCGGTCCTCTCGTACTAAGGTCAGGTCCACTCAAATATCCTACGCCCACAACAGATAGGGACCGAACTGTCTCGCGACGTTCTGAACCCAGCTCGCGTGCCACTTTAATCGGCGAACAGCCGAACCCTTGGGACCTTCTCCAGCCCCAGGATGTGACGAGCCGACATCGAGGTGCCAAACCTCCCCGTCGATATGAGCTCTTGGGGGAGATCAGCCTGTTATCCCCAGCGTACCTTTTATCCTTTGAGCGATGGCCCTTCCATGCAGAACCACCGGATCACTATATCCTACTTTCGTACCTGATCGGCTTGTCGGCCTCACAGTCAAGCATGCTTTTGCTATTGCACTCCACGTACGGTTACCAAGCGTACTGAGCATACCTTTGAAAGCCTCCGTTACTCTTTTGGAGGCGACCACCCCAGTCAAACTACCCACCACACAATGTCCCCCACGTCCGCGGGGTTAGACACCGAATACAGAAAGGGTGGTATTTCAACGTTGACTCCACGAATCCTAGCGAACCCGCTTCATAGTCTCCCACCTATCCTACACATCCTGTACCCAATGTCAATGTGAAGTTGTAGTGAAGGTGCATGGGGTCTTTCCGTCCCGTTGCGGGTAACCGGCGTCTTCACCGATACCACAATTTCACCGAGCTCATGGCTGAGACAGCGTCCAGATCGTTACACCATTCGTGCAGGTCGGAACTTACCCGACAAGGAATTTCGCTACCTTAGGACCGTTATAGTTACGGCCGCCGTTTACTGGGGCTTCGATTCAATGCTTCGCCCTTTCGGACTAACATCCCCTCTTAACCTTCCAGCACCGGGCAGGTGTCAGGCCTTATACCTCATCTTTCGATTTTGCAAAGCCATGTGTTTTTGTTAAACAGTCGCCTGGACCTTTTCACTGCGGCCCCCGTTAAGGGGCGCCCCTTCTCCCGAAGTTACAGGGCCATTTTGCCGAGTTCCTTAGCCATGATTCACTCGAGCACCTTAGGATTCTCTCCTCGACTACCTGTGTCGGTTTGCGGTACGGGTATCTATAATCTGAAGTTTAGAGGATTTTCTCGGCAGCCTTTAGGATCACTATCCGCGCCCCCGTAGGTTTGCGGTACTTTCAGCTTTCTCCATCACTCACGGATTTGCCTATGAATGATATAGGTACGGCCTTTAACGAACTATTCCGTCAGTTCGCGGATCTTTCACCACTGCGTCTCCCCGTCACAATTATAGATAGTATGGGAATATTAACCCATTGTCCATCGGCTTCGCCCTTCGGCTACACCTTAGGCCCCGACTAACCCTGATCCGATTAGCGTTGATCAGGAAACCTTAGTCTTTCGGTGTGCAGGTTTCTCGCCTGCATTATCGTTACTTATGCCTACATTTGCTTTTCTAACCGCTCCAGCATTTCTGACGAAATACCTTCACCGCTGTTAGAATGCTCTCCTACCATAATACAGAGTATTATCCATAGCTTCGGTAATATACTTGATGCCCGATTATTATCCATGCCCGATCGCTCGACTAGTGAGCTGTTACGCACTCTTTAAATGAATGGCTGCTTCCAAGCCAACATCCTAGCTGTCTATGCAATCGGACCCCGTTAGTTCAACTTAGTATATATTTGGGGACCTTAGCTGATGGTCTGGGTTCTTTCCCTCTCGGCCTTGGACCTTAGCACCCAAAGCCTCACTCCAGCGTATATGTGTCTAGCATTCGGAGTTTATCTGGATTTGGTAGGATTTGACTCCCCCGCATCCAATTAGTAGCTCTACCTCTAGCACACTCAACCGCCAGGCTGTTCCTAAAAACATTTCGGAGAGTACGAGCTATTTCCCAGTTTGATTAGCCTTTCACCCCTACCCTCAAGTCATCCGAATACTTTTCAACGTAAACCGGTTCGGACCTCCATTACATGTTACTGCAACTTCATCCTGCTCAAGGGTAGATCACAAGGTTTCGCGTCTACTCCCACTGACTATGCGCCCTATTCAGACTCGCTTTCGCTTCGGCTCCGGATCTGAAATCCTTAACCTTGCCAGTGAGAAGTAACTCGTAGGCTCATTATGCAAAAGGCACGCCGTCACAGCTTTCGCTGCTCCGACCGCTTGTAAGCGCACGGTTTCAGGTTCTATTGCACTCCCCTGTTCGGGGTTCTTTTCACCTTTCCTTCACAGTACTTGTTCACTATCGGTCTCTCAGTAGTATTTAGCCTTACCAGATGGTGCTGGCAGATTCCCACAAGGCGTCTCCGACCTCGCGGTACTCAGGATACAGTTAGGTATAACAATCTTACCAATACACGGCTGTCACGTTCTATGGCTGCTCTTCCCAAAGCATTCTTGTTCTTTTGTTAAGTCCACGGCACTGTCCTACAACCCCCATATTGCCGTAACAATATAGGTTTGGGCTCTTTCGCGTTCGCTCGCCACTACTTACGAAATCACTATTGTTTTCTCTTCCTCTGCTTACTTAGATGTTTCAGTTCGGCAGGTTAGCGTATTTATACAATCAGTCTTCAACTGATTAGGTTTCCCCATTCGGAAATCATCGGATCAATTCGTATTTGCCAATCCCCGATGCTTATCGCAGCTTATCACGTCCTTCATCGCCTCTGAGAGCCAAGGCATCCCCCGTGCGCCCTTAGTAACTTTCTTTTATTACTAAGACTTGCGTCTTAATGCTTACATTATAGAAATTAATCTATCTGTTGCTCGTTTACCTTTTCAGGTAACTTCTTTCAATATGTCAAAGAACTTCATGAACCCTTTGGTTCAGTGTGGAGAATAACGGATTCGAACCGTTGACCCCCTGCGTGCAAGGCAGGTGCTCTAGCCAGCTGAGCTAATTCCCCAAGTTAAGTGCGCTTGTTTCCGCTTTATCGTTTCCTGCGCTTTGGTAGTCCCGAGCAGACTTGAACTGCTGACCCCTACATTATCAGTGTAGTGCTCTAACCAAACTGAGCTACGGGACTTTGGATTGTTCCTGCAGGCAGTAGGCTTGTTCATTCATCTACCCTTCCTACCGGTACTTGGGTTTTCTCTTGTTGAAGTCTGAAATGAGATTGTATAGCGCAGCAGCTAGTGATAACTGCTATCCTTCTCTAGAAAGGAGGTATTCCAGCCGCACCTTCCGGTACGGCTACCTTGTTACGACTTAGCCCTAATTACCAGTTTTGCCCTAAACCGCTCCTTGCGGCTACAGTCTTTAGGCACCCCCAGCTTTCATGGCTTGACGGGCGGTGTGTACAAGGCCCGGGAACGTATTCACCGCGTCATTGCTGATACGCGATTACTAGCGAATCCAACTTCATGAGGTCGAGTTGCAGACCTCAATCCGAACTGTGAATGGCTTTTTGAGATTGGCTTCATATTGCTATGTCGCAGCCCTCTGTACCATCCATTGTAGCACGTGTGTAGCCCCGGACGTAAGGGCCATGATGACTTGACGTCGTCCCCTCCTTCCTCTCTACTTGCGTAGGCAGTCTGTTTAGAGTCCCCATCTTAATGCTGGCAACTAAACATAGGGGTTGCGCTCGTTGCGGGACTTAACCCAACACCTCACGGCACGAGCTGACGACAGCCATGCAGCACCTAGTTTCGTGTGATTGCTCACTAATCTATTTCTAGATTATTCACTAACTTTCAAGCCCGGGTAAGGTTCCTCGCGTATCATCGAATTAAACCACATGCTCCTCCGCTTGTGCGGGCCCCCGTCAATTCCTTTGAGTTTCAATCTTGCGACCGTACTCCCCAGGTGGATTACTTAACGCTTTCGCTTAGCCGCCGACTGTATATCGCCGACAGCGAGTAATCATCGTTTAGGGCGTGGACTACCAGGGTATCTAATCCTGTTTGATCCCCACGCTTTCGTGCCTCAGCGTCAGTTACACTTTAGTGAGCTGCCTTCGCAATCGGTGTTCTGTGACATATCTATGCATTTCACCGCTACTTGTCACATTCCGCCCACTTCATCTGTACTCAAGCGAACCAGTATCAAAGGCAGTTCTACAGTTGAGCTGCAGGCTTTCACCTCTGACTTAATTCGCCGCCTACGCACCCTTTAAACCCAATAAATCCGGATAACGCTTGGATCCTCCGTATTACCGCGGCTGCTGGCACGGAGTTAGCCGATCCTTATTCTTCGGGTACCTTCAACTCACTACACGTAATGAGGTTTATTCCCCGACAAAAGCAGTTTACAACCCGTAGGGCCGTCATCCTGCACGCGGCATGGCTGGTTCAGACTTGCGTCCATTGACCAATATTCCTTACTGCTGCCTCCCGTAGGAGTCTGGTCCGTGTCTCAGTACCAGTGTGGGGGACCATCCTCTCAGATCCCCTATGCATCGTAGCCTTGGTAAGCCGTTACCTTACCAACTAGCTAATGCAACGCATGCCCATCTCTAATCACCTTAGTTTTAACAGTTAAATGATGCCATTCTGCTGTTTTATGCGGTATTAATCTCCCTTTCGGAAGGCTATCCCCCAATTAGAGGTAGGTTGCATACGTGTTACGCACCCGTGCGCCACTTTCATAGGGACCGAAGCCCCTAATCTCGTTCGACTTGCATGTATTAGGCCTGCCGCTAGCGTTCATCCTGAGCCAGGATCAAACTCTCCGTTGTATACTTTAAGTTTGTTCCTTGTATCCTTGCGGATACAGGTGGTTCCGAAGAACCATTGTCTCTTGGATTGACAGTTATTGTATGCTAGCTTATTGTATTGCTACAATTTGCTGCGCTATTCTCATCTCTTCAAAGAACGTTCGGTTAACCGCTGTTAACCTGTCGTGGATAGTACCGGAGTCGAACCGATTCGTCTTGCAACTTCCCTGTATCCTTCGTCGTTTTTTCTTTCTTCTTTTTCGCTGCCGACCTTCCGTCTCAGCGGGGCTGCAAAGGTAAGCATCTTTTTGACTTCTGCAAGAACTTTTTTAACTTTTTTTTCTCGCTTTTCTGCTTTCGATTCCTCTTCAGGCCAGTTTTTCAATTTCTTCCGCTGTTGACTTCCTCATCAGCGTCCCCGTCGTTTCGGGAGTGCAAAGGTGAAACTTTTTTTCTCTTCTGCCAAATTTATTTTAAAATAATTTTGACCGCTTTTTTCGTTTCGCGCAACCTACAAAAAGACCCCTTCGATCTTCTTTTTACTTGCTCCTTTTCAGCTTTTCAACCTGCCGCCTTCCTTCCGATTGCGGAGCGCAAAAGTACGACTCTTTTCCGTTCCTCCAAATCCTTTTCCTCCCTTTTTCCTCCACCCGAACCTAACCCACTGGAGCTCTGCAAGAAAAATTTGAAAAAGAATTTATAATTCGTTTTTCATCTTCCTTTCTTCAGCAATTGATAAGAAATTTATGACGCACAACTCCCCTCACAACCTTCCGATTTGTCTTAATCATCACTATTTACAGTCAACAGTTAAACTTATCCCGCGAAACAATAACCACAACCACGCTCCTGAGCTCGTCCCACTGCCCAAACACCTGATGGAACGATCTGAATACCTGGCAATACCCCAGCAACCCATTCTTTTTTCACATCAGCCGGTGCCATGTTCATTTTTTGTGCAACAACAGCACTATAAACAGTTAATGCCATATCACAAACGCAAAACATAACCCCACTGGCTTGTAGTTCATTTATGCCTATATTCACATTGCCAATTCCCGGAACTTGAAAATCGCCTTCTTTAGGTTGCCAGAAAGGATTACGAACAGATGCTGCATTAGTTTTAGGATCGTCAGCGTGAAATACTTCACCAAATTTGTATTTTAGCCACAAGTCATCCTTCATCGCATATGGAATGGCTTCATGGCGAAGTACAACAACTGCATTACATTCTTTAGCAGGAGTCCCGGTTTTTTCGTTTGTCAATAAAAATATCTTAGGCCACGCAAAAGGGAAAACACCATTGGGTTCTGTAACATCAAATACAATTTTATGCTTTCCTTTAATTTGGTTAAACCAGGTGTCGGCATCATTGATCATGGCCTCGTCAATCGTAATGCCTGCCTGAGCCTGAAATGGATTAAATAGAGATCCAACTCCGGCTGTGGCTGCACCAATAGCCAGATTACCTAAAAACTTCCTCCTAGAGGTAGGTTGATTTAAATTAAGCGTATCCATAATTATTGGTTTTAGATTTTACTTACGTGTTCCTGATGAATTTTTTGTTTTATTTTCGTCTTGAATAGGTTGAAATGGGCCGTATTTATGCTGACGCTCGGTAAAATTATCATGATACGGACCAAAGGGATGATCAAATGGCTTTAAAGAACTGTCGGGCCAATCATGAGGATAACTTTTTATAGGACGCTGCTTACTGTTTACAAATGCGGCAATATCCCAAGCTTCCTCATCTGTTAAATTAGGGTTATTGGAATTCGTATCATATGGCATATTAGCTTTAACAAATCCTGCAAACCGACTTAAACGATATAATCCGGCCCCAATATTATAACTATTAGATCCCCAAAGTGGAGGATACAAATACCCTTTCTTGTCTGTTGAACGCCATCCCTCTCCATTATTGCCATGACACTTTGCGCACTTACTTATATAAACCAACTGTCCTTTCGCAGAATCTGCCGGACGATTTAAAAATGGAACATCAATCAATCCCGCACCTAAAGGAGTCTTTCCTTTTTCAACACCTTGACCCAACCATTTCATATAAGCAACAATTGCTCTCATTTCTGTACTGGAACTATCCAGTGACTTCCCATTTAAACTACGCTCAAGGCAATCATTTATCCTTTTTTCAATAGATTCAATTGTTCCGGAACGAGCTCTAAACTTCGGAAAGGTTGATGCTACGGCACTATAATTATTTCCAAAGGGTTTTGTTCCAGCATTTAAATGACAGTTCTGGCAGTTCATCCCATTTGAAATCTGCATTACAGAGCCATTAGGCCCTAGATACTTAGAAGTATAGCGAATTAAATCACGGCCATAACTAATTAGCCTTCCAGAATCGTTTTGTGGGATAAGTGTTGTATCTGGGGCATTCCAAATACTTGACTTATCTATATGGCTTGAACTTTCGGAAGGATTCTTTGTTTTATCTGATTTAGCTTGTTTGGAGTTACAGGAATAAAATAAGCATATCGGAATGTAGATACAATATAAAACGAACGTATTCATTTTATAAAAAACCGGTGAAGCTTTTACAGAAGAATGATAGCTACAAGAAACATTGAGATCCACTCCTAATTGGTTTAAATAGACTGCGACCAACCTGTAAGCGGCATAAATTTACGGAAAATTACCCATTACACATTTACGACAAACTGATTTAAAGATATTTAAACCATATCAACTACCTGACTTATTTTAATTTAAACGCAAAAAGCGAGAGTTACTGTTAATAACCCTCGCTTTTGTACAACTTACACTTAATTTTATTTTGAAGCCTTTCTCTTTACGTCATCAATCTTATCAAGTAGGCCATCCGTTTTAGCATCATTACAAATTTCCCAAAACATTATTCCACCCAACTTTTTATCCATTACATACTTAGTTTTTAATTCAATCGATTTTTTATCATCGTAAGTCAAGAACAACTTTTTATCTGCGCTATAGTAGAAAGGAGCCTTGGCAATCTCATCCCAATAGTATACAAAGTCTGTTTGTTTTGGTATTTCCTCGACAATTTTACCATAATCTAAACCATACTTGAATTTACCCGATTGATACAAGCCATTGTTTACATTTGGAACGTTTTCCCAAACACGGCCATAAAACGCTGCGCCTATAACAATTTGAGAAGAAGGAACTCCTTGTTTCAGCAAGTATGAAACAGCATTATCAGTTGACTCTTTTTGACTTTGTGTTGAGTACAAGGCTGTATGGTGACCTGTTACAAACGAATCCCCATTTACCAAATCATAGCTCATCAAATTAATATAATCGACCTTTGATATAACTCCTTTCCAGTCAATTGATTCTTCAAGGCACTTTTGAAAACCTCCAGTGGCAAAAGTGATAAGTTGCTTTTTACCTAATTTTTTACGGAGTTCTGCAACTAAGGCCGTAAAATTAGCTTTATCTTCCGGTTTATATTTATGCCCAGGATATCCTTCAATTGCCGGATATTCCCAATCCAAATCAATACCATCCGTTTTAAAATAATCGTTCAGATGTTTTACCGATTTTGCAAACTCACCTCTACCTTCATTAGTTGAAAACACATTAGAACAAGTTTCGCATCCTCCCCAGCCGCCAAGCGAAAGCAGCACTTTTAATTTAGGATTTATTTTTTTCAAAGCCACCAATTGTTGAATTGTAGCTGTATCAGCAGCTTTATCTACATTTAGCTTGTTTCCTTTCAAATGACAAAAACTAAAAATCACATGAGTTAGCTTATTTGCCGGAACTGTTTTGGCTTGCTCTGTTCCACCAAAAAAATAAGCAATCACCTGAAATTTGTTTGCCTGGGCATTTACCTTAAATGTTAATGCCGTTAACACAGTTATTAAAACTATTGATTTAAATTTAAACAATGACATAGATTCAACAGATAATATTTTATCAATTAAACATCACAAACATTGTAAATATAATTGTTTAGACATCTTTTATCGATGTCCATTTGTAACAAAAACACAGCTTACTTTTTAACTTAACACAATTGATCCCGATCCATCATTCTTCTCTTATCAAAACAACTCCAACTGCGATGGATTAAATAATTTTGTCATAGAAGCTTGTGTCTCATAGAAATTTGAGAGAGAAATGCCCAACAGTCTAATTTTATGCTCTTGAGGTGCAGTTTTTAATAACAACTCCTTTGCTGTTAATGCAATGGTAGCCCAATCGTTAATACCTTGAGCAAAAGAATGATTTCGAGTTATTTGTTTGAAGTCGTGATATTTGATTTTGAGAGTAACAGTCCGACACTTTAATTGATAACGTTGTAAACGATTATAAACTACCTGCGCTATTTTATCCAACTCTGCGTTCATTTCATCAATATCAGTCAGGTCATATGCAAAAGTATCCTCAGCACCGACTGATTTTGTTTCTCTATTGGGCTGAACCGGGCGATCATCAATTCCCCTAACAATTTTATAAAAAAAACGGCCTATCTTTCCAAAATGGAGAGTTAACTGTTCTTCGCTAAGCTTTTTTAAATCGGCTCCAGTAAAAATATTCATCCGCTTCATTTTATCGGCCGTCACTTTACCTACTCCAAAGAATTTTTCCACCGGCAGTTTTTCCATAAAACTCTCAACTGTCGAAGGACCAACAAACGTTAAACCATCAGGTTTATTGAAGTCTGAAGCTATTTTGGCTACAAATTTATTTATTGATACACCCGCCGATGCCGTTAAATCTAATTCATCTTTTATTGCTTTACGTATCAACTTGGCAATTTCAATTGCCGAACCGATACCTTCCTTATCATATGTAACGTCTAAAAAAGCTTCATCTAACGAGAGAGGCTCTATCAAATCAGTATACCTTTCAAAAATTTCACGAATCTTAGCAGAAACCTCTTTGTAAACTGCAAAGCGGGGACGAATAAAAATAGCTTCCGGGCATAAATGCAAGGCTCTTTTAGAGGACATTGCCGACCGAATTCCAAACTTCCGGGCTTCATAGCTAGCAGTAGCAACTACCCCTCCCCTACCTTCTGGCAAACCACCCACAACTAACGGCTTTCCTCTGTAATCAGGATTATCCCGTTGTTCAACTGACGCATAAAATGCATCCATATCAATATGAATAATCTTACGCAGGTAATTCGATGAATGCTCTTCTGCCATGAT
This sequence comes from Solitalea lacus, assembly GCF_022014595.1. Classification (NCBI taxonomy): domain Bacteria; kingdom Pseudomonadati; phylum Bacteroidota; class Sphingobacteriia; order Sphingobacteriales; family Sphingobacteriaceae; genus Solitalea; species Solitalea lacus. The sequence goes on along the minus strand of NZ_CP091740.1, from coordinate 1,612,819 downwards.
TTTACAAATTTAAACCTTCTATCATACTTAAATAATGAGAGAGAGTTCATTGTTCTATCGAGTAGGAAGATAGGGATTATTTCCCTATCTGTCCTCTCACACCACCGTACGTACGGTTCTCGTATACGGCGGTTTGTTAAAATAACGACGGTTGCCCATCGGCTTGCCATTGACAATAATAATGCTGAAAACCCCAATAGCCTTTCTTTTTCCAGTAGCTGATATTCAGCGTTCTAAGTAAAATGGGGCTGTGTGCAACTCTGGCTGCACCTTTACTTGTGTTGCCCCACTGATAGGCCAATGATTTTCCTACTTCGAGTTTTATTAGGTTGGAGACTTTGGTTCGTATCCGTTTCCATCTCCTCCAGGTGTTGATTCGCAATCGGGTTCTTAACCATTCATCAAGTTTCTCCATTTTACTTCTCGCATTGGCGATTTTAAAGTAGTTTACCCAGCCTCTGATGACCCAGTAGTTGCTGGTGGTTTACCTTGTCGAAGAATTTCTCCAAATCCAGCTCTATTATCCATTCCCGGCCTGTGTTAAGGTACTTTTGGGCAGTCATTACTGCCTTATGGGCATTCTTACCAGGCCTGAAACCAAAGCTGTTTTCGTTAAATTCCTGTTCGTACTGTGGAATTAGCCATTGGGAGACCGCTTGTTGCAGCATCCTGTCCACTACACAAGGAATTCCTAGCATCCTTTTGCCGCCCTGTGGTTTGCGTATTTCTACTTTCCGCACGGGTTGTGGCTCATAAGTGCCTTGGAGTATACTTTTCAGTAGGGCTTGATAGTGGGCATTTACATAGGGGCGAAGTTCATCGCTCTGCAGATGGTCAATACCCGCTGCCCCTTGGTTGCGTTCTACGGCAACAAGGGCTCTTTCAAGGTTCCTTCTGTCGAATATTCTCTCTAGCATTACTTTAACCGATAGCGCATTCGGGCAATTCCGTCAGTTTCTTTCATTTTCTGCTAAGCTCCTTCTGCAGTCTACTTTCGGTTTCCGACCTTTCCTCATGCAGACAGTTCTCTTACGTGTTTCGGCTTTTTTTTTTTTCGCTTCAAATGATTTAGCTGTTTCCTTGCCAATTTTAACATTCAGCCCTTTTCCCAACATTACTTGGAATACTATGGCTTCTGCTGACTTCTGATAACACCAGTGCTTGCATCCCTGCAAGCTGTTTCCGCTTTAGGTTGCGCTTCTCCCGCTGCCAGATTGTTATCAGATCTCTCAGGGTAAGTCTAATCGCTTTCCTCTCATGTAGCCTCTGCATATACATTCATGGCATCTGTGTAGTGTGGGACTTTGATTTCTTTAGCAATCTTATCCTGCCATGACTGCCTCTTATACAGTTTCTGTTCGTAGGCTCGAGAGTTTGCCTTGGGCTTCCTTCAGATTCCTTCTCGCGAAGGACACCCTTGCCGTCGGCTAACACTTCCCACTACAAAGCGAGTTCGGGACTTGCACCCTAGAGCTATTAAACATGCCTGACGCACTAATATTAATCCCCTTTAAGATTTTAAAGGGGATTAAAAAAGATGTTAAAAACTCATATCATCAGCACTCGGGCCATAACTACCAGGAATTGGAATATTTAACAATCTCAGATAAACTCCCAATTGAGCACGGTGATGTACAATTTGACAAAATGTCATTCTGATAACTTCTTCCTTACTTGAAGTTGAATAAATCTCCTCGCCATTGCGTAATGTCCAGTTTTGCTCTAGCAAAGCCTCATTAGCCTTTTCCAAATGCTCCTTACCATTTGTTAATGATTTTTCAAAATAAGCTAGTAAATCAGTGGTTTTGGTAATGTTTTCAGGTTGATATGGGTTCGCTGCAAAATCAAGTTCATCAGTTGTCAATGTCATGGTTACCCACAATGGTAGTTCAGCAATGTGGGTAGCAAGTTGCTTAATGGTCATGCTTTTTTCATGAGGTTTCCAATCGTATTTGTCATCAGGAACTCTGCTTAACATCTTACGAGTAGTTTGAGCTTCCTGTTCCATTTCTTTCAATAACTTTTGAATAGTGTTCATAGTGGTATATTTTTTATATGTTGATTCAAAATAACCAAGGGCAAATGACAACCCTATGTCAGCAGGAATAACTGAAAAATAAAATAGTTATCAATTTGCATGCCTCCATCGATTACATATATTATTACAGTATTCATTTGCGTAACCAATCGGTTTTATTTAATCTTGAAACCATTCGGTTACTCAAATAGTAATACAATGAGAAGAAATGTATTTCAGGCTATTTCTGATCCAACACGTAGAGAAATTATCAGTCTGGTATCAAAGCAACCATTGAACCTTAATGCCGTAGCCGAAAACTTTTCGGTGAGCCGACCTGCAATTTCAAAGCATATAAAAATTCTAGCACAATGCGGCTTGCTTACTGTAAAGCAACAAGGTCGAGAGCGCTTTTGCAAAGCCAATTTACAGCCACTTAGTGAGGTCGCCGATTGGATTGAACAATACCGCAAATTCTGGACAGATAAACTTGATGCTTTAAATGATTTTTTAAAATCAGATCAATCAACAAATAACACCTCCTTAAAATAAGTAGTTATGAAAAATGAACCTTTTGTTATTGAACGAAGCTTTAACGTACCCGTTCAACGTGTTTGGGATGCGATAACCAACAAGAAAAAAATGATGCAATGGTACTTTGACATACCTGATTTTGAACCAATTGTTGGATGTAAATTTAGTTTTACCGGAGAAAGCGAAGGAACCATTTATGTTCATCTTTGCGAAGTAAAAGAAGTTGAATTCCCCAAAAAGTTGACTTATAGCTGGCGTTATGAAGGATTTGAAGGTGACTCATTAGTAACTTTTGAATTGTTTGAAGAAGGTGCCTCTACCAAACTCAAACTTACCCATGCAGGACTTGAAACCTTCCCAGCAAACAATCCGCATTTTGCAAAAGGAAACTTTGTAGAAGGTTGGACTTATATTATTGGAACCAGCTTGGCTGATTATGTTAAACGAAATGAATCAATTTCAGAAAAAGTAGATTAGCATTTTAAAAACATAAACTTTATTCACTAACCCGGGTGAGGGTTAGAACATAAGAAGTCAGGAAAAGACATTCACTGGTTTCTTATTTTATACCGAATCCAAAGTTTAGATTGGAGCCGTGATTAAAAACATTTACGCACCTAATAGTTATGAAGTAATTATAATAAGCGATTTAGTTCTGTGATTTTTGCCAGGTGATGATCATCGTGCTCCGCCACAAATAAAAACAAATCCATCACTCTCATCGGTGTTTTTAATCGCGGATGGAGTGATGATTTATAGATTTCATTCTCGTCAAGAGGTTCAATCATTTTTAATGTTTGCTCGCGCAACTGAGCAAATTCACCTATCAATTCAGTGTAGCTTTTGTTATTGTGAGGCGCTTGCTCTGTTTTTGTATTCTGAAGATCAGCCGCAGTCATAAATTCCTTTCCTGCCAAAATCTCTTGAAGGCGAATTTGCCATAAGGGTTCTAAATCAGACAAATGACCAATGTGCTCCAATATTGACCACTCATTATCGAGTTTTATTGTTTGCTTAGCTAATGGAATTTTCGACAATTTATCCTCCAATCTAAGCGTCGTTCCTAATAAACGTTCAACAATAGAAGGAAAGATATTTTCCTCATAATTAAAATCAAATTTCCGATCAAACCATCTTACTTGTTTCATAGCGCGTCTAATTTTTTATTCAAACTAACAATACAAGCATATCAAAAGTAAATAAAAACGACCTTTAAAATACATTAAAGGTCGTTTAAATAATAGGGTTATAGCTTTTATTATAAAGCAGCTGTTTTTTCTTTTAGCCAGCTTTGCTCTTCTGCAGTTAAATGTGGTGAAAGTTTATCAAACACAAACAGATGATAATTATTCAACCAACTCAATTGCGTGTCACTTAACAGTTCTTTTTGAATCAATGATTTATCAATCGGACAAATAGTAACTGTTTCGAAATTCAAAAACTGACCAAATTCAGTTTTCACATCTTCCTGACAAATAACTAAATTTTCTATACGAATACCATGTTTTTCAGGACGATAAATACCCGGTTCATTTGAGTTTAGCATACCCGGTTGAAATGCCACATTAATTCCACCAGCAATGCTAATGCTCTGAGGGCCTTCGTGTACATTTAAAAAGAAACCAACTCCATGTCCAGTACCATGTCCGAAGTTGTATCCTTCTTTCCATAACCACTGACGCGAGAACGCATCCATTTGATAACCTTTAGTACCTTCAGGAAAACGAATCATGCTCAAATCAATCATTCCTTTTAATACCAGGGTATAATCTTTCTTCTCTTCAAATGAAGGATTACCCAAAGATATGGTACGAGTTATATCGGTGGTACCTGTATGATATTGCCCCCCCGAATCAATTAAATAAATACCCTCCGGTTTCAACTCCACATTACTTTCAGGAGTAGATTTGTAGTGTGGCAATGCTGCATGACCTTTATAGGCCGAGATTGCTCCAAAGCTTTCTCCCACAAATCCGACTTGTTCTGCGCGAAACCCGAGTAATTTTTCAGCAGCTGAAATCTCGTCAATTTTAATTTTTCCTATATTTTCTTCTAGCCATTTCAAAAACTTTACCATAGCCACACCGTCTTTCACCATAGTATGACGAATGTGTTCTTGCTCGACAGAGTTTTTAATTGCCTTGAATAAAGTAGTTGGATTTGTTCCCTCTATAATATTCACACCTACAGGAATTGACTCGTAAGCTCGCTGGCAAAGTTTTTTAGGGTCAATCAATACAGCTTTACCAGCAGGTATCTGTGCAATGTCAGCAGTGAAAGCCTCATATGGTTTAATTGAAACCCCAGCATTAGCTAAAGTAGTTTTGTCGAACGATTCAATACGGCTGTCATTTACAAACCAAACCACCTCTTGTGCCGAAACCATTATATGACTTAATACTAATGGATTGCATTCTACATCGCTACCACGAACATTTAATAACCAGGCAATATCATCCATCGATGAAATCAAATGAAAATCAACCTGATTTTTATGCATTGCACTTCTTAATCGGGCGATTTTACTTTCTGTAGATTCACCGGTGGTTGACTCAGGCAGTAGAAACGTTGGATTATTTAAAAAAGCTGGACGATTTTCCCAAATTGGCGAAAGAAAATCTGCATCGCTTTTCAGTTTAAAATTAAATCGGTTAAAACCTGAGCGCATAACTTTTACTAACTCAGCCGAAGCCAGCCATCCGTCAAATGCAACGGTTGCTCCTTTCAAAAGTTGTTCAGTTAACCATTCGATATATTCAGGCGTATGTTGAATTTTTAGTTTAACAAGCTCAAATCCAGAATCTTTCAATTGATCATCTGCCTGAACAAAATAACGGGCATCAGTCCATAGGCCTGCAAAGTTTTGAGTTATTACCAATGTACCTGCAGAACCTGTAAAGCCTGAGGTCCATTCTAAACATTTATAATGATCAGGTAAATATTCGCTAATATGCGGATCGGAAGAAGGAATTATATAGGCATCAACACCATTCTGCTGCATTTGCATCCGAATAGCACTTAGTTTTTCAGTATACTTCATCTGTGTAAAAATATTTTTCGGCGTAAATATACCTTATCTGTTTGTGAGGAAGAATTGATTTTCTGTTTTTATCACACTCGTTACGCTTCAAGTAATTTATTATACACCAAACTGCTGCAAATGATGATCGAGATGCTTCCAGAGAAGCATCCCCCATTCGTCAGCTGTCATGTTACCAAAAAATGGATGTACTGACTGTATTATCGAGGATGACCCTTGATCGGCAAAACTTGTAAGCATTTCAATGATCTTTGCTTTTTCTTTAGTAAAATCTCGTTCATCGGCGACAATAAATGTTTTATCAGTAGGCAAATTCTTTCTAAAAGGTTTATCACCTAAAAATTGCCTTTTGGCCCAACCGCCTAACAAAAACCCTACAAAACTTTGTTTAACAGACTTGGTTTCTAGGGCCACGCGCATAGGTGCCTGACAATGTGCTAGCATTTGAGCCACATTCATTATTCCCCAAAGTGGTTTAGTTACTGCTGTTAATTGATTTATTCTCTCTATAATTTCGTTATTATCGGCCTTGTTTAAAACAGTTTTCATTTTCAATTCAGTTAAAAATTAAGCTCCTTCAATAAGCTGACTACTCACCCGCTCTAATTGAATTATCATTTCGTTGACCTTCTCTTGTTGTTTCTTAATTTGCCTTGGACGAAAATAAAACCAATTAACAGCAATCCATGCAAAAGTTATAGAATAAACTAATAAAGCATATGCCCATTGCATCCTAACTGTATATTCAATCATATAAAGGCCAATACCTAAAGATAAAAGTGCAAAATAAATACTCATGGTTTGGCGCTGAAAATTGGCCAGCCTATTCCGGTATAAAATAAGATTCTGAAGATACTGCTGACTACTTTCTTCAGAAGAATTAAATTTAAATAACATTTTTATCATTTTGTTTTGCCCGGTAATAACCATAACCATAGCTATAACTGCAAGTAGAACCCCGATTTTTGTGGTTAAATATTCAGGTTTAAAATAAATTAAAATACCCAAAACTACAGCTATCGTAATAGACAATACTATATTTAGCCTTAATACCGAAAACCTTGCTTTTGCATTAAAACTTCGAGCTTTTTCGATAATCTCTTTTACATCAGGCAAATCAACGGGTGGCTGCTTATGCCAAAGTTGTTTTATATCGTTGAAGCTGTTCATGTTGTTGAAATTTTTTAAGGATTTTTTCTTTAATACGATGAATTTTCACTCTAATATTCCCTTCTGAAATGCCTATAATTTCAGCGATTTGAGCCTGAGGTAACTCCTCCAATTCAAGGGAAATGATTAAACGATCGGTTTCCTCCAATTCAGCAATAAACTTAAACAAAAGTTTTTCCTGTACATTTGAACCTTCCTGAATTACGTCTTCTAATTCTGTCGGCAATTCTGCTTTCATTACCCACTTCTCTTTTTCCAATTGCCGTAAACAGTTATTTGCAGCAATTCTAAAAATCCAAGTACCTATAGCTGAATCATTCCTGAACTTAGATAAATTTTGCCAAACCGATATAAACGATTCTTGGGTAAGATCTTTGGCTAAATCACTATCGTTAACGTACCCCATGCATAACCTGTACACTTTCGGTGAATAGGCTTGATAGATTTCTTCAAAGGTCATTAAAAATAGTTTTTAGTTGAGAAAATTAGCCAATTGGTTTAAATACCATTCTTTATCATCATACATAATAAAATGTAAGGCTTTATCAGAGTAAGCGATTTTTGATCCGTTCAGTTTTGCAAATTGAACCTTCATAACAGAGTCAAATTGTTTAAAAGGAGCTTCAAGCAAAATCAACGATGGACAACTAATTGAAGCGATACGGTCACGCAAATCAACATTTGATAGATCGCATAACAACTTACCATAAGTTTTGCGGTCAGTATCAATACCCCATTTCGTAATTAAGTTATATTTTGAAGTATCAGCAACCAAGCGCTTAATGCCTGCCAATTGATTTTGGGCAAACTTAGCATCATCCATTTGAGTATAGGTAGTTATCATTTGAGAACAATCAGGATTTTCTGTGCACTTAAATGTAGGATTAAACATAGCTGGAAGGCAAGGAATAGCATCAACAACCACTATTTTACCAACTTTATCCGGGTAATCGGAAGCTAACATCATTGCTAAAGTTCCACCCATGCTATGACCGATAACAATTGGCTTTACAAGCTTTTGTTCGTCAATAAATTTGGCGATATCCTCCTCCCAATTTTTTAAAGCTGGATTCTCTTGTGCCTTTGAACCTGCGAAACCAGCCATTGTTAGTTTATAGCATTTAAACTTTTGTTTTAAATGAACAATGGTTTCATTCCAAACATCTCCGGAGCAAGTAAAACCAGGAATAAGGATAACGGTCTGTTTTCCATCTCCGGCAATTTCCACATTAAATGATTTTTCAGTAGCAAACACGTTTATGCATAAAAGGACAAAGCCTAAAAGAATCAGTAGAAATTTTATCTTTTTCATTTTTAGTATGTTTTAAAATTTGTCATTTAGATACGACAAGCTTTAAAATGTTACAGGTCGAAAAAGATTTTTCAAAAAATAATTTTACTTGGACAATCTATTTTTTTGCAAGTTCCGAATCCCAAACCGCCTTTGCAATATTTGCTATTACTTCTTCTTGAACCTTATCATTGGCTAAAGAATTAGAAATAAAAACTACGATTGCCAAATGTTGTCCGTTAGGCAGCACAATTATACCGGCATCGTTTATGGCTCCAGTTATTCCATCCTTTGCCCCCGATGTACCTGTTTTGTGAGCTACAACAGTTTTATCAGGCAACTGCCCTCTCAGACGTTGCATGCCAGTAGGACTTTTGGCCATTTCGTCCCAAAGAAATTTAGTGCTTGAATCCGATAAAACTTTACTATTATAAAATAATTTGAATAATTGCAGCATTGCAGTTGGTTTACTCCAATTGGTATACTGAACATCCCAGGCCTGATGCATTTCTTCTTCAGTAGCAACTATCGCAATTTCTTTAACTCCCAGTGCATGCACATATTCCTCAACTTTTTTAGGTCCACCCATCAATCTGAATAAAATATCACAACCGTTATTATCACTTAAAGAAACTGTATAATGTAATAGTTCTTTAATTGTAACATTCACATTTGCTGCAGGATATTTATCTCTTAATGGGCTCCAAGTATTGGGCAAAAGATCTCTTTTGGTTAAATAGATTTTCTGGCTTAGGTTTAACACTCCTTTGTCTACGGCATGTAAAACTGCCATGGCTAATGGAAACTTATAGACACTCTGCATAGGAAAATGATAATTTCCATTAAATGTTATTGAGTCTCCGCTTTCAAGGTTCAGAACTGCTATTCCAACATTGCCTCTGGCCTTTTGTGAAATTTGTTCAATTTGATTACGTAACGATTGGGCGTACACAGCAGTAAATGACATAAAAGTCATAAATGCTAAACTTAAAAAATGTTTCAAAGTAGAAATAGGTTTTATGATAAATACTTAAAATATCCTGAAAATCAATTCAGGCTTGGATGACGAGGAGGCTGTTTAGCAACTATTTCTCCAGAGGTAAAAATAAGAACTTGTATAATTAACCCAATGATAATTAATATGCCAAGTTCCAATTGAGTTAAAATTTTAGAACCTGAAACAATCTTTTTAGAATCATCATTCAACAATTTGCCTTCTGTAATCTGAATTTGCGAAAGTTGGTTCAACTTGAGCAATGCTAAATTCAACTGTTTATTCATCTGATTAACAGCTACAGCCGTTTCACCTGGGCGCAAAGAACTATTCAGATAAGTTTCTTCATTTCTTTTTAGTTCAGTTACTGCTTTTTTAAACTCATTATAATAAACAGCTTCATTCTTGGTTAATGTAGTTTTATCATAAAATGCAGTAATGCTATCAATACTTCTATTATGAAAAGCTATTTTATCTTTTAAACCCTGACTCACTGTTGTAATCTCATTGTTTTTAAACATTAATTTTTTCTGATATAGATGTTCTGCAAAGTGATAAATGTAACTTTCAGCCAGCAATCTATCTTCATAAACTACAGAAAAGGATTCTCCTAACTCCAAAACATTATTACGATCTATAATATTCTTAGCCAAGACAATAACAAATACAAGGACAAGCAACGAGGCTGCTTTAATCTTTTGCTTAATAGTAAATGCCCATTTCATCATTATTTATTAATTGGTCGTCAAAACTTTAAGTAATCAGGTTTAATTGTTGTTTAATCTCCCAAGGTAATTATTATCCTATAGAAATAAAATAACATAACATGTAACAGTCTCCAAGGTTTATCCTATAAAATTCCCACGAATTTCATTGAGTTTTGCTCATAATTTGGTAAATTTTATCAATTACATAACTACTATTTAAAACTTACGCTTATATGAAATCAATTGCATTGGCAACACCGGCAACCTCATTTTATGAAAGAAAAGTTAAAGCTATAATTGAACGAACCGGGATAATCGTTAATGGTACAAATACATTCGATATAGTAGTAAATAATCCACATTTTTACCAAAGAGTATTGGCTAATGGCTCTCTAGGTTTGGGGGATTCTTATGTTGATGGTTGGTGGGACTGTACCAGAATTGATGAGTTTTTCACTAAGCTACTTGAGAGTGGAGTGGAACAAAAAGCAAAACTTGACTGGAGTACCCGGCTTGCTGGTTTAGAAGCAAAAGTGTTAAACTTTCAGAACATAAGGGAAGCAGCACGAAATGCATCATTTCATTACAATTTAGGAAATGAGTTATTTACCCAAATGCTGGATAAGCGCCTTACTTACACCTGTGCCTACTGGAAATCTGCAACAACATTGGATGATGCTCAAGAAGCTAAACTTGAGTTGACCTGTAAAAAATTACATCTACAACCAGGCATGCATGTTTTAGATATTGGATGTGGCTGGGGAAGTTTTGCCAAATACGCTGCTGAAAAATATCAAGTTAAGGTAACCGGAATAAATGTATCAACCGAGCAGCTGGCACTGGGAAGGAAACTTTGTAAGGGTCTGCCTATAGAACTAATTCAAACCGATTACCGTAAAGTAAATAAGCAATTTGATCGAATTGTTTCACTGGGGATGTTTGAGCATGTAGGATTAAAGAATTACAGAACTTATTTTGAACTAATAAACCGATGCTTGAAGCCTGATGGTCTTTCCCTTTTACATACTATTGGAGCCAATTTCTCTGCCATACACTCAGACCCATGGATCTCTAAATATATTTTCCCAAATTGTTTAATCCCCAGCTTAAAGCAAATTAGCCAAGCACTTGAAAACTTAATGGTAATAGAAGATGTCCATAATTTTGGCCCTGATTATGATAAAACATTAATGGCATGGCATAAAAATTTCGTTACCAATTGGCCTAAGTTGAAAGATAAGTATGATGAACGATTTTATCGTATGTGGACGTACTATTTACTGTGTTGTGCAGGTTCGTTTAGAGCAAGGTACACACAATTATGGCAATTAGTTCTTTCAAAAGGAAACCAAAGTGTATATGAATCTATAAGATAGAACTGAGCATAAAAAAAGCGAACCGTTTTTCGATTCGCTTTTTTTCATTCAACATTTTGATTATTGAATACCTAATTTCTTTTTAACCAATGGTAAAATGTTATCTCCTTCAGGGAATTGAATTAACACACCTTTGCTCGAATCGAAAACATAGGCAATGTTGTTTTCTTTTGCAACGGTTTTAATAGCTTCTTCAGCCTTTTTTAATACCGGTGCATAAACCTCTTCTTGTTTCTTACCCAACTGCTGTCTGGCATTTTCTTGAAACTCTCCAATTCTTTTCTCTAGATCCTGAATCTCTTTAATCTTAGTTTCTTTAATGGCTTCTGTCATAGTTTTCTCTTTTGACTGGAAGTCAGCAACCTTAGTCTGATATTCAGTACCCATGGTTTTCAACTGTGAATCTAAAGTAGCGCCAAAATCCTGAACAGCTTTATCAGCAACTTTAATGTCAGGCATTGCAGCAATCAGCTCATTTACGTTAATGTGGCCAAATTTGGCTTGCGCATTAGCATTACCGGCAAAAATCAACAGCACTACTGCCGCAACTAAAACTTTAATTGTTTTCATTTTTAATCTTCAGTTTTCTTAAAATTTTCTCTTGGTTAATATTTTTTACTTGGCAAATTCTCCTGGCTTTAACCCTAGTTTGGCAAGCACATCGTTACTTTTATCATAACGCGGGCTCGAATATAGCATTCCATTTGACTTATCAAAAATAATAGCATACATTCCGTCTTCAGCAATTTGTTCAATTACCTTATAAACTTTATCCTGAATGGGTTTAACCAATGATTTTTGCTTTGCAAATAACTCACCTTCAGGACCAAACTTTTGCTTTTGAAAATCTTTGGCTTCTTTTTCTTTTTTTACAATTTCTTCTTCACGCTTTTTACGCATAGCATCTGTTAAAAGCATTTGCTCAGATTGATATGCTTTATAAAGAGCATCTACCTCATTAAACTTCTGGTCAACTTCTTTTTGCCATTGTTCTGACAATGCATTGATTTGTTTTTGAGCAGATGTATATTCAGGCATGTGCTTTAACACATATTCCGTATCAACGTAACCAATTTTCTGAGCTTTTAAAGCCAAAGTTCCAAAAGAGGTAATAAGCATTAATGTTAAAAGAATTCTTTTCATTTGAATTATTTTAAAGCTATTTAATTAGAACCCTGCTCCTAACTGTTGTGCAATAGAGAAGTGGAACTGGCCTTTATTTGCTTTTCCACCACCTGGAATTGGTGCTACACTATCAAAGCCGTAACCGTAATCTAAACCTAACATACCAAAAATTGGCAAAAAGATACGAACGCCTGCACCTACTGAGCGCTTAACATTAAACGGTTGAAACGTATAGAAATTATTCCAAGTGTTACCTGCCTCAGCAAAAGCCAATGCAAAGATAGTTGCCTGTTGATTAAGTGTAATTGGATGGCGTAGCTCAAACAAATAACGTGCATAAATAGGACTACCTGAATAATAGTTCTGAGGATATCCCTCCGGAACAATTGAGTTATCGGCATAACCGCGCAAAGGAATGATCTCAACACCTTGAATATAATCATACCCTTGCAAACCGCTACCTCCTACTTTCCAACGATCAAACTGGGTTGTACCAATATCTTTATTATAGTATCCTAAGAAACCTAAGTGCATTCCCATGTGAAATACAAACTTGCTTGATGAAGCAGCCTTAGTATACCATCCGGCATCAAATTTCCAACGGTGAAACTCTGTAAATTTATACTTGGTTTGAGGAGCCAAATTTGGATCAGAGTAATCACGTCCGTTAATTAATGAATACGGAGGAGTCAACTCAACACTAAGCTGTACGTTTGAACCTGAAGTTGGATAAATAGGCGCATCAATTGAGTTGCGGCCAAGTGTCTCTGTCAAACTTAACGTATACGAAGTACCTGTAGGGAATTGATAAAAGCCCTGGTAGTTTGTGAAATTATACCTATTAAATGCAGCAGATGTATTTAGTGTAAAATAGTCATCAGGCCATTTCAAGCGTTGTCCTAAACCTAAAGAAACACCTGTTAACTGTAAGCCAGAATAGTTCGGATTAGAACGATCATAACCATAAAGATTTTGATTAGTATGGGTAAAGCTAACTGTAAAATAGCGAGGCTTATCTCCTCCTAACCAAGGCTCTGAGAAAGAAAAACTATAGGCCTGATAATACTTACCATTTGATTGTACACGTAACGAAAGCTTTTGTCCATCACCTGCTGGTAAGATCCCCCCCCAGTCTTTGGTAAACAACTTACGTAGTGAGAAGTTATTGAATGTTAAACCAAGTGTACCAATGATACGTCCTCCGCCGAAACCTCCTGAAAGCTCTAATTGATCTGAAGGCTTTTCAGTTACATTGTAGGCTAGATCAACCGTGCCATCTTGTTGGTTAGGTTTTACATCTGGACTTGTTTTTTGCTCGTCAAAATAACCAAGTTGATTTAATTCACGTACGGTACGAATTAATAAGGACTTATTGAACTTATCACCTGGTTTAGTTCTTATTTCGCGCAATACGACTTTATCATTAGTACGATCATTACCATTTACTAAAACCTTGTTAATAGTAGCCTGCTCACCTTCGAAAATTTGCATTTCAAGGTTAATCGTATCGTTCTTAACGCTGGTTTGTACAGGGTTAACATTAAAAAATAAATAACCGTTATTTAAATACATTGATGATACATCATCTTCCGAAGGGCTGTTGCGCAAACGTTTTTCAAGCTTTTCTTCGTCATATACATCGCCTTTCTTTATAGCCAATAGTTTTTCTAAAACATCAGCTTTATAAATAGCGTTGCCAACCCACTTAATATCACCAAAATAATATTTACGGCCTTCTGAAATTTTAACATTAATGTCGACCGAAGCCATATCATGACTATAAACAGTATCCATCACAATAGCTGCATCACGAAAACCACGTTGGTTGTATTTTTTAATAACCTCTTTCTTATCCTCTTCGTACTTGGCTTCAAGGTATTTTTTGGATCCAAAGATTTTATATGCTTTACGCTCTTTGGTGTTCTTCATGTACTTTTTAAGCTTTGCGTTTGAAAGCGCAGTATTACCTTCAAAAGTAATCGTGTTTACTTTTACTTTGGTGTGCTTATCAACAGTTAATACCAATGCGGTTCGTCCGGATAGTGAGTCAGGACGTTGCGTGGCCATAACCTCAGTATTATAATATCCCTTATCAACAAAGTAATTTTTAACAATAAGAGTTGTGGTTTGAACAAGATTTTCATTTACTACCTTACCAGTAATATCTTTCAGTTTTTTCTCATTTAAATCATCAACCTCTGATTTTTTTAATCCTCTAAAAATTACTTTTGATAAACGTGGCCGTTCCAATAAGTATAATTCAAGGAAAATTGAATCTTGACGGATATCAGTAATATTAATTTGAACATCGTCAAACAGTCCCTGAGCCCAAAGGTCTTTAATAGAATTAGCTATTTTTTCTCCGGGAACTTTTATACGTTCACCAACTTTTAATTTTGAGATAGTAATCAGGACATCATTATCTAATGACTGTGTACCACTTACGGTGATACCGCCAATAATGTATTCCTTAGGTGAGTTAGGGTCAACTTGAGGCCTGGCTTGTGGCTTATAAATAATTTGGGCATGGGTTAAGTTGAACAGCAATAAAGTTAAAAGCGCTGTTAAAAGGGTCCTCTTCATTAAGTCAGTTCGAATCGATATATTAGATAACTTGTTCACTTGTTTTGCCGAAACGTCGTTCACGGCCTTGATAATTTGCAATAGCTTCATACAGTTGCTCCCGCCTGAAATCAGGCCAAAAGATATCTGTAAAATATAACTCAGAATATGCAATTTGCCACAACAAGAAATTGCTGACACGATACTCTCCACTAGTACGAATCAACAATTCAGGATCAGGCATACCTGCTGTACACAATAACGAAGAAACAACGTCTTCTGATATGTCGGTAGATGCTAATTCTTTATTTTCTACCTGTTGAGCCAGCTTTTGTGCCATTTGGATCAATTCCCAACGCGCACTGTAGCTTAGCGCCAAGTTTAATGTTAAACCTTTATTGTTACGGGTTTTGTCTATTGCCTCCATTAATTCTTTATAACATTTTGAAGGCAATGATTTCAAATCACCAAAAGCATTAAGACGGACATTGTTTTCCATCAATGTTTTGGTTTCTTTATTAATGGTGGCAACCAATAGCTCCATAAGTGCAGTCACCTCTAAAGCAGGCCGATTCCAATTCTCGGTTGAAAAAGCATACAAAGTAAGATATTCAACTCCAAGTTCGGCAGCGGCTTCAACTGTATCTCTAACAGCTTTTACTCCGTTTTGATGCCCGAAAACCCGTAATTTCCCTTTCTCTTTCGCCCATCGGCCGTTACCATCCATAATGACGGCAATGTGACGTGGCAAACGATTTATATCAATCTTTTCCTTAAAACTCATTATTTCCCTGCTATACTAAAAAGTTGGACAGCGCGAAGATACAAAACTAAAAGCAATGCCAACAACGGCAAACATGTATGTATCATTTTTCCGCAAATCCCCTCGCTGATTACCTGGTATGTTAGCAGGATAACCTGCTTCAGGCGAACGATCAGCATATAATTTTGTTAATGTTGACGGAGCAGAATTCAAATTGACATAATACCCGCTAACATCATCAATATAATCTGTAAATGTAAATCGATAGCCTAATTCACTAAACAAGTTCCAACGATCATTCATTCTAAATTTCAATCCAAATCCTAACGGAACAGCAAACTCGGTCAAATGATAAGGAGATGGATTTCCATTAAGTCCCTGTCCTTCCGTGCCTAATGGTTGCAATGCTTGTCCATCTTCTGCTTTCGGATCAAAGTTAAACACCGAAATACCCGCAGTCAAATATGGGGAAAAACGTTCGTCTTCTTTATATGGGTTTAAACTAAAGAAATTAAATTCATACTGAACAGTTAACTCATTAATTATGGATTCAAAGCGAAGATTTCTATAAATCTGATCAGGAATATCCGAAGTTGCATCGTTCGCCTGTACTTTCCCATGGGTTAAAGCAACTTTTAATGTATTACGCGGATTAAAGTTCTTCCGAAACATTAAACCAAACGCAGGATCCGTAAACCGGAAGTAATTAAACTGACTTAAATCCCCTTTGTACCCAGCAGCACCTGCAAACAAACCCAACTCGTATTTTTGAGCACTGGCATTTGTGGTAATAACTGAAAATAAAACAGTAAATACGGCAACTATCTTTTTTAACATTTATTTCAGTATCTGATTAATTTCTTGAATCCAGTCCCCACATTAACTTGTTTCTTAACGTGGTTAAATAACTTTCATTGTAGAGGCGTATCAGATTTATTGAGAAATTTTCTTTCTTGGCAGTTAATACAACATTCTTTTCCACTGTTTCAGTTCTTGAGTCCAAGGTAACTAAAAACTGGGTAGCTCTTGCTTCTATTTTAAATGTAAGCACACTACTATCGGATATAACGATTGGACGAACACTTAAATTATGCGGACAAATTGGTGTTATTACAAAATTCCCTGATTGAGGAAAAACGATAGGGCCGCCGCAACTTAAAGAATATGCTGTGGAACCAGTTGGCGTAGAGATAATCAATCCATCGGCCCAGTAAGAGTTCAAAAATTCACCATTAATATAGGTATGAATAATGATCATTGGTGATGCATCTTTCTTATGAATGGTGATTTCGTTTAATGCATAATTCACCTCTCCAAATATATCAGCATCTGAGGATTCCAGATTTATCAACACACGTGTATCAAGCGTGTACTCCCCCTTTACTACGCTATCAATGGCTGTTTTGATCTCTGTTTTATTGATACTGGCCAGAAATCCTAACCGCCCCAAATTTATACCAAGTACCGGCAAGCCTGAATCACGGATAAGGGATAGGGTATCTAACAATGTTCCATCTCCCCCTAAGCTTAGCATACACTTTACATGACCAGTTAGCTGAGAATAATGATTAAAGCTTTCAGCCTGGTATGTATTAATTTTTTTTGTTTCAAGAAAGTTTTTAAAATCTTCATAGATCAAAACTTCTACCTCATGACCAACCAGGTTATCAATAATTTCTTGAACAAAGGGCAGGGAATTGTTGCTAAACTGTCGTCCGTAAAGGGCAATTTTCATTTATTTTATGCTTGCTTAAAGCCAGTTATAATTTAACCGGAATTGTTTTCAGGGTTGAAAGATATAAATTTTCTGCAAACCTATTACTACATATTTAGGTAATTCATAAAGGAATCGAACCGATCCATTGTGTCGTCTGAACGGGAAACTTGAGAAAATGATGCTTTAATATGATAATTAAACCGTTGAAAAGAAGCCAAAATTGCGGTTAAATCCGTCTTATTTACTTTAACGGTAAGTTCAAGCTTAGTTGAATCATTAAAGGTTTTTACATATGAGCTCAAAATCATTGCTCCTTCCGATTCAATTATCCGGGCAATTTCAGAAAGTGAAAAATCACGGATTCCCAATTCGAGAATAATGATTCCCCCCGGACTTTCGATAGCAGTAATTACAGCAAAATACTCTGCAAGCGTGGTGAGGGTAATAAGACCAAGGTAATTATTCTTATTATCTATAACCGGAACCACAGTAAGCTGTTGCTCGTGAATAAGACGAATTACATCAAACAAGTGTTGATCTTCATTTACGGTTTGATAGATAGTTGACAGGCCTGAACTGCCGATAGGTTCGTTTAAGTCTGTAAGTTCAGCAATATCGCGGTCAGAAATTAATCCTAAAAACTCTTTTTCATTTACTATAGGCAAATGACTCACGCGAAATTCAGCCATCCGATCAAGGGCCTTCTGGGCTGAATCAGATGTTCTCAAGGGAGGAATATAATCGCTGGATAATTGTGAGGCTATCATAGTACTATGATTATTTACCTTAATGTAAAAAATAAGCCTGAGAATTCAAATTTTATAAGCAGAGATTTAACTTACTTCAGACTTGTAGGGAGGAAATATGACAAAATAAAAATATCGGTTTCAGATTTACTTATATTAAATCTGAAACCGATGAGTATTTATTACTTAAACAACCTTACCGTTCGAATAAACTTTTCTCAAAAATAAATCAAGATGTTGATTGAACTCTTCAGGCTGTTCCATCATTGGAGCATGTCCACATTTATCAATCCAATTCAATTCTGAATCAGGTAACAAACGATGAAACTCTTCAGCAACATCAGGAGGTGTGATTTTATCATTTTTACCCCATATCAAAGACACAGGAACACTGATCTTATCCAAGTCCTTTTCCATATTATGACGAATCGCTGATTTAGCCATTGCCAAAATACGAATTACTCGATTTCGATCATTTACTGTTGCAAAAACCTCGTCAACAAGCTCCTTAGTAGCCATGGCAGGATCATAAAAAGTGTACGCCACTTTCTCCTTAATGTAATCATAACTTTCGCGACGAGGGAAAGATGCTCCCATTGCATTTTCATACAGCCCCGAACTTCCCGTTAATACTAAAGATTTAATGTGCTCAGGATGATTTAAAGCATAAATCAATGCAACGTGTCCACCCAATGAATTACCCATCAGCGTAAATCTGTTTAACTTCAAGTGCTCAACAAACTTGTGCAAAAACTTCGAAAGGGTTTTCACCCCTGTTGTTAGCAGAGGCATTTCATAAAGTGGTAATACCGGAATAATTACACGATAGTTACCTGAAAAACGGTTAACTACAGGCTCCCAATTGCTTAATGCACCCATTAATCCATGCAATAAAACCAATACTTCTCCCGTACCTTCATCAATGTATCTGTATCCGTCTTCTTCTCGTAACTGATAACTCATAATTATTCTAAATATCGACCAAATATATAGCTAAAATTA
Source organism: Solitalea lacus (assembly GCF_022014595.1). NCBI lineage: Bacteria > Pseudomonadati > Bacteroidota > Sphingobacteriia > Sphingobacteriales > Sphingobacteriaceae > Solitalea > Solitalea lacus. The sequence continues at coordinate 1,593,775 of NZ_CP091740.1, read as the reverse complement.
AAAACGGTCGACTAAAATCAAAAAATTAACCGTGTTAAATTCATTAAAATTTATGTCAGTTAAAATTAAGTAACTCTGTTTAAAAATGTTAAGCCAACAATTTTTTCACCAATGCTGATACGATTTTACCGTCAGCCTGTCCAGCCAATTGCTTTGTGGCAGCTCCCATAACTTTACCCATATCTTTCATCCCAGAGGCACCTGTTTCGGCAATAAGTTGCTTAATGATACCCTCTACCTCTTCTTCTGACAACTGCTTAGGAAGGTAGCTTTCGATAACAGCAAGCTCTTCCTGCTCAATTTGCGCTAAATCAGGACGATTTTGTGCCAAATAAATATCTGCAGACTCTTTACGCTGTTTGGCTTGTTTTTGCAATACCTTTATTTCAGTATCTTCTGATAAAGTTTCGGCAGCTCCTTTCTCTGTTTTGGCAAGCAACAATGCTGATTTTATAGACCTTAAACCACGCAAAGTCGCCTCTTCTTTGGCCAACATTGCCTTTTTTATATCCTGATCAATTTTTTCTAATAACGACATGTATTTAATTATTATGTGGAACAATTGGAATCGATAAATTCCAACTAGAAATTACGATTTTAATTGATTTTTAGCCTCATTTCTCTGTTAGGTTACGAATTTGACTTATTCCAATAAACGGTATTAGCCTGAGCTGTTGGCATAATGGTTAAATCATTGATATTAACATGAGGAGGCAATGATGCGACATAGTAAATTGTGTCAGCAATGTCTTGAGCTGTTAACGGATCAAAACCTTTATAAACATTTTTGGCTCGCTCTTCATCACCTTTAAATCGTACAATGGAAAACTCCGTTTCAACTGCACCAGGATTAATTGCTGTAACCTTAATATTATGAGGCAGCAAATCGATACGCATAGCTTTGCTTAGTGAATCAACAGCATGTTTGGTTGCACAATAGACGTTTCCGTTGGCATATGTCTCTTTCCCTGCAATCGAGCCCAAGTTAATAATATGACCTTTCTTATGCTTAATCATTAGTGGAGAAACCAAACGAGTTACATAAAGCAGTCCTTTAATATTAGTATCTATCATGACGTCCCAATCAGCAAAAGATCCCTCCTGAATAGGCTCTAATCCAGCAGATAATCCTGCATTATTCACAAGAATATCTATTGCCTGCCAGTTTTCATCCAAACCCTCAATAGCTTTTTGTACTTCGTATAGTTTTCGTACATCAAAAACTAATGGTAGCACATTAATAGAATAAGTGGCCTTTAAATTATCGGCAAGTTGGGTCAACCGGTCTTCTCGCCTACCGGTAATTATCAGGTCAAAATTATTCTTTGCAAAGATATGTGCTGATGCTTCTCCAATACCGGCAGTAGCTCCGGTAATCAAGGCAATTTTATTCATACTATAAAAACTGATTGATCTGAATCAAAGAGTAAAATACAACTTAAATTATTGAGTTAAGTGTTACTCAAAATACATGGTAAAGTGTAGAGCCTCCGCAAATAAGCCTGCAAGCGGACGAGTTACAATGTTATCATCTCCTTTCTGCATCACATTGTTAATACTATGTGACAATTTAAATTCAGGAGAGAATTTGAAATATTCCAAGTAAATATCGGCTCCTATCCCTGCTTCTAAAGCCATAAAGCTATTATCAATCTTAACTAGTTTACGGTCATCATCAGGGTTAAATTCCGCATCGTCGGCTTTTTTCTTTTTAGAACGTATATCGGTCACAAACTTAAAGCCGCCAATAACATATAAACGAACATCTTTCTGTCGGTCTGACTTAAATTTCAACAATAACGGCAACTCTAAAAATGTTGACTCAATTTGTTTTAGCAAAATTTTATTGTCAGACTGCTTATTATACTGATACTCCAATTGTCGATCAACGAAGGAAAATTTGGGAGTAAAACGCAAATCAAAATTTTTATCGAGTTTAAGATTTGCCAATAACCCTAAACTAAAGCCCATATTTCCCATTGGTCGAATGGCTTGTAATGTATCCGATGTATATGGATTTGACCCAGGAATACTGTAATTCTTTTGCTTGGCTACAGTGAAAGAAGCTTTATCAACTCCTAACAAAAAGCCAAAATTCCACCGTTCATGATCTATATCACCTGCCGTATTCAAGAACTGAGCGTTGGCTGATAATCCTAAGAACGAAAAGAGAACGAACAGTAAAAAGTTTTTCATTTATCTTATAGTTTGCTAATGTTTTACCCAACAAAGTCCTATTCTCTTATCACTACTTATCTCGCGGGCTTAATTCCTGTATAAATAGAACTAATACCTAACGTTAATTTCTTAATTTTAGTTTCTTTAAAACCGGAACGCTGTAAAATATCGGTAAATTTTTCTCCATCCGGAAACGCATGAACCGATTCTGGCAAATAAGTATACGCACTATTATCCTTTGAGAACATCTTACCAATAAACGGCAATAAATTGAAAAAGTAGAAATTATACAACTGTTTAAAAGGAAACATTGTAGGTTTAGAAAATTCAAGCACAACTGCCTTACCACCGGGCTTTAAAACTCGTTGAATATTTACCAATCCTTTTTCCAGATTTTCGAAGTTCCGCACTCCAAAACTTACAATAACTGCATCAAATGTGTTATCTTCAAAGGGAAGATTTTCTGAGTCACCAACATTAACAGAAAACACGTTTTGTAAGTTACGCTCTGCAATTTTCTTTTCAGCAAAAGACAACATACCTTCAGAAATATCAACTCCAATCACCTTTTCCGGTTTTAAGGTTTCAATTGCCTGAAACGCCAAATCCCCCGTTCCGGTAGCAACGTCCAAAATATACTTTGGATTAATTGATTTTAGCTCGGCAATGGCTTTTTTTCTCCACCATATATCAATTCCCAATGAAAGAAAATGATTGAGAAAATCATACTTGCCTGCAATTTTATCGAACATTTGAGCAACTTGCTCTTTTTTGGTTGAATCGAGTTCTTTGTAAGGTTTTATTGTTTCTGCCATGTCGGGGGCAAATATAGTTAGATTGAGCTGAAATTGAATCGAAAAATTCTGGTTATGAGTATTGGTTACGATTTTGCAAATTAATCCTTACCAGGTAAAACGCAATCAATAAATCAATATTTCCTACCTTTGCCAACATGATAATAAAATCAGCAGAATTTGTTTGCAGCAATACCCAGATAAGCAAGTTACCGGATCCTACTTTACCCGAATACGCATTCATCGGCCGGTCGAACGTAGGTAAATCGTCATTAATTAACATGCTGACAGGCATAAAGGGTTTGGCTAAAACATCTCAAACACCTGGCAAAACTCAATTAATTAATCATTTTGTGATTAATAACAATTGGTTTTTGGTTGATTTACCTGGTTATGGCTTTGCTCGCGTTTCTAAAACACTGGCTGAAAAATGGGAGAAATTTATTCGCCAATATTTGTCCAAGCGTGAAAATTTGCAATGTGTTATGGTATTGGTTGACTCAAGACTGGAGCCGCAAAAATTAGATCTTCAATTCATTGACTCTTTAGGCGAGATGGGATTGCCGTTTGTTATTGTATTTACTAAATCAGACAAGCAATCTAAGGGTAAAACCGCACAAAACGTACAGTTATTTAAGAATGAACTTTTAAAAACTTGGGAAGAAATTCCTCAAATATTTGTTACTTCATCAGAAGATAAAAGCGGAAGAGAAGAGCTGTTAGAGTTCATTAATGGAGTAAATCAAAGTTTCCGTTTAGAAGATATACAAAAAGACTAATCAATTCATCACATTAAGCCTTCCGCTAGTAAGCCAATTACTATTAACCAATAGAATGAAGAATTATTTATCACTTATAAAATTCAGCCACACCATATTTGCCATGCCATTTGCCGTTATTGGGTTTGTATTGGCAGTTTCATCTACCGGTGCCGCATTTGAATTAAAGAAATTTATACTAATGATTGCCTGCATGGTATTTGCACGGAGTGCCGCTATGGCATTTAACCGCTTTATTGACAGGGAATTTGATGCTAAAAACCCTAGAACCAAAGTACGTGAGATCCCGGCAGGAATAATAAGCCCTCAAAAGGCAATGCTATTTACACTATTTAACTGTGCAGCATTCATCACTACCACATATTTTATTAATAGCATTTGTTTCTACTTATCACCAATTGCTCTTCTAGTTGTTTTAGGGTACAGTTATACCAAGCGTTTTACTTCATTTTGTCATTTGGTATTGGGGTTAGGCTTATCTTTAGCACCAATTGGTGCTTATTTGGTGGTTACAGGTGAATTTGCTCTATTACCCATTTTATTTTCACTAGCTGTTATTACTTGGGTCAGTGGTTTTGATATTATTTATGCCTTACAAGATGAAGATTTTGACCGTTCTCAGCAACTTCATTCTATCCCTGAATGGTTAGGAACCCGAAAAGCACTAAACTTTTCATCAATTCTACATTTATTATCAGCCTTGTTTGTAATTGCTGCGGGCTGGCTGGGCCTATTTGGTTTATTTTATTGGATTGGCGTGGCTGGATACATTGGAATGCTCATCTATCAGCATTCTATTGTAAAACCAAATGACCTAAGCCGTGTTAATTTAGCATTTATGACCGCCAATGGCATTGCAAGCGTTTGCTTTGCAGTATTTTTTTTGGCAGACACTTACATTAAATTTTAATAAAAAAACCTCGTCCGAAAGCAGGAAATATAAACATCTTTCCTTAGAATAATTTAACGCTTGCTAATGGATGAAAACATCAATAAAAAATGTTAAAAAACAGAACTTTCCTTCCTCAATCCTTCGAAATCACATTCGAAAGTATTGAACCTTTTTATAAACAACTGTTAGAACGTTCAATTCAATCCAAAGAAGAACTTGAACAATGGTTACGTGACCGCAGCGAACTTGAAGCAACTTTAGAAGAGGATTTTGCATGGCGATATATAAAAATGACCTGTGACACAACTGATGAAAAGCTGCTGGCGGATTTCCAGTATTTCGCTACTGAAATTGAACCCAAAATTGCTCCGTATACCAATGATCTAAACAAAAAGTTCATCGCTTCACCTTATTTATCCAAACTTGATCAACAAAAATACTTTGTATTAATAAGAGGCATAAAAAAACAACTGGAACTGTTTCGGGATGAAAACATTCCTTTAATGAGCCAATTACAAGTTGAACAACAAAAATTCGGAGCCATTTCCGGTGCAATGAGTGTTACCATTAACGACAAAGAATATACACTTGAGCAAGCTTCTAATTTTTTAAAAGATGTTGACAGAGAGGTTCGGGAAAAAGCCTACGAAAAAATAAGCACTCGTCGTTTACAGGATAAAAATCCATTGAATGATCTATACACAACCTTAATTGGCCTACGTCAACAAGTAGCCCATAATGCAGGCTTTGAAAATTTTAGGGATTACGCTTTTGCTGCATTAGGTCGTTTTGATTATACTGTACAGGATTGCTTTGCATTTCATGAGGCAATAGAGAAAGAAGTTGTTCCAATATTAAAGACCCAAGCCGAAAAACGGAAGGCCGTCTTAAATTTGGCTACTTTAAAACCCTGGGACACGGAAGTTGACGTAACCGGCAAACCAATGCTAAAGCCTTTCAACAACGGCCAAGAACTTATTGATAAGTCCATTGCCTGTTTTGAAAAACTTGACCCCTATTTGGGTAAATGCTTAGGCACAATGAAAACCGAAGGACTATTCGATGTTGAATCACGTAAGGGTAAAGCCCCTGGCGGTTATAACTACCCTTTGGCTGAAACGGGTATGCCTTTTATTTTCATGAATTCAGCTAACTCAATGCGCGATTTAAGTACTATGGTGCACGAAGGAGGTCATGCGGTTCATACTTTTATTTCGGCTGATTTGGAACTGAATGATTTCAAACACCTTACTTCAGAAATTGCAGAACTGGCTTCAATGTCCATGGAATTGATTTCTATGGATCACTGGGATGATTTTTTTGATAACGAAGAAGATTTAATTCGTGCTAAAAAAGATCAGCTTAAAGACGTTTTAAAAACATTGCCTTGGGTAGCTGTAATTGATGCTTTTCAACATTGGATTTATACACATCCTAACCATACAGTTGAAGAAAGAACCAAGGCGTGGATTGAAATTTACGATCGGTTTGGGGCAGGTTTTGTTGATTGGACCGGGCTTGACCAAGCCAAAGCCAATTTATGGCAAAAACAATTGCACCTATTTGAAGTTCCTTTTTACTACATAGAATATGCTATTGCCCAATTAGGAGCCATTGCAGTTTGGAGAAACTACAAACAAAATCCAGAAAAAGGTTTAAAAAATTATTTAAATGCATTAAAACTGGGATATACCAAGCCAATTGGGAAAATTTATGAAACCGCAGGCATTGAATTCAATTTTTCAAAAGAATATGTACATGAATTAATGCAGTTCGTAAAAAATGAATTAGAAAAATTAGATTAAAGAAAAAAATATACCTAAAAAGAGGAGTTGGAATAATAACCAACTCCTCTTTTTTATTTTAATCCATTGGCTACAGTAAGAAAAAACCAAATAATAACCATGAAAAAACAAAGTATTTAAAATTTTATTTCATAATTATCATTTTTACAAATAATTTAAGCTTAAAACCAAAATAAATTAATGGTTAAAAAATTTCTACCTCAATTTTAACAAGCTCGCATTTTTAACTAAAAAGCATTAACTATTTAATAATCAAAAAAATAGTCAAAACCCACCTTTTCACTAGAACTACTTGTTTAAACATTATTAATTCAATTTTATTGCCGTATCATTGCCGTTACAATAAACCAGCATAAATGTAACAGACCAATTACATAAACTTAATTTTAAACGGATTCATCAATAAGAGTAACTAATTTGAACACTATATAGATTGACAATTTGTAATGGAATCAATAATTACCCAATCTCTTTTATTTACAACCTTCTCTGCTAGTGACTTATTAATTGTCGGCAATAATGCTGACAAATAAGCTCCTTTCTCTCAATTGTTTTTTCATCAGATCCAGTCTTCTCTGCTTTTGCATAAAGCATTAAAACTATTCGAATAACAATAACAATAAATAAATTTTAATTTAAAAACTATGAAGAAGGAAAACTTAAAAATTGGCTTATTAATAGCCGCAGCATTTATGACATTTAGCTGTACCAAAATGGATTCAGCTAAAAATGAGCGCATCGATGTTGAAGAAAATGCAGTACTTAAACGTGAATGTGGATCAATGGAGGTATTAAATCAGCAACTTAGTCAAGACCCTAGCTTGCAACAGCGCATGAATGCCATTGAAGCCTTTACACAGCGTTTGGCTTCAAACGAAAAAGAGTTGAACTCTTTGTTGCCGGATGGAACCATTGAAATTCCGGTTGTAGTAAACGTATTGTACAGAACAACCGATGAAAACATTTCTGATGCACAAATCCAATCTCAAATTGATGTTTTAAATGAAGACTTTAGCGGAACTAATGCAGATTACGGAAATGTTCCAGCTTTGTTTTCGGATTCAAAAGCAGCAATTGGTGTTAAATTCAAACTGGTTAATATATTTCGTAAATCTACTAAAAAAAGAAGCTGGGGTACGGATGATGCTATGAAGAGCACTGCTCGTGGCGGTATTGATCCTACCAATCCAACCACCACTTTAAACTTATGGTCTTGCACTTTAGGCAACAGCTTATTAGGCTATGCCCAGTTCCCTGGAGGTGCACCAGCAACTGATGGAGTGGTAATTTTAAACACCGCTTTCGGTAGAGTAGGAACTGCCAGAGCTCCATTTAATAAAGGAAGAACTGCTACACACGAAGTGGGCCACTGGATGAATCTTCGCCATATCTGGGGTGATGCTACATGCGGAAACGATCAAGTTAACGATACTCCTCAGCATAATGCAGCCAACTACGGTTGTCCTTCATACCCTCATTTAAGTACTTGCACAGGCACTCCTGTTGAAATGACCATGAACTATATGGATTATACTGATGATGCTTGTATGTATATGTTTACTGCAGGTCAAAAAGCAAGAGCTTTAGCTGTATTTGCAGCAGGAGGCCCTCGCGCTGCATTTGCAAATTAATTTTTCCATTTTTAAAAGTAAGGGCTGAGTGATTATTCAGCCCTTTATTTTTCTACTTTCTTGATACTCTTTATGTCGATATAATTAACCTTGAAATCTGGCAAAGGAGCATCTGTCGGGGAAGTCTTATACACAATGCCTTTTTTGCTTAACACTACATAGGAAATCTCAATTTTCAATCCCTCCTCCTTATATTCATCGCTAAGGGATTTGGGCAGATACAAATGTTCACCTATTTTTATCAGGTACTGATAGCTTCCTCTTGAGATAACATTCATTTTAATTTCTGCTGACTCCATTTTGGGTGATATCTGGGCCGAAGCACAACTTAAGCTAAGAAATGCAACAACTATAAGAATAAACTTTAAATATTTCATTGTAAGTCGATATCTGTTAATGTAGATTATATCAAAACAAGATCAAGATAAATATAATAATTCAACCATGTTATAATCAAACCTATTCAATCGTAATTATGGTAAAAGCGCCCTAAGTAAAAACGAGAATAAGCCACTAAAACAGCAATAATAGTTTTATTAAGCATTAATTTTATAAGATGATATACAATAAACTTTATATCTTTCAAGCTAAAATAATTATTCAACCGAAAACGTATGTGGAAAGATCTTTTTAGAAAGAAATCTGTTGACACCATTTTAAAAGAAGCCAATATGGGCATGAGTGATAGTACGCATGATAGCGAGCATTCACTACAGCGAACCCTAAGTGTTAGAGACTTAACATCTTTTGGTATTGCAGCAATCATCGGCGCAGGGATTTTCAGTACTATTGGAAAAGCCTCATTTGATGGAGGACCGGCGGTAATTTTCTTATTTGTATTTACTGCTATAGCCTGCAGCTTTGCCGCCTTTGCTTATGCCGAATTTGCCTCAATGGTTCCTGTTTCCGGCAGTGCCTACACCTACTCTTATGTAGCCTTTGGTGAACTTACGGCCTGGATTATAGGATGGGCATTGATTATGGAATACGCCATAGGAAACATTACTGTAGCGATTTCATGGTCTGATTATTTCACCGGTTTCTTAGAGCATATCCATATCAAAGCTCTAAACATCAATGGTATCCATATACCCGATTGGATGTCAACTGATTATTTGACAATATCCAAAGGACACAAAGATGCTGTAGCGCTTATGCAAAGCGGCAAAACCTTCGAAAATCTAGACCCTCATTTACAGATGGCCTTCAACGCCTGGAATGCCGCTCCGCAACTTGGTGGGTTACATTTAATACTGGATATTCCAGCCCTGATAATTATTATTTTAATCACATGGTTGGTATATAGAGGAATGAAAGAATCAAGAAACGCGGGAAATGCCATGGTAATAGTCAAACTAGCTGTTATACTACTCGTATTATCAGTGGGCATTTTTTATATTGATACAAACAATTGGAACCCTTTTTCGCCAAATGGGATCTCAGGTGTTCTTAAGGGTGTTTCTGCAGTATTCTTTGCCTATATTGGATTTGATGCGATTTCAACTACAGCTGAAGAATGCAAGAATCCACAGCGTGATTTGCCAAGAGGCATGATGTGGGCAATCATTATTTGTACCATTTTATATGTTGCCATAGCCTTAGTATTAACCGGAATGGTGTCTTATAAATCCTTAAATGTTGGGGATCCGTTAGCATTTGTTTTTGGCAAACTTGACTTACAATGGCTATCTGTTATAATAGCAATAAGCGCTGTTATTGCTATGGCCAGTGTTTTATTGGTATTTCAAATGGGGCAACCACGCATTTGGATGAGCATGAGTCGTGATGGATTAATGCCAAAGAAATTTTCAACCATTCATCCTAAATACAAAACTCCAAGTTTTGCAACAATTGTAACTGGTTTTGTTGTATCTATTCCTGCACTCTTCATGAACTTAACCATCGTAACTGATTTGTGCAGTATTGGAACTTTATTTGCCTTTGTATTGGTTTGCGCCGGAGTTTTAAAATTACAGAATACCCCTAATGCTCCACAAGGTAAGTTTAAAACACCATACATTAACGCAAAATATGTTTTACCAGTGTTGTTAATCATAGGCTTAATAGTTGCATTGACAGTCAATAAGCAAAAAACTATGTCTTTTGTAAACAATACACCTCAAATGTACACGCCTGCAGATTTTGTAACTTCATTAAACAATAATGAGCTTAGTACAGTAAAACAATTTGCAACAACTAAAGGACATGCTCATGATGACACAGAGGCTTTTTTAAGTGGATTAAGTGAAGAAAAATACAAGGCGTTTATTGAGGAGGTGAATGTACCGTATGAACGCAAATACGAAAGTGGTTGGGCTTTATTCAAGCACAAAATACCTATGTGGATTTTCGTGCTTATTACCTTATACACAACATTTTTGTGCGTTAAGAAGAATTTGTCATTAATACCCGTTTTAGGTTTTCTATCATGTTTGTATATGATGAGCGAGCTTGGGATTACTAACTGGATTGGTTTTGGAATTTGGTTATTGGTGGGTTTAATTATCTACTTTGCTTACGGACAGAAAAATAGCAAACTAGCTAATACTGCTTCTACAGAAGTTTCAATAAGCTAAACGCTTTTAATCCTAAAAAAAAGGTACTGTTTTAATACACAAGTAAAAGACAAAAAAGCGCGATTGGAGTCCAATCGCGCTTTTTTTAACCTCATTGTATTTTGAGATGATATCATTTCAAAAGAATTAACTTACACTAGTATGCTGGTGTGGATTTGCATGAAAATGATGATCAATGCCATTACCTGAGTCGTAACTTACTCTGTTTATTTCAACATTTTCAGTAGTTGCCAAAACCAAAGGCACCTTTTCTACAGCTACAGAACTTAAATCCAATCCAAACCCTTTTTCTTCAGAAAGACTTAGTTTTTTCAGTACAAAGTAATAATACATTACAATTCGTTCAATGAATGACAAAGCACGCGGATCTGAAAGAATTTTTTCAAGCACAACAAATCGAAAATCGCCTACCAAATTATGCTTACGTAATGATTTATATTGACTAGTAATGTTAACTTCTTTACTTTTCACCATTTCCTCTACCACTTTTCTGAATAAAATATTGATGCGTTGTCCTTCTCTGAATCCTAAGCGGAAATCAACACGGTAAAGAATTCCTGGAACCATCTCCATTACTCGATATTCCTTTTTATAAGGTTCATCCAGTACATCTACGTGAACAAGCCAGTACACATCGGCTCGTTTTGGCTGTTTTTGCAGTATAGAATAAATAATCTTCGACTCAATCTCAGAATCGAAATTGGCACTGGTTAAATAAACCAATTGCGAAGAATATTTTGAAACAGTTTCGTCTTTGCTTAAATCTTCAATAATTTCAAAATAGTCTTCTATCTCAACAAACTTAACATAACGATTCTTGATTTTACGAGCTCTGAACCAAGTCCACATTACCGAAAAGATCAATCCACCCAAAATAACGGTAAAATAACCTCCATGCATAAACTTCGACAGATTACCTAATAAAAATGCTCCTTCAACAAAAACATATATACCCACAAAAACCAGCACCACAGGTAGCACAACCTTTTTGGCTGCAAGGTAAATACACATCAACACAGTGGTCATCAACATGGCAATGGTAATTGACAACCCGTAGGCAGCTTCCATTTGGCCTGATTCTTCAAAATGGATAACCACGAAACAGCATCCAAACCACAATAACCAGTTTACACTTGGAACATACAATTGTCCTTTTGATTCTGAAGGATAGTTGATTCTTACCTTAGGCCACAAATTCATTCTTACGGCCTCACTGATCAGGGTAAACGACCCACTGATAAGAGCCTGACTGGCAACAACTGCAGCCGCAGTCGCCATTGCAATACCAAATAATCGAAAATCATTTGGCATCATTCCATAAAATGGATTATCAGATATTTTCTGTCCCACAAAATTGTTCAGCAACCATGCTCCTTGACCTAAATAATTAAGCACCAACATGGTTTTAACAAACATCCAACTAACTCTTATGTTATGCTTTCCACAGTGCCCCAAATCAGAATACAATGCTTCAGCACCTGTAGTACACAGGAACACTGCTCCTAAAATCAGAAACCCTTCAGGATTTTCAAACAAAATTTTATATGCCCAATATGGATTTAATGCTTTTAATACCTTTGGATTATGCACTAATTGCATGATCCCTAAAACTCCAAGCATTGAGAACCATAAAAGCATAATAGGGCCAAATGCCTTACCTACAATGTTAGTTCCGAATTGTTGAATGAAAAACAACACTGAAATAATGACAAGAACAACCGGAATAACTGGCACATGTTCTAAACTTGGCACCAATTTTAAACCCTCAATGGCAGAAGTTACAGTAATCGGGGGAGTAATTATACCATCAGCTAAAAGGGCACAACCACCAATCATAGCCGGAATCACCAACCATTTTGCTTTCCTTCTAACCAGGGAAAAAAGTGAGAAAATTCCACCCTCCCCTTTGTTGTCTGCTTGTAGTGTTATTACCACATACTTCAAAGTAGTTTGCAGGGTTAATGTCCAAAAGACGCAAGAAATGCCGCCCAAAACCAATCCTTCATTAACTATTCTATCAGCGATAATCGCCTTAAAAACGTAAAGTGGCGATGTTCCTATATCGCCATAAATAATACCTAAACTGATTAATAAACCAGCGGCACTCAACCGAGTAAGTTTGTGACTGCTCAAAATAAATGTAAAAGAAATGTGTGCAAATATACTTTTTGACTAAATATCACCCAATTAAAAACATTTCATTTTTTTGGACTAATAATTGTATTAAAGTTTTTATTAAATTTTCAATTAAACCTTTTAAGATTTTAGAAGTATAATTAGTAAATTTAGATAATCTACTTGCTCTCAAAAAGATTTTATGTTATATATTTGTAGCAGATACGATGAAATACTTTTACAATAAACATACCTTACTCCTGTTGATAGCCTTATCCGCTTCAATAGCTGCCATTGCGCACGGCTTTGAAGAGTTGCGTCCGGGCTTCTACCCAGACGGAGGCTTAGCGGATACCTTAAGCTCATTCAGCAAATCTGTTTTATCTGAAAAACGTAATAACTACGTGTTAAAAAACACAGCACCAAAACCGTATTCTGTTTCAAAGCTGTTATATAACGCCAAAAACATTTTAACACCGGCAACTGCTGCTCCAAGCCGTTCAATTATGTTTGCTGATGCAAGTGAAGAAAAGTTGATTAGCGATGTTAAGGTTTATCCTAACCCTGTTAATGACGAATTTACTATCAGTTATAATCTGAAAAGAGATAATACGGTAACCATTAAATTGATGGATTTACTTGGCAATGAAATATCTACGCTGGTGTCGCAGCAACGTGCCACTGCAGGAACACAAGAGATAAAATTCAATGTTAGAAACTCATTGCAAAAAGGCTTTTACTTTGTAAGGGTAACAGTAGGAAATGAATCTGTTTCCAAACGTATTTCAATTCTATAAAACTACTCACGTTTGATAACAAAAACAGCTTTGCAAAATTTGCAAAGCTGTTTTTGTTTTATTAGGACAAAACTTTACGAAACAAAACTTTTTCAGATAAAAATTGCCTAAACCGCTTTTTTCAGGGATATTCGCAGTATAAGCTTTGGGCTTTATTTCGACTTATAATCCCACTTCACTTAATAAAATCATAATTTACTATGAAGATTATTGCAATAGGCAGAAACTACATTGCTCACGCAAAAGAATTGAACAACCCGGTTCCTGGCTCGCCGGTTATTTTCATGAAACCTGACACTGCTTTGCTTAAGCATAATCAACCATTTTACCATCCAGATTTTTCCACTGACATCCATCACGAAATTGAGATCGTGCTAAAAATTGCCAAAGAAGGAAAGCATATCGACCAAAAATTTGCAGGAAACTATTTTGAAGAAATTGGGTTGGGAGTTGACTTTACAGCAAGAGATATTCAACAAAACTTGAAAGAAAAAGGATTGCCATGGGAATTGGCTAAAGGCTTCGATAACTCTGCTCCTGTAAGTGAATTTATTGCTAAAACCGAATTTTCTGATTTAAAGAATATCAACTTCAATTTGCAAATTAACAATAGAGAGGTTCAAAGGGGGAACACTAAAGACATGATTTTCCCATTCGAGAGCCTTATCAGCTATATTTCAAAGTTTATAACCCTAAAAAAAGGTGACTTGATTTTCACCGGAACTCCTGAAGGTGTTGGTAAAGTAAATCTCGGAGATCGACTAATCGGTTATATTGAAGGTAAGAAGTTATTAGATTTTGAAATAAAGTAATCGTGTCAAGTATGGGTTTATTTAAAGGGATTCTGTTCACTACCGCAAGTATTACAGCATTTTTAAGTTATCTTCTTGCCAAACCAGAAATAGCGTCAGTTAAAGACACATCCACTTTACAGGAAAAAATTTATCCTGAAGGTTATTTTCGCTTGCCCATGGATATCCCTGTTGTCATTTCAGGAACATTTGGAGAGCTTAGGCCCAATCACTTTCATACTGGACTAGATTTTAAAACTCAGCAACGGGAGGGCTACCCTATTTATGCCGTTGCAGATGGCCATATATCTCGTATAAGAGTTCAAGTATGGGGATTTGGCAACGCAGCATACATTGATCACCCTAATGGCTATACCTCTGTTTATGCACATTTACAGCGTTATGCTCCAAGACTAGAAAGGGTGTTACGTAACACCCAATCACATCTTCAGTCATTTGAGGTTGACTTCAATTTACTTCCGATCGAAATTCCTGTAAAAAAAGGTGAACTTATTGGTTACTCAGGTAATACTGGGAGTTCAGGTGGACCTCATTTACATTTCGAAATAAGAGATACTAAAACGGAAGAGCCAATTAACCCTTTGCTTTTTGGCCTGCCTGTTAGCGATAGTAAAAAGCCTTTCATTAAAGGTTTATATGTGTATCCGATGAATGAGAACAGCTCCGTAAATGGGAATAATGTTCGTTCAGGGTTTCCAATTGTATCACAAGGCAGTGGCAATTATGTGGTGGGGAAAGCATCCAAAATTAACGTAAACGGGCAAATCGGCTTTGGCATAATAACCGACGACATGCAAGACGGTGCAGGAAACCAAAACGGCATTTATTCTATTGAGTTAAAACGAAATGACGAAACAATATATAAAGCAGTGTTTGATCACTTAGACTTTAGCTTGCAACGTTCCATTAATTCATACATTGATTTTAACTCATTTCTGCTGAACCATAATTTCATACAAAGGTCATTTATTGATCCAGGCAACAAACTTCCTATTTACAAAACTGCTCCAAATGGCGGAATCCAAAGCTTTGAAGGTGATGAAGAATACCAAATGGAATACATTGTAAAGGATGTTGTGGGTAATACTTCAACCCTAAGTTTTAAAGTAACTGGAACAAGTGAAGGTAAAACGTTTAATCGCCCAATAAAACCAGGAACAGTGCCATTTGAATGGAATAAACAAAATCAATATACTAATCAAAATATAATTGCGACCTTTCCAATTGGCTGCTTTTTTAACAACTTCAACTTTGAGTATCACCTAGGAGGAAAGATTTATGGAGCATATTCTAACCTGCACACCATTCACAATAAGTACATTCCGTTAAGTCAACCTTATATATTGCAAATAAAACCGGACGAACAGCTTACAAAACCACTGAAAGCTATTATTGTAAATGAAAATAAAGTTTATCAAGGTGGAGAGTTTGAAAATGGTTACGTAAAAGCACAAATAAAAAACTTTGGTACATATTATATTACGGTTGATACTGTTGCCCCTCGTATTACGCCAATCAATATAATAAATGAAAAAAATATGGCCGGGATTCCATCAATCACATTCCGCATAAGCGACTCATTATCGGGGATTAAAGAATGGAAAGGGTTGATAGACGGCGATTGGGTTCTTTTTGAGCTCGATGGGAAAAGCAGTTTACTTAAACATACATTTACTGACCAAACGACTTCTGGCAAACATACATTACAATTAGTTGTTACTGATATGAAAAACAATTCTACTCTGTACGAAGCTGATTTCTATAAATAACCAAGTTAAACAGTACGAATTCACTATGGCAAAATTAAAAGTTGGAGATAAAGCACCTGGCTTTTCAGGATCAGACCGAAATGGCAAACCTGTTGTACTAGAAGACTATAAAGGAAAAACTATTGTCTTATATTTTTATCCCAAAGATAGCACTCCCGGCTGTACAGCAGAGTCATGCAACTTTAGAGATAACTATGCTACATTGACAAACAAGGGGTTTGAAGTAATTGGAGTAAGTGTTGACAGTGAAAAGTCACATGACAAATTTGCAGATAAGTATAACCTCCCCTTTACCCTTATTGCTGATACCCACAAGAAAATGGTTGAAGACTATGGTGTTTGGACTGAAAAAAGTATGTTTGGTAAGGCATATATGGGAATTGCCAGAACTACATTTATAATTGACGGCAATGGCATGATTACACATATTATTGATAAAGTTGATACCAAAAACTCCACCCAACAAGTATTGGATGTAATAGGATAGATTTTGAAGGTTTTAACAACGCCCTGAATACCAATGTTCAGGGCGTTGTTTTTGCTTTTGCAAGCAACTATAATGCTTGCATAGTTTTTATTGAAACATTTATAGTTCTCTGGTTATTTTTTGCTTAATTTACCTAATTCAATAAACTGTTATGATTGCGGAGATCGAAAGTTCGTCATTATCAACCTTAATAAGCAGTCAACGTGGCTTTTATAATTCTAAAGCAACATTAACTTATAGATTTAGAATTGAACAACTAAAAAAACTTAAGCAAGTTATCAGGATCCACGAGAAAGCCATTTTTGATGCATTGGAGAAGGATTTAAACAAGCATGAGTTTGAAGCTTATGGCACTGAAGTTGGGATTGTGTACGAAGAACTTAATCTGGCTATTAAAAGTTTAAAAAAATGGATGAAGCCGGAAAGAGTAAGCTCACCAATAGCCCTATTTCCCTCAAGAAGCTACATTCACAAGGACCCATTAGGTTGCGTATTAATTGTAGGTCCCTGGAATTACCCTTTTCAACTGGTTATTAATCCACTAATTGGTGCAATTGCAGGAGGAAATTGTGCTATTATAAAACCTTCAGAGCTGGCTCCAGCAACAGCTCAAATAATCGAAAAAATCATTAAGGAAACATTTCAGCCAGAATACATTGTTGCTGTAACGGGTGATGGAGCTCAGCTAATTCCTGAAATGATGAACAAAAATCGCTTCGACTTAGTGTTTTTTACAGGCAGCATTCCAGTTGGCTACGCTATTGCCGAAATGGCTGCAAAAAAACTCACCCCTGTAATTTTAGAGCTCGGAGGAAAAAGTCCTTGTGTGGTAGATAAAGATGTCGATCTTCACCATGCAGCCAAACGTATTGTTTGGGGTAAATTTACCAATGCCGGTCAAACCTGTGTTGCCCCTGATTACTTATTGGTTCACAATTCGAGAAAAGATGAATTACTATCCTTAATTAAAAAATATATTCTTCAATTCTATTCCGAGCACCCCATTAAGGCTGATTATGGACGAATTATAAACAAACGTCGTCATGAAACATTGAAAAAATATTTGAGTCAGGGAGACATTCTGCTGGGAGGTCGCACTGATGACGATGAATTATTCATTGAGCCTACCTTAATGATAAACGTCCCATTAAGTGCACCCTTGATGCATGATGAAATCTTCGGCCCAATACTTCCAGTATTTGGATTCGATAACTATGAAGAAACCTTCGCTATCATCAACCGAAATCCAAATCCGCTTTCGTTTTATTTATTTACGAAGAATAATGAGGTTGAACAACTCTACATTCAAAACCTTGCATTTGGGGGCGGTTGCATAAACAACACACTGGTCCATTTGGGAAATCCTTGTATACCGTTTGGGGGAGTTGGGAATAGCGGATTAGGACATTATCACGGTAAATACAGCTTTGATTCCTTTACGCGTTTAAAATCGATGGTAAAAACAGGAACTTGGTTTGACAGTGACCTTTACTATGCACCATTTAAAAATAAAATTAAAATGGCCCGCATGTTTTTGAGATTCTAATTATGCACCAACTCATTAATGATTTGCAGGTTAACGGTCGACTTGCTCAACAACTTAACTTTATCCTCGAGACCGACAAACTTAAACAAGTAATCCGTAGAAACTTTATTGCAGATGGTAGCCGAAGAGAAAATACTGCCGAACACTCGTGGCAAATTATTCTAATCACCCTACTTTTTGCTGATTATGCTAAGGAACGAGACATTGATTTACTTAAAGTTATCAAAATGCTTACCCTACATGATCTTGTAGAAATTTATTCTGGCGATGTCTTTCTTTTTGATGAAAAAGCTAACATAGGCAAATTTGAAAACGAAAAGATTTCAGCAGAACAATTATTCGGGCTATTACCTTCAGAACAAAAGGAAGAATTTAGTGCTCTATGGCTTGAATTTGAGGCTGGGAATACCAAAGAATCGGTTTTTGCCAATACAATTGATCGCATCACACCATTCCTGCTAAATTCAGTAAACGGTGGCCAAAGCTGGACAGAAGCCGGAGTGAAAGCTGAGCAGGCAATGCGCAAATTAAACATCATTGAGCAAGGATCAACAGAACTTTGGGACCTTTTTTTACAGTTGGTTGAACGTGCCAAAAACAATCAATTATTGCGATAAAAACTTAGGCTAAATCAATTAAAAATAGATTAACCACTTTTTCTTATGGCCTGTTTTTTGTAAATTAAACTAACAAAAACGCGGCTTATGAATCTTTTTACCTACCCCTCTTACGAAGAAAGACATGAGCGATTAAATACGCTCACACATGTTTATGGTGCCATTTTTTTTGCAATTGGAGGAATCTATTTGCTATGGGAATGTAAGTTCTTAAAGGCACATCTGTTTATGCCAATTAGCTTTTATGTAATGGCGCTCATTACAATGTTTATCGTTTCAAGCATTTATCATGCTACACGACAGCCTGAAAGAAAGCGTATTTGGCAAATTGTGGACCATTGTTGCATCTTTTTATTAATTGGCGGCACCTATGTTCCTGTAATTATGCGATACATAAAAAACGACACAGGTAGTGTGTTTCTAACCTCAATGTGGACAATCATTATTACAGGCATTTTTCTTAAAATATTCTTTACGGGTAAGTACACTCTCCTATCCACAATAGTTTATGTTTGCTTGGGATGGATGGGATTATTCATTATTCAACCTTTGATTGAAACTGTTCCAAACCCTACTCTATCCTTATTTGGCTTAGGAGGAGTCTTGTATACCATCGGTGTTTATTTCTACCGAAACGAAAAAATAACCTATAATCATACCATTTGGCACTTTTTTGTATTGGGAGGAGCCGCAGCTCATTATGGAGCCATGTTACAACTCATTAGTTATTAAGAACGCATTATTCAACATTAATGGCATTTATATTTATAATTGAAGAGGACTTCTTTTGCCTTAGAAAAAGCTGTTAACATCGCCTCACTCAGAATTTCTATTCAGGAAAAGAAATAAACGCCAAATAAGGGTTCATAATTCGATTATTTACTTTTCATCATTTTAAAGCCCAGATAATTATTTAATTTTGCGCCTTTAAATAATTCGTTCATATTCTTCAATATAACTATTAAAACCCAAGAAATGCCAACTACAGAAAAGTTAAAAAAGGTTGCTTTGCAAGTGCGAAGAGACATTGTACGTATGGTTCACGCCGTAAACTCCGGACACCCTGGAGGTTCATTAGGTTGTACAGATTACCTTGTTGCTTTATACTTCGAAGTAATGAACCATAACCCTGAATTTAACATGGATGCTATTGGCGAAGATGTGTTTTTCCTTTCAAACGGACACATTTCTCCAGTATTCTACAGTGTTTTAGCACGTTCGGGATACTTTCCTGTAAAAGAGCTGAGCACGTTCCGTAAATTGAACAGCCGCTTACAAGGTCACCCTACAACACATGAAGGCTTGCCAGGTGTACGCATGGCTTCAGGATCCTTAGGTCAAGGACTTTCGGTTGCTCTGGGAGCTGCTCAAACAAAAAAACTAAACAACGATAAAAGCTTAGTATTTAGTTTGCACGGTGATGGGGAGTTACAAGAAGGCCAAATTTGGGAAGCGGCCATGTATGCATCTCACAACAAAGTAGATAACATTATTGCAACTATTGATGTCAACGGTCAGCAAATTGACGGTTCTACTGATCAGGTTCTTTCATTGGGCAACTTGCGTGCTAAATGGGAAGCATTTGGCTGGGAAGTAATTGACATGGATGGCAACAAAATGGACGAGGTTATTAAAACCTTAAACTACGCTAAAACTCAAACCGGAAAAGGTAAGCCAGTGGTAATTTTGATGAAAACAGAAATGGGCTTTGGCGTTGATTTCATGATGGGTTCACATAAATGGCATGGAGTTGCTCCTAACGATGAACAGTTAGCTCAAGCTTTATCGCAATTAGAAGAGCCTATTGGTTACAATTATTGCGGCGACTATTAAGATTGGAGAATTTTATAATTTGAAGATTTGAAAAATGATGCTTGCAAAAACAACTGTGTAAAGGTAAAGCATCAACTAAAATTAAGACCCAACTAATGAAAAAATACACTTTCACTGAAAAAAAAGATACTCGCTCAGGTTTTGGTGCCGGTTTGGCCGAACTTGGTAAAATTAACCCTAATGTTGTTGCCCTTTGTGCTGATTTGATCGGCTCATTGAAAATGGATGCGTTCAAAAAAGAATTCCCTGAGCGTTTCTTCCAGGTTGGCATTGCAGAAGCTAATATGATCGGTTTAGCTGCGGGTATGACTGTAGGGGGCAAAATTCCTTTCACCGGAACTTTTGCAAATTTCTCAACTGGTCGTGTTTATGATCAAATCCGTCAGTCTGTAGCTTATTCTGATAAAAATGTTAAAATCTGTGCTTCACACGCAGGCTTAACTTTAGGTGAAGATGGTGCTACTCACCAGATTTTAGAAGATATCGGTTTGATGAAAATGTTACCGGGTATGACTGTCATCAACCCTTGTGACTATAACCAAACCAAAGCAGCCACAATTGCAATTGCTGACCATCACGGTCCGGTTTATTTGCGTTTTGGCCGTCCAACTGTCCCTAACTTCACTCCAGCTGACCAAAAATTTGAGATTGGTAAGGCTATTATGTTAAACGAAGGTACGGATGTAACCATCTTTGCAACAGGACACTTGGTATGGCCGGCTATTGAAGCTGGCGAAATGTTGGCAGAGATGGGTATCAATGCTGAAATTATAAATATCCACACCATTAAACCTTTAGACGATGCAGCAATCTTAGCATCAGTAGCCAAAACCGGCTGCGTAGTAAGTTGCGAAGAGCATAATCGTTTAGGTGGATTAGGGGACAGCATTGCTCAACTCTTGGTTAAAAACAAACCAGT